>CAZRKA010000100.1:0-13184 GCA_964600345.1 uncultured Chitinophaga sp. | reverse complement strand
GCGGCCAGTATTTTTTCCTTGATACCTCCAACCGGCAAAACCCTGCCTCTGAGAGTTATCTCACCTGTCATGGCAAGAAATGGTTTTACCTTTCTCTGTGTGAATAGTGAGGCAAGAGATGTGAGTATGGTTATACCGGCGCTTGGACCGTCTTTGGGAATAGCACCGGCCGGAAAATGTATATGTGTATCCCAGTTATTGAAAACATGATGGTCTATACCAAGATAATCTGCATTAGCCTTTAAATAAGTCATGGCCGTAGTAGCACTTTCCTTCATCACATCACCAAGCTTACCGGTTAAAATCATACCGCCCTTACCGCGGGTTAGTGTGCTTTCAACAAAAAGAATGCTTCCTCCGACAGGGCTCCAGGCCAAACCTGTTACAACACCTGCTGTTTCATTGTCCTGGTATATTTCCTTTTCCAGTTTGTCAACTCCCAGAATAGATTCTACATCATCCTTGCTTAGTGAAGGATTAAATTCTTCTTTTTTCGCAATCAGCATGGCATTATGTCTTACCAGTGAGGCTATTTTTTTCTCCAGGTTCCTCACTCCGCTTTCGCGGGTATACTCTTCAATAATACTTTCAAGGACGTTGTCCGTAAGCTTAAACTGAGTACTTTTTACCCCATGCATGGTTCGCTGTTTTGGAATCAGATATTTCTGGGCAATCTGTATTTTCTCTTCAACCGTATATCCGCTGATTTCTATAAGCTCCATTCTGTCCAGAAGGGCAGGCTGTATTGTGTCGAGCGAATTCGCTGTAGCTATAAACATCACCTTGCTCAGATCGTAGTCGAGTTCAAGATAATTGTCGTGGAAACTGGTATTTTGTTCCGGATCCAATACCTCGAGAAGTGCTGAAGAAGGATCGCCCCTGAAATCATTTCCAACTTTGTCAATTTCATCCAGTACGAAAACCGGATTGCCGGATTTTACCTTCTTAAGATTCTGGATAATCCTGCCGGGCATTGCACCAATATATGTTTTTCTGTGACCTCTGATTTCGGATTCATCGTGCAAACCTCCCAGAGAAACACGCACATATTTCCTGCCTATTGCCCTGGCAATTGATTTACCCAAAGATGTTTTACCTACACCCGGAGGGCCGTAAAGGCATATAATCGGACTTTTAAGGTCTCCTTTTAGTTTTATAACTGCGAGATATTCCAGTATACGCTGTTTTACTTTTTCGAGTCCGAAATGGTCTGCGTCTAGTACTTTCTGAGCTTTTTTAACGTCCAGATTATCTTTTGTAAATTCGTTCCATGGCAAATCAAGAAGAGTTTGTGCATAGTTCAAACTAACCGAATAATCAGGGCTGGCAGGATTAACACGCATCAATTTGTCGAGTTCCTTGTTGAATGCATCGTGTATATCCTTATTCCATTTCTTCTTATTGCCGCGCTCCCTCAGACTTTCAATTTCCCTGTCGGGTGTGTCGTGCCCAAGTTCTTCCTGTATGGCGCGTATTTGCTGCTGCAGGAAATATTCCTTTTGCTGTTTGTCAATATCAACTTTAACCTTGCTCTGAATCTGGTCTTTAAGCTTGAGCATCTGGTTTTCGCGAATCAGATGTTCGAATACCAAAGCGGCCCTTTCTTTTAAAGTGTGAGAATTGAGTATAAGCTGTTTTTCAGCCAGGGAAATATTGAGATTGGAGGCTATAAAGCTGACCAGAAAATTGTCACTGTCAATGTTCCTCAGTGCAAAATTTGCTTCGGAGGGAATATTGGGTGAAAGTTCAATGTTTTCAGCGGCTGTGTCTTTAATGCTACTGATAAGCGCTTTAAGTTCCTTGTCGTGAATTTCCTCTTCAATGTCAATGGCCTTAACCAAAGCGGTTAAATACGGCTCGGAGCTGATCTCCTGACCTAATTCAATTTTGCGCTTTCCCTGAATAATTGCAGTTGTATTTCCGTCGGGCATGCGCAATACTTTTATTATCTGCGCCATTGTACCGATGGTATTCAGATCCGAAATTGACGGTTCCTCAGTTTCGGGATTTATCTGTGAAAAAACACCGATGATCTTATCCCCTTTATTGGCATCTTTTATCAGCTTGATGGATTTATCCCTTCCCACGGTGATCGGAAAAACCACACCAGGAAAAAGCACTGTATTTCTAATCGGTAAAATTGGCAGACTTTGCGGTACAGTCAGCTTATTGCTTTCCTTTTCCTCCTGTTGCGAGAACAGGGGAAACAGGTCGCCCCCTTCTGTATCCTCAGCATCCATGTGCCCCCCGAATATTTTTTTGTCGAAAATCATATTGTTAAGCCTTTATCAGACAATTCATATACCACAATCAAATATATGACAAAATATGACATAATGGAAACTTTTTAATTGTCAGCAAATCCTATTTCCTTCAGATTCTTAAGTTTCCGTGAAGGAATAAAAAATTTAAAATTCTTATAACAAAAACTGATAGTTTTCTAATGCTCCGCAACTTAAATTTGTCCGATTAACTTAACATCACCATGATCAGAAAAGCAACAGCCGTTTGGAACGGCAGCGGTAAAGAAGGCAAAGGAAACCTTAGTACCCAAAGCGGTGTACTGAACAAGTCACAATATTCGTATAGCACGCGGTTTGAAAACGGAATTGGAACCAATCCGGAAGAACTTGTAGCGGCTGCTCACGCCGGGTGTTTTACTATGAAGCTGAGTTTTAACCTTACGGCAGCCGGATTTATACCGGAACAACTTGAAACTACCTGCAGCATAAGTCTTGAAAATGGCAGTATAACTTCGTCTGTACTTGAGCTGACTGCTACAGTTGGCGGTATCAGTGAAGATAAATTTGCTGAATTGCTGAAAGATGCAGAAAAGAACTGCCCGATTTCGAAATTACTTAACACAGAAATCAGTGTTAATTACAAATTGAATCAGACAGCATAATCATACCGTAATGCACGTAAAGTATGCGTGTTACTCCTATTATTGAGGTCTAATGACCTGCATAGGATTTAATAATTTTTTTGATACTGGTGACTTGGTTAAATTTGCCGGCTTATGGAAACACAACCCGAAGCAAAGGGGAAATTTAGAGAAGTCATAAAATTAATCCGACAATCGCTCAAGGGTGAAGAGCACGATTACACAAAGGGCAGTATATCTAAAGCTGCTTTTCTGCTGGCTATACCGATGATACTGGAACTAAGCCTCGAAAGTATTTTCGCAGTAGTGGACATGTTTTTTGTAGGCAAACTTGGTAAAAATGCAATTGCCACAGTTGGACTGACCGAATCTGTCATCACGATTGTATACTCTGTCGCCATTGGTCTAAGCACAGCCGCTACGGCAATTGTGGCAAGACGAACAGGAGAGAATGACCCTGAAGCTGCAGCAAAGGCAGGAGCTCAGTCTATTCTGATAGCCATGATAGTGACAGTCTTCTTCAGCATTGCAGGACTTATATATGCAGGCGAAATTCTGGGATTAATGGGTGCAAGCCCTGAGGTGGTATCTGAGGGAACTATTTTTGCCCGCATCATGTTTGGAGGCAGCCTTGCCATCATCATGCTTTTTTTGCTGAATGGTATTTTCAGGGGTGCAGGAAACGCGGCCATGGCAATGAAAAGTTTGTGGATAGCCAGTTTACTCAACATTATACTGTGTCCTCTTCTTATTAACCTATACGGACTAAAGGGTGCCGCCATAGCAACCGTAATCGGCAGAAGCTGCGGTGTGCTTTATCAGGTATACCACCTTTTTAACGGAAGCGGACAATTGAAATTTGCAGTTAAAATTTTCAGACCCGACGGTGCTATCATGTTGTCTATTGTTAAGATTGCCTGGCCGGCAACATTGCAGTTTATAATTGCCAGCGGCAGCTGGATAATACTTGCTAAACTGGTTGCAGAAACAGGTGGGACAGATGCAACCGCAGGATACCAGATTGCCATCAGAAATGTGGTGTTCTTCATACTTCCGGCATGGGGACTGAGCAACGCTGCTGCTACACTGGTAGGACAGAATCTTGGTGCCGGTGAGATCTTAAGGGCAGAAAAAAGTGTCATGATTACCGCAAAATACAACGCAATTTTCATGGGATTTGTGATGGTATTATTCCTGTTCTTTGCCGAACCGATAATTGGGATCTTTACAGATGATAAGGCCATACTTGCATTCGGAAGTGAATCGCTGCGCATCATGGGTTCGGCCTATATTTTCTACGGAATAAGCATGGTGATGACTCAAGCCCTCAATGGTGCAGGTGATACTAAAACCCCTACCCTTATTTATCTTTTCGGATTCTGGTTTTTTCAGATACCGCTGGCTTTCTTCCTTGCCAAAAGTATGGGAATGAATGCAAGTGGTGCCTTTATTGCCGTTCCGGTTGCCGAAACCGCAATTGCATTAATAGCGTGGTACTTCTTCAAACTTGGCAAATGGAAAACTGTCAAGGTATAATATTAAAACTGTCCAAATGATTAAGGTCATACTTGTTGCATCGCTTCGGCTTAGTATTTTTGTCTGAACCACGGGCTTACGACATTACTTAAAAGATATTTAAATTGGAAAACTTTCTGATAAATACTGAACTTATAAAAATAACGCAGGAGGAATTCCTGATAAGGCTTCTGGTTGCCAGCGGAACAGGTTTTCTGATAGGTCTCGAAAGAGAACACTCTGCCATGGAAAGCAAAGAAAGTAGTTTTGCAGGTGTGAGGACTTTTATTATTATCAGTCTCTCCGGATTTACCGGGGTGCTTTTAAATTTTCTGATAAGTCCATGGATATTCGCCCTCATAACTTTAGCAGTTATCAGTATCATAGCTATTTCCTATCTCAATTCCGGAGCGAAGGGAGATATCGGAGGCACGACAGAGTTTACAGCCTTAATGGTGTTTTTTCTGGGAAGTCTTACGCTGATGGGCTATATTCAGATCAGTCTGGTCATTTCAGTATTAATTCTTGTGATACTTTCTGCAAAAGTGAGATTGCACCGCATGATTGGAAAAATTACCCGGGAAGAGATGTATGCCATTGTCCGCTTCGTTGTGGCAGCCATCATTATACTTCCCTTTTTACCGGATATTTTCATAGGTCCGTATAATGTCATCAACCCCCGTGAAATTGGCTGGGTAGTGGTCATGACATCAGGAATAGGTTTTCTCGGCTATTTGCTGACTAAGTTTTTAGGACACAAAAAAGGAATTCTAATCAGCGGTGTCATCGGTGGCCTGGTTTCGAGTACCATGAGTGCCTGGGTATTTGCCAAAAAAAGCAAAGAGTCAGATACTTTTTCGGCTGCATGTGCTATTGCCATTTTAATAGCATCTTCTCTGATGCTGTTAAGAATCATATTCTGGGTCAGTATTTTCAATAAAAATCTGATTGAGGGGCTTTTACTGCCCATAGCACTGATTATAATTGCAGGTTCTGCTTACAGTATTTATCTTTTCAGGAAACAAGACCAGACACTAAGTTTAAAAGAGGAATTGCATAGGGGCACCGCACTGGAATTTCAGAGTGCGCTGATTTTTGGAATATTATATATCATTATCTTACTTCTGGTTAGTTTTGCCAATGAATATGCCGGAGAAAGAGGTATACTGATTTCAGGTTTTATTGCCGGTTTAAGTGATATAGATGCAATTACCATATCTGTTTCTAAATTAAGTTTAAACGAAATTTCAAATTCTACTGCCATGAATGCAATTCTCACAGCAAGTATTTCCAATACTATTGTAAAACTCGGTATTGGTCTATGGGCCGGAAGTCGGGAACTTAAATTATATTTGCTTAAAGGATTCGGTTTGGTATTAATTGCCGGACTGATTGGTTATTTAATTATAAATTTATGAAAGATTTAACTAAGAGATATAAACACGGAGATCTGACTATCATCTGGAAACCTTCACTTTGTATACACTCCACTATTTGCTGGAAGGGTGAGAGTGGCCTGCGCACAGTATTCGATCCAATGTCAAAACCATGGATAAGACCGGATGCAGAAGATCCACAGAGAATTATCGAACAAATAAAACGCTGTCCGAGTGGTGCTTTGAGCTACGAATTAAACACATTCGACAGTAGTTCTGAAAATGCCGAAACTCAATAAAATACTCCGGAATTAAATCTACTATTTTTATCCTTAGTAGAAAGGTAATTTTTTGAAAGCCTTTTATAGAATGTGATGTGCTAAAACCATTTAACATAAATTTGCAGGGCTGAGCAAATTGTTCGGTTCTTGACAGGAACTATTTCTGTCAACGGAAAATAAGGTCAATTGTTTATTTCCCTGAATTCAAAGCCATCCAAAAATCTGCTGATTCTATTGTTAAATAGTTGCCCCTTTTTGGTAAAAACTGAAATGGAGAACAGATAGGGTTCCCGGTAATATGTATGACATCTAATATAAAGATCCGAATCGTCAATTTTACAATACATGGAACGGCCATTAAAATTTCTGTTATTGATGATATTCTCGCTAAGCAAAGTGCCGTTTGAAATTTCAAGAAAATTGTCTCTGGCACGATTTAGAAGATCATCCACTTCCGCTTCTGTTTGCAAATTGCCTTCACGGTAATAAATCAGGGAATACGCGTAATTTGGATCGCCTTCTGTCATTTGTTTCTGTGTCAGATAATAGACTTTTCTCTTTTTACCGTCTACGAGTTTAACAATTTGGGTATCCCTGAATTGCCCGGGAAAATGAATTTTAAAACCAATATTCGGATCCTCGAAAGAGCTCCAGGTATAATAAGCTGTATCTTTCAGTTTATCAATTATATCCCTTAATGACTGAGAATCAATTGCACCTCTGCTGGAATCTATTATTTCATCAAATCGCTCTTCCAGCACATAAGCAGTATTTTCATATTCAGAGCTAAATCGGTTGCGGCTAAATACCGAATTTATATTGTATAAAATAAATACAGCAGCCGATCCGTTCAAAACAATCAGCAGAATCATAAAAATCTTAAATGATCTTGCCTGATTTGTACCTCCTTCAAGAATATAGCGTTTTCTCAATCGGTAAATCAGTAGCAGTTCGCCTATAGTAGCCAGCATCATAGACATGACTATGCAGAACATATCATCAAAAATATCAAAATGACCGTTTATGCCAAAAATCAGAAAGGTGAAGACTGCAAAAAAAGCAATGTAAACCAGTGCGAAAAAAAATACAGTTGCAAACAGATTAGAAAACGCTGACCTCTCTTTCATATGATTAATCGAAGTGAAACGTTTTTAGCAAAGATATCAGATATCTTAAGTAAATTATTTATTTAGCTCAATAAAACGCTCAATGTCTATCTCCTTACCCATAACGATAATCTCATCCTGTTCGTAAATAATTGTACTTGGCTGTACCACTCCGAGCAAATGTCTTTCGAATTCGGTTTTGCCTCTTTTGTCAATCTCATACAAACGCTTAATGGTGATAAGACTTAAATTATACTTAACGTCAAATTCAATTTTCTCTATGGTCATGTTCTTGATGCCCTTTGGTGCCGAAATTTCGGCTATCTCAAATCCATCAGGCAACTGGAGAAAGGTTTTAACACTCGGGTGAATCAGTCTTTCGGCGACCAGTATCCCAACTTCCTCTTCCGGCGAAAGAGTTTCGGTTATGCCAAGTTTCTCCAGTATCAGCTTCTGGTGAGGCGAGCCTGCCCTGGCTATTATCCTTTTTATCTTTAACTCAAGGAGGTTAACAACCGTGAGAATCAACGCTTCAAAGTTTTCACCTATGGCCACTACCACAGCATCCATTTCTTCTATTTTGAAACTCTTAAGTGCGTTGATTTCGGTTGCGTCCATGGTTATAGCCATAGCCACATCTTCTTTCAGTACTTCAACTTTGTCTTCATTGTCGTCTATGGCTACTACTTCGGCACCCCTGCGGGACAACTGTCTGGCGATCTTACCGCCAAAACGGCCAAGACCGATAACTGCAAACTTTGCTTTTATCATTGATGCAAAATTAATCGCTTTGAGCATTTTTTTATTTTTTTTTCACATCAACCATTTTTAATCAATTTAAAACATTTAAAACAGAACTATTTTAGAAAAAATGAATAATACAGAGACTTTCACTTGCGGCTGATTTTTTCTTTGTTTAAATTCGGGTAACTAAAACTATGAACCCGAAGATTATATTCTTAGTGCCGGGATTATTATGTCTTTGCCTGAAAGCCAATACCGGTATAAATTTTAATTTCTCGTCGCTTAATCCCTGCAAGACAATTAATCCTGCAAAGAATCCTGCTCTCTGTGTAATGTTTAATAAACCTGTTCTGCTCTTCTCTGTGTCAAATTTATACACCCTCAAAGGATTGAGTGAAACAGAAATTTACAGTGCAATTCCCTTTAAAAATTCGGCAGCCGAAATCTCGTTCAACAGTTTCGGAAACGGAATTTACAAGAGAAACCGCCTGGGCATCGGAATCTCCGGACGCTTAAATAAGGAGCTTTGCATTGGGCTGCGGGCTAAGTATACCTCTACAGGTATCAGTCATTACGGATCTTTTGGAGTATTCAGTTTAGACTGGGCACTCTTTGCCGGGATCAGTAAAACCATCTCTACTGCTGTCAGCATTCAAGCGCTAAAACCCTTTTCAGGAACAGAAGAGATTAACAAAGCCCTTCCAGGCACCTTTAACTGGGCCGTCATTATCAATTCAGGACAAAGTCTGAAATTGTGTTTTGAAATCGAAAAGTCAGCCTATAATTCTACTGATATAAGCAGTAATGTTAATTACTGTCGCGACAGCAGCATACAGCTTAACCTGAATTTCGGAAATAAATTCAGAGAAATTGGCTTCGGCATCAGGTATCGCAAAAACAAAACAACAATAGGCAGCGGTTTCCGCTTTCATGTATTACTTGGAATCAGCAGTAACATTAATTTTATTTATGAATTTAAAACTTAATCTTTTGCTGCCGGTCTTTTGTTCTATGATTCATATCAATGCACAGGACAATTTTGAAAACAGTCTTGTGAACCTGATGGAATCGCTGGTGGAATTACCGGGCGAAAATCACGACCTGAGTGATGCCGGATTTAATCCTGGAACTTTCAGGCGAATAAATATCAATACTTCTTTGTCTGAGTTGAATTCTCTGAATATCTTCAGTCTTTCCGACATAGGCGCTATCAGAAAACACCTTGAAGAATACGGGCCGCTTAAATCAATTTATGAATTGCAGACCATAGTTAGCCTCGATTCTGAAACTATGAGTAACTTAAAATCCTTTGTCATGATTAAAGACGAGCCGCTTCAAAAATTAAAAGCAATTAAAGCACAACAACTGATTAGAATTGCTTCAGGCAGAAGTACTGAAAACAGCGTTGAAAAGACTTATTCAGGTTCACCGATAAAATGGTCTGCCATATACGAAAGCAGGCGAGGTGAATTTCTGAGATACGGATTCAGATGCGAGAAAGACGCCGGTGAGAAAGGAAATTACGCATTTAGATCTGCATTCTTTCAAATTACGCCGGGTAAAACTGTAAAAAGTATGATTGCAGGTGATCAGCAGATTGCATTTGGACAGGGTCTTTTGCTTGGCAGCGGATTAAGACTCGGAAAATCGTCAATGGTTATGCAGGTGCTCAAATTCAATAAAGGCGCCCGACCCAATACTTCAATGAATGAAACGGGTTTTATAAGGGGTCTGAGCACAGTGCTTCAAACCGGCAGATACTTCAGTACCACTTTGTTTGCCGGAATCAGGCAACTTGATGCAAATCTTTATACTGACAGTACGGGTGAGACATTTTACCGCAGTCTGATCAGCAGCGGCTATTACAGAAACGAAAGGGAAATTGAATCTCGTCACACTGTCAGGCAGGAGATTGCCGGTGTTCACTCGGTTTTGAAAAAGAATGGAGTTGAAATCGGAAGCGGAATCATTTTCAGCAGAAAGGAGCAAAAACAAATCAATAGTATAGAATCATTTAAAAACGATTCCAAAGGAAAAATCAATTTTAAAGGAGGCCTTGACTGGAAATGGCAAATTGACAATCTGCTTACTTTTGGTGAACTAATAGTATCTGAAAACGGAAGACCTTCATTTTTGAGCGGTTTACTGATGGCTGCAGGAAAAAGCTGCGATCTGAGTATTTTGTACAGAAACTACAATTCTGAAAATGAAGCCGAATTCAGCAATGCTTTCGGTGAGGCCGGTCAGAACAGAAATGAAAAAGGAATTTACAGTGGACTTTCCATACAATTACCCAAAAGATTAAACTTAAGTCTTTACAATGATCTAAGCTGGTTTTCAATGCCTAAATACCGGACCAGTCATAGTTCGTTCAATAATGAACAATTTGCCGAACTGAGGTATGCTGATAAAAACAAAAATCTGTTTTACATAAGAGTTAAATTTAATGAAAAACAAATGTACAATTCTGAAAATGCAAACCTGAAATCGCTTGTAACACATTCCCGCAACAGAATCAGATTGCATTTTGAATACGAACTTAAGGGCATCAAACTCAGAAACCGTTTTGAACAAACTTTTTCAAAAATTGAAAATATACGATCAGGTTATGGTATGCTTTTATATCAGGACATTCGTTTCGGAGTAAATTCCAAACTGAAAATCAGTGCCAGATATACTGTTTTTGACAGCGATGATTACGAAAGCAGGAGTTTTGCTTTTGAAAATGACCTGCCGGGCAGCTTCAGTATACCGTCATATAATGGCAAAGGAAGCAGTTATTACATCATGGCTGAATATCCGTTTAAAAAAGATCTGAAGATTTGGCTTAGATTTGCACGCAGTTCACAACAAACACCTGTAAGTGGTAAAACCGCTTATAGTCAGTTACAAACCAGAAGTGAATTGCAAATACAATGTCAATTGAAGTTTTAAATCAAACCAGGCTCAGTGTCAATATTAATAAGCTGGCTACTATAAGAAATTCAAGAGGTGGCAATAACCCGGACATTCTGGCTTATGCACGGAAAATTGAAACTTACGGCGCTCACGGCATTACTATACATCCCAGACCCGACCAGAGACATATCAGATTCGATGATGTTTACGCCCTTAAAAAAGTAGTAAGTACTGAGTTTAATATTGAAGGATACCCAAGTGAGGATTTCATCAGGATGGTATTGGACGTAAAACCGGAACAGGTTACACTGGTACCGGATCCACCCGAGGTACTTACAAGTAATAATGGCTGGGACACAAATGCCAATCTCGATTTCCTTCGTGAAGTAATTGGCAGGTTTAAAGCTGCCGGTATAAGAAGCAGTATTTTTCTTAATCCGGATACTTCCATGCTGGCTTCTGCATCAGCTACGGGTACAGACAGAATAGAATTATATACTGAAGCCTATGCAGTTAATTATCATAAAAATCCGGAACAGGCTGTTTCACTATACAAAAAAACTGCAACAGAGGCTGTCAAACTTGGACTTGGAGTGAATGCAGGACATGATCTTGACCTGAATAATCTGGGATATTTTGCTGCCAATGTACCGGGTTTGCTCGAAGTAAGTATTGGTCACGCACTTATTTGCGATGCACTCGAATACGGCATGGCTAATACTGTTAAAATGTATCTCAATCGCCTGAACAATTGAATTGATCTAAATCCTGCCTGATATGAAATCAGAATGGAGCTTTCTTACCTGGTCAATCAGAGAGTTTTTTCCGTCGTTGAGAATCACGCCATCAGCCATTGCCATCTTTTCCTCTTCAGGCATCTGGGCATCCATTCTCGCCTTTATGTCTGCCGCCTGAGAACCATCCCGCTTCATTACCCTGATTATCCTAAGGTCCGCTGGTGCATATACGAGATAAATCCGGTCTACTGAATCTCTGCTTTGAGTTTCGAGCATAATTGCCGCTTCTTTGACAACATAAACACTGTCTTTGTGTTCGCTGCAAAATTTCTCCCAGTCTTTCAGAACATAGGGATGAATGATTGAATTTAATTGTTCCAGTCTGTTTTTGTCAGAAAAAACAATGCCTGCAATATAAGGACGGTTGTATTTGCCGTTTTGGAAAGTTTCGGCTCCAAAACATTTTATCAATTCATCCTTAAGTGCAGCTTCCTGTTCAACGAGTTGCTTTGCCCTAACATCAGCATAATACACAGGTACACCAAGTGTTTCAAAAATGCGGCAGACACTGGTTTTGCCGCTTCCGATTCCACCGGTTATACCAAGTCTGAGCATAATTATCAGGCTTTGGCCTGTGCGTTCAGAGGAGCGCTAAGATCTGAAGATATTGCAGATTTTTCGATTTTAAGGCGGGTTCCCTCAGAGTCGATAACGACGGTAGCACCTTCGTCCATTGACACTACTTTTCCGTGAATTCCACCAGTAGTTACTATCAGGTCACCTTTCTTCAGTTCTTCTATGAACTTTTTCTGGGCTTTAACTTTTTTCTGCTGAGGTCTGATCATGAAGAAGTACATAACGACTAACATAAGCCCCATCATGATCATGAAGCTGCCTGAACCACCCTGAGCGGGTGCCTGTAATAGTATGATTGAATTATCCATTTTATTGCTGATTTTGTTGTTTGATAGCCCTTACGTTGGCTGTAAATTTGAGTTCTATTGTGCCTTCTTTAATATTGGCAACTACTGTTACAATTTTATTGTTCATACCCGATTTACCTGCACTGTCGAATATAACCTTTATTTTTCCGCTTTCACCGGGCTTGATTGGTGTTTTAGGCCATTCGGGAACTGTGCAACCGCAGGCGGCACGACAGTCGTTTATCAGAAGATCTACCTTACCGGTATTTGTAAATTCGTAGGTGGTTTCCACTTTCTGATTTTCCAGAATATCGCCGAAATTATGCTCAGTGGATTTGAAACTCATCACTGCAAATTCGGAAGGTACCGCAGTCGGGTTATCCGCGGTTGCAGGATTTTTAATCTGTTCTTCCGATACAGTGTTTTCGGTACTTTCGGCATTTCCGGCACTGTCATCCTTATTGTCGGCACTTGTGCCACTGTTACATGAACTTGCAAAGGCAAGCAATAGCGTGTAAAATAAAAGCTGTTTCATATACAATCGTTTACTTTTAAAGTGTGCAAAAGTAATTCCAATTATTCATTTTTCAAGCCCCGGCCGGTTTTATTTATACGACCGCTTTCGCTCAGTGTGATTCTTATTTTGTCAAGTACTCCATTCAGAAAGAGATGACTTTTAGGTGTACTGTATGATTTAGCAATATCCAGGTATTCGTTAAT
>CAZRKA010000099.1:0-13208 GCA_964600345.1 uncultured Chitinophaga sp. | reverse complement strand
GTAGAAAAAGCCGATAATGTAGAAGAACTGAAAAAAGCACTTGAAACCGCTTTTAGTTTCGACTATAAGGTCTTGGTTGAAAAAGGTATTAAGGGCAGGGAAGTAGAGACTGCAGTACTTGGTAATTTAAAACCTGAAGCAAGTGGAGTAGGAGAGATTATTGTCAGCAGTGGATTTTATACCTACGAAAATAAATACGTCAACAGTGAGACAAAAGTGATAATTCCTGCCGAAAACTTTAACAGCAAGAGTGTAGAACTTCTCAGACAGACAGCATTAAAGGCATACAGGTGTCTGCAGCTTGAAGGCATGAGCAGGGTCGATTTCTTTTACGTCAGCGACAGTGAATTCTACCTCAATGAGGTGAATACACTTCCCGGATTCACAAACATATCCATGTATCCCAAACTTTGGGAAGCGGCCGGACTGCCATATTCAACATTGCTTAGTAAACTGATTCTTGTTGCGGAAGAGCGCTTCGAAATGCGCAATTCGCTGAAAAGGGGTTTATAATCCCGGTTCACCAGGTGTGATCGGTGATTATCTTCCATTCGCCGTTAACTGGTTTCATCAGCAATGAGAAAAAACCACCAGCGCTGTCTTTGCCGCTGATATTCCATTTACCGGTTACATTAACAATTGCGGGAACGGTGGAAAGGGGTGTGTACTTCAGACCTGAAAAAAGCAAATGACCCATTTTTTCCTTATCGCTGTAATGCTTTTTATACATGGCGGTAATAGAATCGTAGCCGTATCTGATTCCCCTTTTACCAATAAATCTCAGTGAATCCGAATTCCAGTATCCCTGCATATAACCATCTATGTCTCCCTTATTCCAGAACCCTGCCTGTTCGTTCAGTACATTAAGAATAGATAAAGTATCGGATATTGAATAGTGGATAGTATTGCTTTCAGAACTTGAATCTGTTTTGCCTTTACAAGCATACACCAACAGACATATAATGCAAGAGAAAAACAGTATGATTAATTTCATGCAAACTTGCTCGCAATTTCCTCGGCGGCTATGCTTCCTGTTTCAAGAGCTCCGTTTAAACTACCGCTAAGATTACCGGAATGGCAGGCTTCTCCGGCAAAATACAACTTGTCATCGATGCTTTTTGCCAGTTCTTTTCTGGTATTGCTGTCGCCACCGGTTTTGTGATATGAAAAAGTGCCACGGATATAAGGATCCTTGCTCCAGTATTTGATTTTATAATCGACTATGGCATTATGTGCAGAACTGCCGATGCTTTGTGCCCAGTCGGCTTCAATCATGTCAATTATTTCCTTCTCACTCTTCATATCAAGCGCCTTTTCTGCCATTTCACCTGAAACAGTAGCGGATAAAATAAACTGATTGCTGAGTAAATCTTCTTTAACAACTTCGTATTTACCAATAACACCTTTAGTGTAGATGGTTTTGCTGTCGTGGTGCCAGAATTTTCTGTTGAGTTTTAAAATGATTCTTACTCCGCTGTCCATTCCGAGATTATCCATGGCCAGATGTTTGGATTCGGGCAATTCGGGTGTAAAACGAATGTGGTTGGGCTGATTGGATTTCAGCTTTAATATCGATAGCGGTACAGTTACAATAACTTTGTCGTACTCGCGTACCACCTGCATTTTATCGCATACTTTTATTTTATCACCGCTGTAATCAATTGTTGTAATTGCAGTATTCGTCAGCACATTTGGCAATATCACACCATACTCCCTTAGCAGGATCTGATAAAAGCTTTCATCTTCAGTATAGTATTTATTGTCGTCAATCTTGCCGAGTCCCTCACCTGAATTTAATCTTACGGAAGCCCTGTCAATACTGGTTCCAAGCATTTCTTCGGATATCCCTTCAAAAATGAATTTCACACGTTCAGGCACACCATTCATTTCCATATACTGTTCAACTGTTACATCGTTGCCGCCGGTAAAGTTGTTGATGCCGTTGAGCTGCTCAAGCATGACCTTGAAATCCGCATCATCAGAAATATCAGTGTCTGAGTATGAATTGCCGTTTATATAATATGAAGAAGCGGCATATGGTGTAATTTCAGTTGTTCTGGTACTTTTGACCATATCATACCAGGCATTGTTTTGTCCGTATATGGCGTTGGCTCCCAATTCAACATCAAATGCACCAAACGCATTCTCAAGCGACTGAATCCTTCCGCCTATTCGGTCTCCTGCCTCCAGAATCTCAACTTCGCAGTGGTATTTCATAGACAGTACCCTTGCAGCATGTAATCCTGCTATGCCTGCACCAATGATACCTACTTTAGGTCTCTTACCGGATGGTTCAACTATTTGTTTGCGACATGAAGACAGCAAAAAACCGGCTAAAGACATGGCAGGTATTACCAGTGCGGTTTGCTTTATAAAATGTCTTCTGCTCAGCATCAGTTAAATGCAATTTAAGTTTAGTTATCTTTGCAAAGCTATTGATTTTATACTAAAATTAAAATAGCAGAGTAAAAAGACTTATAAAAATTGTTAAAAAGGGTTGATAATCTGATTGTTGGTGCCGGATTGGCAGGCGTTTGGATGGCCTACAGGCTATTAAAGAATAACAAGAGTTTTGCCATCTTTGACGAAAAGGAAAACAACCACTCATCGCGAATAGCGGCAGGGATTTATAATCCTGTTTTGTCAAAAAGACAAAAGGTTTCGTTTAATGCATCGCTTATTTACCCTGATTTGGGTAAAAAATACCACGAATTAGAACTTTATCTGCACAAGAAGATTAGTCATAAATATCATTCCGCATATATTCTGGAAAGCCTGCGGGAGCTAAACGACTGGGCCGCATTATCGGAAACTAACTGGTTTAGCGATTTCGTAATGCTTCGCAATGAAAGAATATCCGATCATATTGTATCCGACTTCGGATATCTGGATATTCAGGAATCCGGATGGATAGACATACCGCTTTTACTTGATACTTTTTTGGAAAAAGTACATCCGCCTGACTATTATGTCAACGGAAAGTTTGATACAGCAGATTTAATATGCCGTGATGAGGGATTCGAATACAAAGAATTTTTTACCGAAAACATCATATTTTGTCAGGGTACCGGTATTAGCAGCAACCCACTGACTTCAAATATCAAATTAAAGCCGGCCAAAGGAGAAATACTGCAGATTGAAGCCGAAGACAGCTTCGACGATCTGGTGCCTCAGAACGGCGTATTCATGCTCCCCATGGGTCATCATAAATTCAGAGTTGGTTCTAATTTTACATGGGAAGATCTTGTTCCCGGAAATACGGAGGCGGCCAGAAATGAAATATTGCAGAAATTTACGCGCTGGTATAAAGGTCCCTTCGAAATTACCGGTCAAACTTCAGGAATCCGACCTTCAAGCCTTGACAGAAGACCAATGCTTGGGCGGCTCGATTTTCATCCCAGAGCTTTTTTGCTCAACGGATTTGGTTCAAAAGGCGTTTCGCATGCACCATATTACAGTGAAATGCTTTATAAACTGATATACGAAAATGTCGATGTAGACAGAAATGTAGATGTCAAACGATTTATCCGTTAAACGGTATAAATTCAAATTTCAAGTTGCCCACAGCACTTTTCACTGGCAATTTCTTCGGCTATTTTCTTGGAGTGATTTTTACCGCAAACCAGTTCTTCGCCGTCTAGTATGATGGATACCTCATAAACCTTGCGTTTGTTTTCCATTTCAACGCTTTTAAGATTAAAACTAACGCTGCGTTTCTCCTTCTGTGCCCATTTAACCAGCTTGGCTTTGTAGCTCAGTTCCTGAAGAAGTAATTCTTCAAAATCTATATGCTGTTCGAGTATTTTATCGAGTATGAATTTCTTTGTAAACGTAAACCCTTTGTCGAGGTAGATTGCTCCTATAAGCGACTCAAAGGCATTTCCGGTGATGGCATCAAGAAAAACAGGGTTGTTTCTCAGCTTGGTGTCGTATTGAAGCAATTGATGTATGCCCATTTTCTTACCTATGCTGTTTAGTTTGCTTCGCCCCACTATTTTTGATCTTGTTTCGGTCAGAAAGCCTTCATTCTGATAGGGAAATTTAAGATAAAGTTTTTCGGCAACGACCATTCCGAGAACTGCATCTCCCAGAAATTCGAGTCTTTCGTTGTTGCCTGAGCGCGCATCTTTGTTGGCGAGATGCCTGAATGAATTATGCGTGATGGCAATCTTATAAAGACTGATTTTACCCGGATAAAATCCAAGGATATTGTAAAGCTTTTGATAAAGTTTTTTGTCTTTAGATAATCTGACTTTTAAAAAATCCCTGATCAAAATACATCAGTGCTTTAAACTCAGATCTTCTTAAAGATAACAGAAGCGTTGTGACCTCCGAAACCAAATGTATTGCTTACAGCAACATTGATATTACGAACCTGAGCGGTGTTGAAAGTAAGATTCAGTTTAGAATCTATTTGCTCATCATCAGTAAAATGGTTGATGGTAGGAGGAACAAGGTTATGCTGCATCGCCATAATAGAAGCAACGGCTTCTACTGCACCTGCACCTCCAAGCAAATGACCTGTCATAGACTTGGTAGAACTGATATTCAATTTATATGCGTGTTCGCCGAAAACTGCCTGAATAGCTTTTAGTTCTGCTATATCGCCAAGTGGCGTTGAAGTTCCGTGAACATTGATATAATCGATATCTTCCGCTTTAAGTCCGGCTTCTTCCAGTGCCCAGTTCATACAGCGAATAACACCCAGTCCTTCGGGATGTGGTGCTGTCATGTGATAAGCATCTGCACTTAATCCGGTGCCGACTACTTCGCAATATATTCTTGCGCCTCTGGCAACGGCGTGTTCATATTCTTCGAGTACGAGGGCTGCAGAGCCTTCGCCAAGTACAAAACCTTCTCTGTCTTTGTCAAATGGACGTGAAGCGGTTTTGGGAGAATCATTTCTTTCGCTGAGTGCTTTCATGCTGCAGAAACCGCCAACAGCGGGTTCATTCACGCAAGCTTCAGAACCTCCTGTAATAATTACAGGACTCTTGCCCAGGCGTATCATATTAAATGCATCTATCAGCGCATTATTGCTGGATGCACAGGCAGATACAGTTGTATAGTTCGGTCCGCCGAAACCATACTTGATGCTTACCAGACCACCTGCTATGTCTGATATCATTTTGGTGATAAAGAAAGGAGAGAACCTTGGAGTACCGTCTCCTTTGGCAAAATCTGCGCTTTCGTGAAAAAAGGAAGTAAGTCCCCCAATACCGGAACCCCAGATTACACCAACCCGGCTCTTGTCAATTTTTTCAAGGTCAAGTCCGGAATCTTTAATAGCTTCATCGGTAGTTACGTTCGCAAATTGGGCAAATCGGTCCATTTTTCTGGCCTCTTTGCGGTCCATGAAATCCTCAGGATTGAAGTTTTTAACCTCGCACGCAAATTTTGATTTGAATTTCGTGGTGTCAAATAAGGTGATCATGTCGGCTCCGCTCACACCATTGGCCAAACCGTTCCAGTACGACTGGAGATCGTTGCCCAATGGTGTAAGGGCACCCATTCCTGTAACTACTACACGTTTTAATTGCATGTATATGTTATAGGATAATAATTACTTAGAGTTGTTTTCGATGTATGAAATGGCATCTCCAACTGTACCGATCTTTTCGGCCTGTTCATCAGGAATCGCAATATTGAATTCTTTTTCGAATTCCATAATCAATTCTACCGTATCCAGTGAATCAGCACCCAGGTCGTTGGTGAAACTTGCCTCCGGAGTGACTTCGCTTTCTTCTACTCCTAATTTGTCAACAATGATTGACTTTACTTTTTCTGCTACTTCTGACATGATGTATTTTTTTTTGGTTGGTGCAAATAACCATATTTTTAAAATAAAATCACAATTTTTTTTTATAAACTTATCCTGCTCTGAATAATGCCTCAAATCCCCGATAATTTTGGGTTTTCATCCAATTTTATTTCCTTAATTCCGTTAGTTTTGAACACTATATGAAATTTGCTGTTTGCTCACTTCTTATCCTTTTATCTACACTGTGTACGGCTCAGGATACAATTTACGCCAGAAAAGTTATTAATGAACTCTGCTCCAGGCGTTATGCGGGCAGAGCTTATGTCGCAAACGGAGAAAAAAAGGCAGCGGCCTATATAGCCTCAGAGTTTAAAAAAGCCGGTCTGAGTAAAATTGGTAAATCGTACTTTCAGGAATTTCCTATGTCGGTTAATACCTTTCCAAAAACTGTTGTGGTAAAATACAACGGAAAAGTGCTGCAGGCCGGTGTTGACTACCTGGTCGATCCATCGGCACCTTCTTGTTCTTTTAAAGGCGAGATCAGTTTTGTTTCTGTTGATGAACTTGATTCTGCCACTCACTACGACGAATTTGGCTATAATCTCAAAGCCGCAGTTCTGGATACGTTTACCGAAAGATATTTTGAAGAAGCTGCAATTTCCTTCAAAAAATACAGCACAGACCAGCGGAAACAAATTGTCATCAGGCTGAGCAATAGCAAACTCACCTGGTCGAGCAGCGGACGAATGGCAAAGGTTTGTCTGATTACGCTCAGAAATGAAGTATTTGAGAGAGGGAAGCCTGCCTTTTTTGAAGTCGAAATTAAAAATAAGTTTCTGGCGCCCTACATGGCCAGAAATGTAATCGGGATGATAGAAGGCAATAAATTCAAAGACAGTTTTATCGTTCTTACCGCTCATTACGACCATCTGGGAATGATGGGTAAAACAGCCATGTTTCCGGGTGCCAACGACAATGCCAGCGGTATCGCCATGATGCTGAATCTGGCCAGATACTTTAAGGCAAATCCACAGCCGTTCTCCATTGTTTTCATTGCATTCTCGGGCGAAGAAAATGGTCTGGTAGGGTCGCATTATTTTGTTCAGAACCCGCTGATAACGCTTTCAGACATCCGGTTTCTCGTTAATATAGACCTGATGGGCAATGGCAGCGAAGGCGTAATGGCAGTAAACGGAATAGTACACAGTTCCGAGTTTAATTTACTTAAATCAATAAATACAAGGAATCAATACCTTCCAGATGTGAAGGCAAGGGGTAAAGCAGCTAACAGCGATCACTACTGGTTTAGCCATGCAGGTGTTTCTGCTTTCTTTTTTTATCTGATGGGACCATATCCATATTATCACGATGTTAACGATAAAGCATCGGCGGTGCCGCTCAGCAATTTCAGCAACGCTTTTCTTCTCTTCCGTGATTTTATCGTCAGCCTGCAAAAACAGTCGCGTTAAATACGCAGGCGATGCATGTCGGTTAAATTAACTAAATTTGTTGCAAAGCATGCAGAAACTGGTTTGCATAATGACATTTAATCAAGTCCATGAAACAGGTGTTGCAAGGTCGTTGCTGGATGCGAATGGTATTGAAACTTTTCTCAAAAATGAACATTTAGTTAATACGGTTTCTCTTTATTCTGTAGCACTTGGAGGGATTGAACTGCAGGTGCAGGAACAGGATGTTCCGGAAGCAAGACGCATACTGATAGAAAACGGGTTGATTAAAGAAAATGAGCACCCAAAACAATCATTTATTTCGAAACTGGACAAACAATTGAGCAACTTGCCTTTTTTGAACAAGGTTCCTGCGGTATACAGGCTGATAATTCCTCTGGCGATATTAATTACCATAGCTGCAGTGCTCCTGTTTTTTGTTTTCAAGCCTAAAATGCGCAGCGCTATGGTAGACAGTAACTGGTGTCTTGAATTCATAGTTCTGAACCGTTCCAATTATCAGGAAACGGAATGCCGGCGTTCCATCCGTTTTTTACAAAACGGCAGCATGGAGTTTCGGGGGTTCGGATCTCCTCAATTCAATGCACTATGGAAACTGGAAGGCAAGGTTCTCAATATAAGTTCGGCCGATACGCTGGGTTATAAATACAATGGTCTTTACATTGTTGATTTCAATACAGATCAAACAGAATTGAAACTGAAAGGACCATCAATGGAAATGTTTCTCAAAGGATATCAAAAATGTCGGAACTGAATAAGAAATCAATGAAGGTCTGTCCTTTTTGCGGTTCTGATGAGATCAGGAAGGAAAAACTATCACCCCGTGTTTTTGCAATCGGTATACTACTGCTCGGCTTTCCATTGCCATTTATAGGCAACAAATACCATTGCTTCGATTGTTCAAGGGATTTCAGGCGAAAAGACATGATTAAAACAACAGATTAATGGAATTGCAATACGGACATGTGTCTCAGAGGCAAAATAAACTATACAGCATAGCATTTGCTCTGGCGGTTTTTACAATTATTTATAATGTTGCAGAAGGCATCATTGCAACTGTTTTTGGCTACGAAGACGAAAGCCTGACCTTGTTCGGTTTCGGGGCTGACAGTTTCATTGAAGTTATTTCCGGACTTGGAATTGCCATCATGGTCAAACGAATTCAGAAACATCCGGAAAGTATGCGCTCGGGTTTTGAAAGAACTGCACTAAGGGTTACCGGTACTGCTTTTTATCTGCTGGTGATAACCCTGCTGACAAGCAGTATTTACAACCTGTACACCGGACATAAACCAATAACTACTTTCTGGGGTATTGTCATTTCTTTAATTTCAATTGCCATCATGTGGGGCACCATTATATGGAAAACAAAACTGGGCAGGGAACTTAAATCAGATGCAATAGCAGCGGATGCAGAATGTGCAAGAGTTTGTATATATATGTCGGTCATTCTGCTCATCAGCAGCGCTGTTTATGAATGGACGGGTTTTGTGTATACCGATAGTATAGGAACACTTGGCCTTGCATGGTTTTCGTGGCGCGAAGGGAAGGAGTGTTTCGAAAAAGCAAGCAGCGACAAGTATTGCAACTGCGAACACTGATCTTAAATCCGGTAATTATTCAATTAATAGGACTTTTCCTAAAGCAAGTCCACTCTGTTTGACACGAATGATGTATAAACCGTCTGCTGAGTTTTCCGGGAAAATAATTTCTCCCTCTGCTGTGAGTTCAGCCTCAAATATTACCCTTCCACTGATGTCGCAAAATTCAACTTCGATATTTGTTTCACTTAAATTCTCGTAATACAAATTGCTTTTGAAAGGATTGGGGTAAAAGTATATCAGTTTCCGGTCTGTGACAGTGTGAACAGAAGAAGGCTTATCGAATAAAACTTTGGCGCGGTTGGTTATAATCGGTTTTTGATAATCAAAGAAAATAGCGGCCTTGTTGATGATGGTATCGCCAAGTACCGCGTGTTTTGCCAGCTTTGAACGGAAACTGATGAAGCCGATGCTGCCGGCACTGTCCTGATTCTTCGGAGGCAGTTTGATGCCTCTGAAATGCCACATTATGCAATTGTTGATTACCTCAATTTCGCAGGGATGACTGTTATGCCCGAGGAAAACCGCGCTAAGGTCGAACAGGCTGCCAAATGTATCCACTACCGTTACATTCAGTGCGGTATCGTTCCCCTCGTTCTGAAACCAGATGACATATTGTATGAGTTTCTCTTTGTTAACAATGATCTCAGGATTGGCAACTTTAATATTCGGGTCGAAGGCTGCCTTAACGATCTGAAAAACCGTATCAGAATTGTTGTTACTGTTAATGTCTGATGTTAAAATTTTGCAACTTACCTGAACTTCTTCTCCAAGTTCAAAACTGTCAACTGCATAAACACCTTCAAAGAAATACCTTTTGACTGAATGCCCATCCAGGTTAACTGTAAAAGTAAATTGATCCTGACCGGCACTTAAGGGACTGAAATCCCTGAATACTCTTGAACTCAGTTTGCGGTTGTGGTTTACCTGTATATTTAGATTTTTGTTAACATCGGAATAGTTGATGACATCAATATGGTAGGTACTGGTAAAACCCTGTTTGGCTTTATTGGCACTCTGTGAAGTGATAAATACGCCTGCGTCATCTGTATTGCTTCCCTGCATGGCGAAATTGCGGGTTGCGAGGCTTAATGAACTGTTGATAATTGTATAGCTTTGGCTTGATACAAGTCCGTTTGAAGAAATCGCTTTTAATGTGACAGTAGTGCCTAATGGAAGATCTAAATTATATCTACCGTTAGCATCTGTGTTTGCAAGGTATATATTATTGTTGTCGTAAATCCTGCAATTGCCGATTAATGTTTCACCGGTTTGATAGGTTCCGTCAAGATTAACGTCGTGGTAACAGAGACCGCTGATCTGTGTCATGGGTTCGAGAAGTATGCCCATCACTGCATTATGGCTTTCTCTGTAAGGACTCAAAAGTACTTCATTAAACTGACCGCTTAAAATATGATAGCCGTTTTCGCTGAAAAAATCAAGATTGAGGTATTGCGCCGAGATCTTAAAAAATCTGAACAGTTTGGTTTCTGTACCGTTAAATTTATAAACCTTCATTTCGGCCGGTGAAGGACTTTGAAAAAGAAAATACAATTCTCCGTTTTTCTCGAAACTTCCGGTATAATTCGTGGTATAGAATGAATCAGGGAAAACATAGTCTGTCCAGCTGTTTCCCTGTCGCACTGAAAACGTAGTAGTGTATAATTTTTCGGTGGAGTTAATACTGATCAACGACTGATTGTATCCGGCAAATCCCGTTATTAAATGATTGCTGTGTACGGACTGAACAAAGCCGCCATCTATAAAAACAGCCAGTCTTCTGGCTATTGTTCCGCCAATTTCAATACTATCCGGATTTATTTTATTTTTATTGTAAGCGTATAAACTGTCGTTTACTACTTTAAAGAATACATTTCCGGTACCCGAAAGATTTCTGAATCCGTATGGCGCCGATTGACCCACCGGTTTCCATGAATTACCGTCGTGCCAGAGCAAACCGTTGACCTTTAAGCCGGGTATGCTGTCGAAATTACCTGTGATGAACAAATTATCTCCGAAATTCAATACCTGTTTTACTTCAAAGTAATCCGGAAAAACCTGCATCAATTGGGCATTGGTACTTGTCCAGTCGCTGCCGTCGAAAGCGATCAAACCCGAACCCAGGTTGTTGGTAGAAGAATCGAAACTGCCCGCTAAATATACCTTGCCATTGAAATAGTGCAGGTCGAGTACCCTGGGTGCATCGATGGTATTGCGACTGAATAACTGAACAGGTTTACTGTTGAGCCAGCAAAGTCCGTTGAAAATCTGCAACCTTACTGTGCTGAATTCTTTGCCATATTGGAAACCGGAACTGATGGTGTCGTAATGAATAAAATACAGTTGCCCTTTTTCATCAGAAGTGCCCAGATAGTAATTGATGCCTTGCTGATGGAAAAAAGTATTGATGTTCAATCCGGCGCTGTAATGCCTGAACATCTGGGCTTGCAAACCTGTTACCGATAGGAGAATTAGGAAAAGCAGATTTTTGAATTTCATTTGTTTTTAAGAATTGGGTTATACATCAGACCAATATTAAAGGCAGGTACGATACTTTTTCCTTTAAGCTGAATACCTTCAGTTTCGGCGTATTCCTTTCTGTAATTACTTTCGGCTATGAATTGCAGCGACCAGGATGCACTGAGCTTATAATGCAGTTGAAAACTGAAATTTCCCTGAAACCTGCTGATGCCGGTCTTTTCTAAGTCTACAAGTTCTTCTTTTGAAAAACTAAAGACCTTTGATGTTTTGAAATGAGAGATATTAGTTTGTATACCGGCTCCTGTCCAGATGCTGAACTTCTTTTTGCCGTGAAGCATGTAGAGTACATGAACGGGAATATTGAGAGAACGGGAGCTGGTGTTTATAGTTTGATGCACCTGAGGCGAATTTTGCTGAGGTCTGGTAAAATACCCTTTGATACTGCCATCCGGATTGTAAATCGGGATATTGTCAAAAACGTAATCAAATTTTTTATTTGTGCTGCTGTAGTTGTATACGGCTCCTGTTCTGAATCTGATCCGCCTGAAAGCTGAAAAGTCTGTAAGCAGTGAAATCTGTATGCCTTGTCGGGGGGTATTACTGCTGTTTTTGTAATTATTGAGAAAATCTTTATGCAGTTTATCTGTTTCTGCTTCACTGGCAAAGCCAGTCTCATTGAGAAAACCTATGCCGAGTCCTATGCCAATCGGGCTTATCCTGCCTTTTTCGGGATATTTAATAGTCCGGTATTCAATTAAACCCGGAGATTCAAATTCATCCGAAATTTTAAATATTCCCGGTTTCGAAATGGAAAGATAAGTTTTATCAAATATTGATTCCGTTTCAAAGTTGGCAAGATCCGGCATTGAATTCTTTTCTGCTGATTTTGGTCCTGAAAAAGGATGGAATGGATTTAAACTCATGCCTTTTTGAAACCGTTTATTTCCACTTGCTATTTGCTTATCAGAGTTGTGATATTCCTTGTTTTTACTATTAACAATGCCTGTGTTAACGGATTTTGTTTCTGAGTTATTGTCTTGGTTTATGGATTCTTCTCCACCGGTATCCGGAATCCCGGCATCCTCAATTTTATTGTCGCTTTGTTGCTCATCTTGTTTTGTGACTGGCTTTTCTGAAAGGCTTGAGTCTTTTGAATTTGGCGATTTAGCCCGGTACATAAAGTAGGTAACGCTGATTATTGACAGTAGCAGAGGTAAAATCAGCCACCTATTGTAATGAGTTCCGGTATTGACAGATCCTGCCGGAATTGTTAGTGGGCGCAGTGGTGTTACATCAAGGTCTTTTAAATGTTTGTGCAGTGTAAAATCAATCGGATGTGAACTGTGGTTCAACTCTTTCAGTATACCATCAAAACCGGAATCAGGTGCTGCACTTTCATTGTTGCCCAGAAGATCAAACAGGGCCAGATCCGCAGGGTGCAGACTGTGAAACAGCTTTACTCCGGCAGATAAATCGGGTTCGGCTTCGAAATTTTCGAATTTCCGGGAAAGCAGTAGGTCAATATCTTTGAAATTATCTTCCAAACTTTTTCTCCATGTTTTGTTTCAGCATTTCCGAAAGCATTTTTCTGGCTCTTGACAATTGTGAGCGCGATGAGGTTTCGTTGATATTCAAAAGTTTTGCGATTTCCTGATGATTGAGTTTGTCGACGGCGTAGAGGTTGATGATTAACCTGTATTTTTCAGGTAAAGCCTGCACCATTTCCAGCGCTTCATCAGTGCTGATATGATTCAGCCAGTGCTCTTTTTCATCTTCACTGAGTTCTTCTTCTGCCTGATTGAGGTTCTCATTAAGGCTGACTTCAAGCCTGGGTTTGATCTGTCGCTGTATATAATTAATGGCAGTGCTGACAAATATTCTGTACATCCACGAAGA
>CAZRKA010000098.1:0-13209 GCA_964600345.1 uncultured Chitinophaga sp. | reverse complement strand
AATACTTCTTCAGCCTCTCCAAACCTGATATTCCGATTTCTTGCTATCAGCGCTTTGATAACGTGGGCAGCCAAGTCATCCGGTCTAACAGACGACAAGGTTCCTGCGTATTTTCCTATGGCGGTTCTAACCGCATCTATAACATAAACTGATTGATTCATATTGGAGCGACAAAACTACAATAATAAGGTCAAAAAGCAAGATACTCAGGGCTGTGTAATTCATCTGTATTGCAGCACGTGAATAAAGAATTTGTTTGCATTTTAATAGCAAAGTAAATTAAGGCACAGTATTTGTTTAAACGTATATCTGTAATGATGAATGAACGATCGTTTCTGCTGATGCTGGGGGTAATGCTTGTCCTTAGTGTATCCACAGCTTCCTGCAAGGCAAAAACCTGCGATGGAGAGAGTAATGTCGCAGATAATGGCAGATCCAAAAAACGCGTAAAACACATCGGTCTGTTCTCCAAAAAGGAAATGCGCAGAAAACGCTGGTAAGTATTTCGGAAGCCGGTTTCAGTTTAGTACTTAGGATTAATAAGGCTGATAAGGCAGGTCAAAATTCAAAATGATGCCTAAATTCTGTTGAAAGAAACTTCTGTAATCGGGGTTGACCCTTTGATTGTGTGAAAATTCGTAAACAATCCCAAGGTAATGATTCAGTCTGTAAATCATGCCTGCACCAAGTCTGAGTGAGGGAATAAGTCTTGAACCATTTTTTTGACCGTAATTGTAATCCGCAATATCCAGATTGTATGCGGCCTTAAAATAGGGATTAATGCGTTTAGGCGACCAGTTGCGCGCGGTGTGGTACTGTGGAAGATGAATAACAAGTCCTATTTTTAACCTCATAAATTTGCCATGTTCATAAGGCCGGAACATAGTATCGGGATTTCTGAAATCGCCCAGGCCAAGTCCGTAGTTAATACTGCTGATGCGATTCAGATTGAAATGACGGTCAATTTCGCTTACCCATGACAATTGATTGTTGAGGTTACTTTCATTATTGAGGACTGCAGGGTGGAAGCTCATGATTCCCTGCTGTATGCTGAAGTCTTTTTTACCGAACAACTGAGCTTTTACTTCTTGTTGAATAAATAAAACCGATATAAAAATTAGCAGTCTGCTCAAAATTTTATTCTGGATAATTCTCTTTGTATGTCTTTGGTTTTAATATCGTCGCGTTTGTCGAATGACTTTTTGCCCTTGCCGATGCCAATATCGAGTTTTAAAATACCTCTCTCGCTGGCATACAATTTAATCGGAAAAACGGCAGTACCTTTTTCCTTAAGCCTTGAAGTAATTTTCTTAAGTTCATGTTTGTTAAGCAGCAGTTTCCGGTTTCTAAGGGTTTCGTGCTGATTGAAACTGCCCTGCTTAAATTCACTGATATGCATGTTTTTGATAATCAGTTCTCCGTTTTCCATCATGCAGTAAGCATCGCTGATATTGGCGTTGCCATTCCGTATACTCTTTACTTCGGTTCCGGTTAGCACCAGACCTGCCGTAAATTTTATATCGGTATGGTATTCGTAACCGGCTTTCCGGTTCAGTATATTGATGGCTTTATCGCTCATTAAGCTTTCAGGCTTTCAAAGAGCAAATTTAGCTTTTCTTTTTTAATAATTTTTTGTCCGGTGCTGCATTCTGCTATAACACGGTTGCCAACGCTGGCAATTACACTGCAGTCGATTATATTTTTTTCCAGTCTGGTAATTTCAGCAGTAAATTCAACAGTTTCGCCAACCAGAGCAGGTGAGCGATGGGTAATATTGAGAAAGGTACCGATACCTTCTTCGTCTTCCTCTTTCATTTCGAGTACAAATAATCTGCTGCTCCATTCTGCGTCGCGGCCAAGAGCAAAGGTGGCATATACTTCGTGAACGGCACCGCTTTCAAATTCTGCAATATCATTTTTGCTGACTGTTTTGACATAAGTCTTTTTATCGCCGGTGCTGAATATATTTTTCATGTAACAGAGCAAATGTCTGCTAATTTTAATTCTTATTCAAGTCGTTTATCGGCTTATTTAATTTTATATAAATTGGCTTTAGAATTTTATGCTTTTTATCTACTTTCGTAATCCTATATGTCAGAAAAAAAACTGTTTTTGCTCGATGGTATGGCCCTGATTTACCGGGCGTTTTTTGCTTTTAGCCAGAACCCCAGAATCACTTCATACGGGCTCAATACGTCGGCAATGTTTGGTTTTGTAAACACCCTGCTGGACGTAATCAGGAATCAGAAGCCCACGCATATTGCCTGCGTTTTTGATACTGCAGCACCTACCGAAAGGCATGTTGTTTACGAGCAATACAAGGCGCACCGCGAAGAGATGCCTGAAGATTTGAGCAAAAGCATTCCGTATATTTTCAAAATTATTGAAGCTTTCAATATTCCGGTTATTACATTCGACGGTTATGAAGCGGATGATATCATTGGCACTATAGCCTTAAGGGACGGAGCTCCGGACTGCAAAGTCTATATGATGACGCCTGATAAGGATTTCGGTCAGCTTGTTAATGAGCATGTTTTTATATTCAAACCTGCCCGACTGGGGAATGATTATGAAATAATGGGTGTGCCTGAAGTCTTGAAAAAATGGGAGATAGACGATATCAGACAGGTAATAGACATTCTGGCAATATGGGGTGATGCGGTAGACAATATTCCCGGAATTCCCGGCATGGGAGAAAAGACGGCCAAAAAGCTCATTAAAGAATACGGCAGTCTCGAAAATATTCTGGCAAATACCGATAAATTCAAAGGAAAGCAACAGGAAAACCTGATTAATTTCAGAGAGCAGGCCATACTGTCCAAGCAGCTTGCTACTATCAATGTAAATGTACCGATAGAACATAAACTGGACGATTATATTTATACAGATGTCAACAAAGACGCAGTAAGAGAGTTGTTTGCCGAACTTGAATTCAGGCAACTGACCAAAAGAGTACTGGGTGAAGAATTGAACGAAGCCGCTACTGCTCCAAGAGCAGCAAAAAGCAATCCGGCTCAGGGCGATTTGTTCAGTCAGGCCAACGCAGCCGAGCCAGCAGATAAGGGAGGTGAAATTATTGCAGAACATACCAACGAAGTTTTTCATACAATCAGCGATACACCTCACAAATATGAGTTGATAGATACCCCTGAAGGCCGTGAAAAGCTGGCAGATTTGCTGGCCAAAACGGATAAATATTGTTTTGATACCGAAACAACCGGACTGGATGCTCTAAATGCCTCGGTACTCGGAATTGCTTTCTCAATTGAAAAGAGCAAAGCATGGTATGTCAGAATAAATGATGAAGGAGATTTAAAAGTATTTGAAAAAGTGTTTGCCGGCAAAGCATTGAAGATAGCCCAAAATCTAAAATACGATCTTCAGATTCTCAAAAATTACGGTATTGAAGTCAGCGAACCGTATTTTGATACCATGCTGGCGCATTATCTGATAGAACCGGATAAGCGGCACAACATGGACGAACTTTCCAGGCAATACCTCAAATACGATCCCGTTTCAATAGAAACGCTTATAGGAAAAAAAGGAAAGGGTCAGATCAAAATGAGTGAAGTAGATATCGAGCAGGTAAAAGAATACGCTGCAGAAGATGCTGACATTACACTTCAATTGAGTGAGGTTTTAAAAGATTTAATCAGGGAACAGAATGCAACAGACGTATTCGAAAAAGTTGAGATCCCGCTTGTGCCTGTGCTGGCCGACATGGAAAGGGAAGGCGTAAGAGTTGATGCCGATTTTCTGAAACATTATTCAGTAGAACTCGGCAACGAAATAACAGAAATTGAGAAAAAGATTTACGAAATGGCCGGAGAGCGTTTCAACATAGCCTCACCATTGCAACTTGGGAAAATTTTATTTGATAAATTGAAACTGGATGATAAGGCAAAAAAGACCAAAACAGGACAATATCAGACGGGTGAGGATATTTTGATGAAACTATCTCATAAAAGCGATATAGTACAGAATATTTTAGATTTCAGAGGACTGCAAAAACTTAAATCTACTTATGTGGATGCATTGCCTCAACTGGTAAATCCCGGAACAGGTCGTGTACATACTTCTTTTAATCAGGCTGTGGCGGCTACAGGCAGGTTAAGCAGCACTAATCCGAACCTGCAGAATATCCCTGTAAGAACCGAAAAAGGGCGTGAGGTAAGAAAAGCGTTTATCCCTGCAGGCGACGATTTTCTGATTATGTCTGCCGACTATTCGCAGATAGAGCTCAGGGTAATTGCCAGCATGAGCGGCGACGAGGGCATGATGGATGCCTTTGAAAAAAATCTGGACATTCATACTGCCACGGCTTCGAGGGTCTTTGGTGTCGCTTTGGAAGAAGTAACTAAAGAACAAAGGTATAAAGCTAAAAGTGTTAATTTCGGACTTATATATGGACAGGGAGCATTCGGACTTTCTGAAAATCTCGGTATAAGCCGCACAGAAGCAAAAGAGATTATTGATAATTACTTCAAACAATTTCCCGGAATCCGGACTTACATGGATGAAGTAATTGAAAATGCCCGTAAAAAGGGTTATGTCGAAACATTAATGGGGCGCAGGCGCTATCTGCGAGACATCAATTCGGCCAATGCAACAGTCAGAAGTTTTGCCGAGCGAAATGCCATCAATGCACCAATTCAGGGTACGGCTGCCGATATGATTAAACTGGCTATGATCAGAATTCATAAGCGGATGAAGGAAAAACAATACCGTTCGCGCATGATACTTCAGGTACACGACGAATTGCTTTTTGATGTGCACAAAGACGAACTCGAAGAAATGAGTGCCATGATTAAGCAGGAAATGCAGGATGCTTTGCCGCTTAAAGTACCTGTTATAGCTGAAGCAGGCTGGGGCAAAAACTGGCTGGAGGCACATTGAGGTAAATAAGATCAAACAATTGATTTACAGGCTGAATCAAGCCTAAAATCAAGCATTTTGTAAAAATATTGTCACTTTAGGACGGAAATGACGTCTTAAATAATGAATTATATTACTATTGTGTATGCTGAAAAGAGTATTTCTTTTATTTTTATTGTTTTCGGTCATACTGAATCTTAAAGCAAACTTAAGTCCGGTGCCTGAAAAAGCAGGTGAGTTTGATTCGTGTCTTCTTTATCTTCAGATTAAGTCTTCAGCAAATGAAAATGAATTCAAAGATTTATTGAAGTACAATCATTTATTGAAATCATTCAACTGCAGTCAAATGTTTCCGGGACATTCGGACGAGGCATTGAAAAGAATTTACTTCATCAGAACAAAGAGCTACAAAGAATCTGAAAGCATATTCAAACTGCCGGAATTAAACGGTATACTTCAATATATTGAATATGCGCCCCTCATGCATTTTTTTCTGACGCCGAATGATCTTCATGCCAATCAATGGCATCTAAAGAAAATTGATGCTGAGCAGGCATGGTCAATCCGGACAGGAAATCAGCAGATACGGATTGCTATCGTCGACGATGCTGTAGACCTTGGTCACGAGGACCTGAAAAATATCATGTATAAGAATACGGCAGATATTGCGGGCAATGGAATTGACGACGATGGCAATGGATATACAGATGACATTAACGGCTGGCATGCCTTTTACAAATATGGCAATCCCAATCCGCCATTCGGCAATCGCGATAAATTCTCGCACGGAACCCATTGTGCGGGCATTGCCGCGGCTCATACCAATAACAACACCGGTATAGCATCCATCTCTTATAATGTTTCAATTATTCCTGTTGCGTGTTCAGATTCCACAAAGCCCGGTCGTGTGATGAGCGGCTATGAAGGAATTGTTTATGCTGCAGATGCCGGTGCAAATGTCATCAGTTTAAGCTGGGGTGGTTCGGGCTTTTCGAATACCGGTCAGATAACAATAGACTATGCCCGAAACAAGGGAATTGTGATATGTGCGGCGGCCGGCAACAGCAATGTAAACACTAAGATGTATCCGGCCGCTTATAACGGGGTGATTGCAGTGGCCGCATCAGATAACAACGACAAGAAAGCATCCTTTTCAAACTACGGAACCTGGGTTGATATCAGCGCCCCCGGAGTCGGAATATGGAGTTCGGTTACCGGAATGAATGTCAGATACGACTACATGAGCGGCACTTCGATGGCCTGTCCGTTGACAGCAGGCTTATGTGCCTTAATGCTTTCACAGAATCCGACCATCAAACCCGATCAACTTGAAGCCTGCCTTAAAAGCAGCTCGGATAATATTCAGGCTATGAACCCTTCTTATTCAGGTTCGCTTGGTGCAGGAAGGATTAATGCCCGAAAGGCTTTGCTTTGCATCAAACCGCTTTATGCTGATTTTAAATCAGACTTACAAATTATTTGCCCGGGGGCGACAATCAAATTCACAAATCTGAGTGCTACTGCCTCAACAGAGTTTATTTGGCGGATACCGGGTGCCAGTCCATCTTTCAGTACACTCAAAGATCCTCAGTTTACATTTGCAAACAGCGGATTTTATAATGTAAAACTGGTAGTTAAAGATGGCAATGGCAACAGCGATTCAACCGAAATGATGAAGTACATTGAAGTGAGAGCTGCGAAAGCCAAAATGCTAACACCCCTCAGCAAAATTGCTCCGGGCGAATCTGCATTTCTATCGGTAGGGCTGGAAGGTGTTGGTCCATGGGATTTTAAAATTACCGATGGCAGCAGCACCGTAGATTTTACCGGAATAAACAGCAACCCCTTTTACTTCGATGTGTCGCCAACAAAAAATACAAAATACTATTTAATTGCTGTCAGCGATTCGAGGTGTCAGGGTACTTATTCCGACACTTCCATTGTGTTGATTGACACAGGTAAAAAAGTTAATTCGGGTACTAAAGGCTGCGGTAAATTTGATCTGTTTTCGAAAACAATTGATTTTGGAAGCAATGAACTTCCTCAGTTTGTATACCGGCTCAAAGATGGCAATATCGCTGTGGCCGGCATAAGTAACAAAGGATTATTAGGTGGTGATGATATTTTTATCAGTAAATTCAATGTCAAAGGCGATCTGATATGGACCAGATACTATGGTACCAATAAGAGGGAAATAGGGTATCCTGTAGGCATCACCGAAGACAACTTGTTTAATCTCTACATTTTCGGAGGTGTTTTTCTCAATACATATAATACCTCTTTTCTATGTAAAATAGATTCAGCGGGAAACATACTTCGTTCTGAAGTTTCGGTCAGCAATCCTGTCAGTGATCAGATAAGGGCAGCAACCGAGCTTTCGAACGGGAAAATGCTTTTTGTCGGAACCAGTGCCGTTTCAAGCAGTCAGGCCGCAGGCGTTTACATGGCAGAGCCCAATGGAAGTAAGATATGGAGTCATTCGTTCAATTCAAATCCACATACAGAACATTTCATTGATGTAATGGAAATGAACAAACGCATATACATCCTGGGGCATACATCTAATGGAAGTGGGACTTATGGTTCAATGCTGGTAAAAATGGATTTTGCAGGCAATACAATCTTCCAGAAATATGTGGACTATGCACTTTATGATGGGGCCATGTTTATTCAGCCAACTCATCAGAGCGGAATAATGCTGGCTACCTGGATGTCTTACAATAATACAGGTACAACTTTCGGCGAGGAAGACTTTGGTATATTTCACTGCGACAGCAACGGAAACCGGATATGGTCCAAAATATTCGGTCAAAGCGGAAAAGATGAAGTGTGCGGACTTTTGCAATTTAAAAATTATTACTATGTCGCCGGTGTTACCAAAAGTTTCGACGCAGGGAATTCTAAACTGTTTCTGATGAAACTGGATATCAATGGCAATATTCAGTGGTCTAAAATATACGGGGAGAGTGGCGAAAGACTCATTAAGCCAACCTTTGCCAAACTTCTCACTTTTGCCTCAGACAGCAGCATAATTCTCTTCGGGCAGAAAACCGGTACTACCGAAGACATCATCATGTTTAAGATTGATGAGTGTGGTAATTCCAGTTGCCCTTCCAAAAATGCAGTTTTTAATGTGCAAAGTGAAAATACAAGTGTCAGCAATTCGAACCTTACAGATCTGGGTTTGCTAAATACTACCTCCATTGTTCCCGGGGTAGGTAGCAGCGGTTTCGGCATTAGTATTGCCGATAAATGTCCTCCGGTGAATCCCTGCAAACTGAGCGCCGGATTTGTATACGATTATGCCTGTCTTAAAGATTCAGTAAGATTTAAGGATACTTCAATAGATCTATCCGGCAAGAAAATTGCTTATCGCAAATGGATTTTTCACGATAATTCAAGCGCTTCAGGGATAAACGCAGCTTATAAATACAATGCAAACGGCATTTATAAAGTGACCCTGGTGGCATATTCCGACACACCTTGGCAATGCACGGACACTATAGTAAGATTTATTACACTTAATTCCAGGTCATTTGCTAAACTCGAGTACGGACCTACGGATATTTGTCTTTATGATTCAGTAAATCTCAGGATTAAACAGTTATGCGGCAACCCGCCATATACCGTACAATGGACACCTGCTCAGTATTTTGCCGACCCGGCTTCGCTTAATCCATCCATTGCGCCACCTGTCTCTATGTTTGCTAAATTTGTACTTACCGACCAGTCGGGGCTCAAATATACAGATTCGGTATATATCAATGTCAATAAGAATTGTTGTGTTTACAACGCTGTTCCGGTAGTTTCCGGATACGAGTACTGTGTCGGCTCTCAAATCGATGTGATCAATAAAGTTAAGTATACAGGCACAGGTTCTCAGTTTAAATGGTACGTTTATATCGACGATGTGCTGGTAGATTCGCTTGTAAGTCCCGACTTAATCGGGTATAAACTGAATTCACCCGGCAAATATACTTTCAGAATTCGAATAAGCGGAAGCTGTAAAACATCAGAGAACCAGGTTGAAGTGTTTGTATACCCTCTGCCTTTGGCGGATGCCGGCAGAGATACTTTTTTGTGCAAAGAATCGGATGTTTTACTGGGGGCTGAACCAATTGCAAATCATGAATATTTATGGACGCCTGTGCAGGGGCTGGATGCAGCAGATATAGCCCGACCACTGGCAACAATTAAATCAGGCATCAGGTATTATCTCAAAGTCAAAAATCTGGAAACATCCTGCGAAAATGTGGATACAGTAGAAATAGTTTTTCACGGCAAATACCAAGGATTTGGAAATGACACCTCAATGTGCGAAGGCAGCAGCATCCGTTTTGTGGCCGGCAAGGTGCAAAGCGGAGTAACATACACATGGAATGACGGCAGCAATGGTCCGGTTAAGGTAATCAACAGGGCCGGACGCTATATTGCGACAATGAGCAATGCCTGCGGAAGTTTTTCAGATACAGTGGATGTCAGTACTGTGGTTTGTTTTTGTGATTTAATTTTACCGAATGCTTTTTCGCCGGACGGCAACGGTATTAACGAGTACTTTCCCGAGCAGAATCTGGACACCATCATCAGTCTTCAGATTTTTAACCGCTGGGGTGAGAAGCTATACGAGCAGAAAGGAACTGCTGTGGGCTGGGATGGAAAATACAAAGGTGTGGTAGTTCAACAGGATGTCTATCTCTTTCTGATAGAATACCGCAATTGTTACGGGCGATATGCATACAAACACGGAACCTTTACGCTCTTAAGGTAATTTGTTTAGAAATGGCAGCTTAGTCCTAAGCAGCAGGTTAAAATCTTCTGAAAGCTTAAGTTTATAGATTGAATAAAAAAGTGCGGCCCCAAAAACAAGTGTTCTGATGATGGAATCAAGGTAAGGATTAATTATCCATTTACCTGAAAACGATAAGGCGAAGAAAATGCAAAGCAGAAAAATTATTTGTATCTGATCGCGGTGAAATGGATGGATTCCAAGCTTAAAGTACAATACAAGCAAATTGCATAAATTGACGGAAAGCATTACCAGGATAGTACTGATTGCTCCGCCAATTATACCAAAGTTTGAGATAAAGAAATAGTTGTATACAAAAGAGGAGATTACGGCTACAATAATGCTTATTACAGAAAGGGAATAAAATTTTGAATTGACAATTATAGGGCCGTTACCACAAACAACTGCATCAATGAGTTTGCTGATTCCGATAAAAAACACGACCCATTTACCTCTCATGTAGTAATCGCCTCTTGGCATTATTTCATATAAATTGTCTATATTCAGCCATATGAAAAAAAACAATATTCCGGAAACAAGTAATTGATTACTGCCGTTCTTTTTATTAAGTGCCTCAACATCTTTAAATCGCTCTTCCTTCATATGACCTGCAAAAATTGGCGAGGCAACCTGTAATATGGTTCTTTTCGGGACATCTATGAACGTTGCCAGATAAAATCCGATACTGTATACTGCCACCTCTGCAAGATCTTTTTGCAATGCAGATATCATGAAAAAATCCATTTTAGTATATAACAGTGAAGCAATTCCTGAGAAAAAAAGCAGAAGCGAAAAACGCAATCCTTCTTTCTTAAGATGGGGATTCTTTCTGATGAATTGAAGGTCAGGCTTAAGATTGATTTTGGTCAGCTTGCCCAGAAACCACAGATTTCCGCATAAAGCAATCGTATATGACAGGACCATGAGCCAGACAGATTGATAAAAATCAACAAGATTTGTAAAATAAAGTAATCCCGAGATGATGATTAGTGAGCGCATTACGACTTCGCGCATGAAATTCGGAACAGCAATTCTACCGTGATTGGCAGAGCTCACTTCACTTACCACCTGATAAAGAATGATAAATACAAGCAATACCAGCATCGGGAACAGTTCTTTGTATTTTAAAGCATTTGCATTGATCAGGGTAAACACTGGTTCGCTCCAGAATGCCAGTATGATCAATAAAAGTATGAAACCTGCCAGAGGAAAAAGGAATGCCCAGAAAAAGAAACCATGGTGCTTCTGGTCCGCAGTTCTGAAAAATGGGAAAAAACGGTTAATGCTATAATGTGTACCTACAAGGGCAAAAGCGGAAAGCACTGTGCCCAGTTCAATAAACAGTCTGATGGCTCCCAGTTTTTCGGGATCGTAAAACAAAGGAAAGAGTATAAAAAGACTGAGGAATCCCAGCCCCATTCCGATATAATTTGACAAAGCTGCCTTAAATCCCTGACGGATAATAACTCCCATGCGTTATGCAAATGTACCGATTCTGAATATAACGCTTAAAAGTTTATCGACAATTAGGTGTTTATAAGCCATCGGTTTTTATATTTGTGGGCTGAGCCGGTCGTTTCAATTCAAATCAAGCCGGTGAGAATATATGAGAGTTGCTATAATCGAGATTTGTGAGAAAAGTCACTATATGGTGACCAATGCTTTAATTAAAACCTATTTATCTGATGCGGAAAACACTGTGGCTGTATATGCCACAAGCGAAATATGCAACTTGCTTTCAGCTCAGGCACCGGCTTCCGGTAAACTTATTTACAATGAATTAAATAATGACACTGATATCTCCTCGTTTTTAAATTCAGTAAACCAATTCATACCTGAAAGGATTCATTTTGCCACAGTCAGTAAGTATTTCAAAGCCTTTTATAACTATACACCACCTGATAACTGCCGGATATTTTTCCATTTTCACAACATAGATCTTTGGTTTAAACCGGCATTATTTATTCAGATAAGCAGGTTGAAGGAAGTATTTTCAGATGGTATTAAGAATGTAGATATAAGCCGTCAGATTAAATACAGTCTCAAAGATATATTGATGGATTTTTACCGGAAAAGACTGATAAGGAAAATTCTAAGAGAAAGGGCTGCATTGATTATATTAAGCGAGGCACAGCGCTACCATCTGGGCAAATTTACAGATTCTTCGGGAGCAATAGTTTTCCCAAGTCTCATTTTTGAACCCGATCTGTATACTGATTTTGAACCCGCTGACAATAGAATCAGACTTTGTATTCCGGGATCTGTGGCGCAGGGCCGAAGGGAATACATCAGATTATTTGAGATATTTGAACAAAACAATGATTTCTACAAAAGTAATTTCACAATTGACCTTTTGGGTTTTATACCTCCTGTAGAAAAAAAATTACTTGAAAAAATACTGGAACTGGAAGCTTCCGGATTGAAAATACTTTACTACAGACATTTTATAGATGTCAACGAATTTGACCAGAATCTTTACAGGTCTGATATTCTGCTCAGCAATATCTATCTGGCTGATGGTAAAGGCATGCAGAACAAGGAAACAGCAACAGTATATCACATGATAAGAGGTGCAAAACCGGGTATTTTTCCGGAAAGTTTTATTCTGGATGACGATTTCAGAGAATGTGTGATAAAATTCAAGGATTATGACCATTTGCACATGGTTTTAAAAGAGCTCTGCGGGAACAGGCAATTGTTGAAGCAATTGAAATCCAATGCCCGCCTTGTTTCAGAAAAATATACACCTTCACGTTTGTTACTCAGACTAAGCAAATGAGTCGTTTTACGGGATATTAAACTTGGCAATAAAATACTATATTTGCCCGAAATAACAGTAATTGAATGTATAAAGAGATCAGTTCTTGCCGAATATGCGGAAATACTAACCTTGAATCGCTCCTGCATCTGGGTGAGCAGACTTTGACCGGTGTGTTTCCAAAAAACAAAGAAACTAAAATAACTAAAGGACCGCTGGAACTGGTTAAATGTTACTCTAAGGATGGAGAAGATGTCTGCGGACTGGTTCAGCTCAGGCATTCTTATGACAGCAATGAAATGTACGGTGAGAATTACGGTTACAGATCCGGACTTAACAAGTCAATGGTAAAGCATCTGCACGGCATTGTTTCCGAAATTCTGGATAGAACAGTTCTTAATGCCGGCGATGTTATTATCGATATCGGAGGCAACGATTCAACTCTGTTGCAGGCATATCCTTCGGATAAAAACCTTGATCTGATGGTTATTGATCCCACTTCTGCAAAATTTAAACAACATTATCCGTCACATATCAGGAATACGGCAGATTTTTTCTCCGCAGTAACTTATAATTCCATATTTAAAAAGAAGGCGAAAGTTATAACTTCAATTGCGATGTTCTACGACCTTGAAGCACCCCTTAAGTTTGTTCAGGATATTTACGATGTGCTTGATGATAATGGTATGTGGGTGTTTGAACAAAGTTACCTGCCTTATATGATTGACACTACTTCTTATGATACAATCTGTCATGAGCATCTGGAATATTATACCCTGCAGCAGATAAG
>CAZRKA010000097.1:0-13317 GCA_964600345.1 uncultured Chitinophaga sp. | reverse complement strand
TCCGATCCCTGTCCTGTGAATGCACTCACCTTGAACGCCAATGCAAACGGTGGTAAAACATCATCACATGTTATTCTATGGTATGAAAACAGCATTCTGATTGGCAGTGGCAATAGCATCAGCATCAATACCGACGGTTTGCTTAAAACTTATACCGCCATACTCAGCGACGCCTGCACTGTGCCGCCCGATACACAAAACATCAGCACCGGCGCAAGACCCGGCATCAAGATCATTGCAGAAAACCTTTGTTTTGGAGATCAGACCCGCTTACTTGCGGCAAGTACCAATGCCGCCAAAGCTCAGAACTACCAATGGCTGATAGACGGCATATCACAAAGCACAAGCGACAGCATACTGCTAAAAACATTTACCTCCACAGGCATTTATAAAATCAAAGTGATGGCCCTCAGTAGTGGATCCTGCAATGGCAGCGACTCTGTCAATCTGGAAATCATTTCCAAACCCCAAGCCTCATTCGACTATGTGCATTTCAATGCTCAGGTACCCATACCTTTTAAGTTCAACAACCGCTCATTAAACGCTCAGAGCTGGCAATGGGATTTTGGCAGTGGGGATACCTCCATGCACAGAGACCCGCTCTACTACTTTAACGACACCGGCCGTTTTAAAATCGTTTTAATTGCTTCCAATCAGGGCAAGTGCTTCGATACAACAGAACAGATAATACCCGTTTACCCAAGCATAACATTTTACTTCCCCAATGTGTTCTCGCCCAACGGCAACGGCATCAACGAAAGCTTCGGTCTGCACCCGTCACAGTGGTATATGGTTAAAGAATTCAACCTGAAAATATTCAACCGCTGGGGCGAGATGCTGTTCAACTCCGACCAGATGCAGCAGCACTGGGATGGCCACAAAGCACAGCAGAGTGTCTACATCTGGAAGGCAGAGATCAGGGATGTGTACGGGGTGTTGCACGAACTGGAGGGGGTGGTAGAAGTGTTGAGGTGATTGATGATTGATAAATTGATTAACTGATTTTTAAAAACACTTTTCCAAAGTCTTAAGCTTTTCCAAAGTTCAATTTCACATCAAACTAACTGAGCGAAGAACAGCATCTGCAGCCAAAAGCCACTTACCCGAACATTTTTAGCAGAATTGAGAATTTGAAGAAAATGCTCCATTTTTTTGAAAACACTTTTCCAAAGTATCTAGCTTTTCCAAAGTCCGACTTCTCTATCATTTACATCGAATTCATTCGCACTCTGCATGAAAGTGACGCCTGAGAACGATTTCGTTTATGTAAAATGTTAATAGAAACGGGAGGACTTTTGTCAGACACTTTTCCAAAGTCTTAAGCTTTTCCAAAGTTCGGTTTCACATCAAACTAACTTGATGAAGAACAGCATCTGCAGCCGAAAGTCGCTTATCCGAACATTTCCGGCAGAATTGAGAATTTGAAGAAAATGCTATGTTTTTTTGAAAACACTTTTCCAAAGTCTTAAGCTTTGGAAAAGTCCATGTCACGTCCTTTAGATGATTAACGTATATAACTATATTCATCTCGTTACATAATCTTTCATCCCCATGGCAGAGCTACTTTGTCGCACACTACAGCGCTAACTTTAGTCTTTTTATCTTTAGTCTTTGGTCTTTTTTCTCTAGTCCCCGTGTCAGAGCATCCTTCGTCGACACGATACAGGGCAGGCTTTATATCCCTGTATCAGAGTCTCCTTCGTCGACACGATACAGGGCAAGCTTTCATCCCTGTATCAGAGTCTCCTTCGTCGACACGATACAGGGCTTTATATCTTTAGTCTCTTTATCTTTAGTCTCTAGTCTTTCATCTTTCACCTTTCATCTTTCATCTTTCATCTTTCTTCATTACCTTCGTCTTTCAAACTCAATAAAATCATGAAAACAACAATCTATCTCACATTAATCTGCACGCTTTTACTGTTCAGTTGCAAGGCAAGGAAAAAAAAGACCGAGTATGCGGATGAGGGTTTATCTGCCTTTCCGGAAAACTGTATCGACAAGCTGAATGCCGGCGACAGCAGTGTAAAGCCCGGATCCATCAGGCTGTTTATCTACATTAAAAAAATAAGCATCAACAACAAAGAATATGTAATCGAAAAAGATAAGACACTTGATATCCTTCACGAATCGGATCTGGTGGTTTTTAATGACAGCTTCGCATTTAAGTTCTTTCATATTCAGACCATGGAATACGGCAAATGGAAACATTCCATTCGATGGGATTTCTTCGGGAAAAGAAATAATTGCTGGAACAGAATTAATAAAATGGGTTATTCAGATCTTAATATGAATAAACGAACCCGTGAAGAATTGAGGATTGGAATAAATTCATTCAGCACCAGTACCAGTAACGGAGATGGTAAACCTATTATGTCAAGAGTCGAATGGAATTACGGTCTGGTTGACTAAACACTAATCAGCTTATCGACATGGCGCATGCCATCCCATCGAGTGCTGCACTGACAATACCACCGGCATAACCGGCACCTTCTCCGCAGGGATACAGGTTTATTATTTCTGTATGTCTCAGAGTTTCCTTGTCGCGGGGAATTCTGACCGGAGAGGAAGTCCGGCTTTCTACACCTACTAGCAAAGCATCGTTGCTGCGGTAACCTTTCATGCTTTTGCCGAAATGTGCAAGTCCTTCGGCAAGAGAATTGCTTATAAATTCCGGGAGAATTTGTCTCAGATCTGCACTGCTGGTACCCGGTAAATATGAACATTCCGGCAGGTCTGCCGAGATTCGGTTTACAATAAAATCATCCATTCTCTGAGAAGGAGCTATAATGCTATTATTGACAGCAAAGGCTTTCTGTTCTATTCGTTTTTGGAATGCGAGCGCCGATAAAGCATTGTCACCGAATTCTCTTATCCAGTGCAGAGGATTTACGGTTACAACCATGCCGCTGTTTGCAAAGCGTCCGTTTCGTTTACTCGGGCTCCATCCATTGACAACAATCTCGTTATTGTCGGTAGCGGCAGGAGCAATGATGCCTCCGGGGCACATACAAAATGAGAACACTCCGTTGCCGGCTGCCTGCGTCACAAGGCTGTAACTTGCCGGAGGCAAAAACTCTCCGCGCTCAGACATACCGTACTGAATGCTGTCAATCAAATGTTGCGGGTGTTCTATTCTTACTCCGAGCGCAAATGGTTTGGCATCAATATGAATGTTTTTGTGTTCGCATAAATGGAAAATATCTCTGGCAGAGTGACCGGTGGCAAGTATTACGGCATCGGCTTCCAGTGTCTCTTTGCCGTTTATCACAATACTTTGTATTTTATTATCACGGATGTTCAGATCAGTCAGTTTGCTTTCAAACCTGATGATACCGCCTGCATTCAATATGCTTTCCCTGATGTTTTCTATAATACCCGGTAATTTGTTGGTTCCGATATGTGGATGGGCATTGATCAGTATATCCGGATCGGCACCGTGATCGACAAATGTCTGCAGCACTTTTAAAACATTGCCCCTTTTTTTACTTCTGGTGTAAAGTTTCCCGTCGCTGTATGTGCCGGCACCGCCTTCTCCAAAACAATAATTGCTTTCGGGATCTACAATCAGCTCTTTGTTAAGCCGGGCTAAATCGCGTCTTCTGTCTCTGACCATCTTTCCCCTTTCTATGACTACAGGCAAAAAACCGTTCTCTAAGAGTTGCAGGGCGGCGAACATGCCTGCAGGTCCGAAGCCTATGACGGCAATTCGTTTTTTAAGCTGGCCTTGTTTGAGATCGAATCCCTTGAGATCGGATTCCATTTTCTCTGTAAGACTATAAACGGCAAGTCTTAAGAGATACACCGGTTTTTTCCGGGCGTCAAGCGAACGCTTAAGATATCTGATGCCGCCTATTTCTTCCGGTTTGAGATTTAAAACACGGCTGATTTCCTGTTTGATGAATGTCTCATCAAAGGCGTGTTCAGGCAAAAGTTTCAGTTCGATCTCACGGGGCATTGCGCGGTATTTTATTCCCCGCCTTCAGACTCGTCCGAACGTTTATTGCGGTTTTCGAGAGCATCGAGTTTCTGTCGCGCTATGGCAACTATTTCCGGATTCTCGAACTGATCGATGACGCTGTTAAGTGTTGCTTTAGCCTGAAATACATCTCCTTTTTTAAGGTAATAATCAGAAAGCAGGATAAAAGTTTTTCCCAGCCAGTAATCGTAATTGTTAAACTGGTTGTTGAATTCCATGATGCTTTTCCGGCATTTGTCAAGACTATCCTGTGAATAACGAATATAAGCTTCGTAGTACTTTGCTTCAGCAGCGTATACATCCTGCTGCGATTTCAGAGTTTTGGCGAAATACATACTGGCCACTTTGTACATACTGTCATTGAGATAGAATCTCCCGATTGTATTGTTGCATTCGCCTTTCTCCATATTGGTAAGCTGGTCGTAGCGCAATAATTGTTCTGATTTTATCTTGGCTTTTTCATACTGATTGGTTTTGTTGAAGCACAAGATCTGTCCCATAATGGCTTTTCTCGAAGCGAAGGGGCTGCTGCTGTATTTTTCGAGCATTTCGTAATAGGGAAGTCCGTTGTCGCAATCCTGACGTTTGCTGTAAATATTGCATAACTGAATGATGGCGTCCTCCTTGAATTCTGAATTTTGATAATCCGCAACAGATTTCATGTGTGGAATGGCGTTGTTAGTATCTTTAAGAGCCATAAAACTGTAAGCGGAATAGTAATGGGCATGGAGAGTAAAGAACCCGTTGCTGAAATTGTTCAGATATTCCTTGAATTCTGAAGTGGCTTCTTTGTACTTACCGGTATTGTATTTTCTGTATGCTGCATCGTAATACAGAGAGTCTTCCTTGCTGGTGCTGATATTCACGTTTGGAACTGTTTTAACCCAGTCGAGATATTCCTTGATATTGCCCTGTTTCTTATAAACGGTTTCTGCGTTTTTAATGGCTTTCTGAGCTTCAGGAGTACCGGGGTAAGTGCTGGCAATATACTTGTATTCTTCTATGGCCTTGTTGTAATCGCCCCGGCTGTAGTAAATACTGCCGAGCTTTACATGGCAATCTTTGACCAGCGGGCTGTTGGGATAGTCTTCGATAAGGTATTTGTAATTTCTCTCTGCTTCGATATAATTTTCCAGTTGCAGATACACTTCACCTGTCTGGAAAACAGCCTCCGGAATGAATGAAGAACCCGGAAAATCGCGGGATATTTTTTTGAGGATATTGATCTTGGCAGTTTGTTTACCCTGCAAACCGTAAATCATTCCCTGCTGAAACATAGCGTAATCGGCTCCGCTTTTCTTATTGCTGATGATATAGGTATATGCATCCAGTGCGGCATTGTAATTGGCCGTTGCGAAATAACAGTCGCCCAACCTCAAAGTAGCATCGTGAAACATGTTTTCGGGCAGGGTATATCCTACACTCGATTTGTATTTATTGAAATAATTGGCCGCCTCGGCATATTTCTGTTGTTTGTAATAAGTATAAGCGATACCGTAAATAGCATCAGGATAATATTTGGTTTTTTTGGATTCGGTTACGTCCAGAAATTTCTGATACTGGGTTCTGGCATTGTCGTATTTCAAACGGTGGTATTCGATTTCGCCCAGCCAGAAATAACATTCACCGGCAATGCCGTTGTCAACCTTATTACTGATGGAGCGCTTGAACATCTCTTCGGCATTCGAAAAATCTTTCTGAACATAGAGTTCCTGAGCCCTTAAGAAAAGAATTTTCTGATATAGTTCCTTAGTGGCATCGTCGGTAATCCTCATGTCTTCGAGAACAGCGATTGCCGCTTTGTAATCGTTGGCAGAATATAAGAGTGTTGCCAGATTTTTACCGGCTTCATTTTTGTATTTTGATTTGGGAAAACTTTCATTGAATCGCTGGTAGGCTGCAATGGCCTTATTGTTGAATTCCAGTTCCTGAGCCAGTTTGGCATAAGTAAACATGGCTTCTTCCTGAATGGTTTTGTCGAATTCGGTTCTCTGGGCTTCGTAAAAGGCATTGAAAGCATTTTGTTTTTTCCCGACTTTGAGGAAGCAATCTCCCAGGTGGTAGCTGGCGCTTTGAGCCATGGCATCGCCTGTGTTTGCAATCTTTTCGAAGAGTTCCGAACTTCTTATACAATTCTTGTTGATGTAATAGGTATAACCGATTTCGTATGCTTCGGCATTGGTAAGTTCTGCAATGCGGTATTTGCTGCTCTCAAAATATTCCTGGGCTTTTTCGTAATTGCCCAGTCTGTAATGACATTTGCCAAGCAGCATGTCCCTGTTTTTATTCAATTCGGCAAAATCTTTTCCGGTCGCGTAGTCAATAGATTTCTGATATTCGCTTTGCAGATAGTATATCTCGGCGATATACAATTTGACGGCACCTATGTTTTCATTCTCAACCTGTCTGAAAGCCGATAATGCCTTATTGTAGTCTTTATCCATGTAGCAGGCATAGCCGTAGTAATAGGTAGCCTCGGTTCTGTACGGATTATCTGTGTTTGTCAGGGGATACAGAGTTTCCTTGGCTTCTTTGATTTTATTGCTTTTGAGGTAGCAGTATCCCTTGCGGAAATTCAGCCTTTGCTTATCTTCATTGCTTAATCCATATTCAACTACAAGTTTGTAATAGGAAAGGGCGGTTTTGTATTTGGTGGTGTTGAAATAATAATCGCCTACTTCCAGATTCGCATTGTTGATTTTGCGGCTTTGCGGATAGCGGGCCATGAAATCGAGCATATTGGCAAGCGCATTGTTGTGAAGTAGTTTAAGCTTGCAACTTGCGATGTAATACTCAACGTCGCTGATGTTAACCGCATCGGTTGCGTAGGGCAGGTAATCCATGAAATTAGAAATCGCTGCATTATACAGTTGCTTGTCGTATAATTCCAGGGCGGTATTGTATATCTTTATCCTCTCTTCATTGGCCGCAGTTTTTTGGGCGTGAACAAACTGGACGAAAAAACAAAGGCCGGTCAATAGTAGGATTCCGGGTGTACGCTGGCTAATCATGTTATCTATGCAAATTAAACTTAAAGCTCAGTCTGTTGCAAAATGAGTTTTAAACATAGTGTGCTCAATATTTTCAAGCTCACCGGCAGCAGAAATGAATATTTAAGGTAGGATTTGTTTCATTTGTTCTATTCTGTACTTTCAGAGTCAATTTCATTTTCCCTTTTATTTCCCAAACAAAGCGCTTCATTGCTGTGAATTTCTTTTCCGGGATACCTAAAATCCTTTGACTGAATAAAGTAATGCGGAAGAATTATCATTGGCGCTAATTGAGACGGCTTCTGTTTAACTTAACGCAGAATTTATCCGATTCTTATATTATTTTTGTAAAATGAGAAAATGGACATTTTTCAGCCTGTGTTTTGCTGCAAGTATTGCCTTTGCCCAGGATCAGGTTAAATTGACCCGGGGTTCTGTTCCGCTGCACAATGTTTTTGAACCCGACAGTCTGCACAGACTTCAAAGCGGTATTTACACCATCAGCGAGTCTTATCCTCTTCCTGCGGGAATCGACGAAAGGATCAAATACAGGGCTAATCAGATGCGCGCAGAGAGAGTCAGCACAAAAATGCCTGTTTCGTCAAAACGCGCTGCCATGTTGCCGCAAATTGCCGGCGGTTTCTCGGGCGCCCAGAACGAGGGTACTCCAAATGATAATAATCTGGCGGTGAATAACGACAGTTTTGTCATCAGTGTGCTCAATACATTTATCAGGGTTTATAACACGAATGGCGTTTTTAAGAAAAACTGGAGTCTGGAGTTTTTTCCAAAAGACCCTAATGCCACCAGGCCGGGATCAGGGGTTGGCAATCTGGACCGCAGCTACGATCCGAAAGTGGTGTTTGATCCGGTCGCCAATCGTTTCATCATTGTCTATCTTGAAGGAAGCGAAAGTTCTGATACCAGAATTATAGTGGCGTTCAGCAAAAGCGCCAATCCCCTTGAAGGCTGGAATGTGTATCAGCTCGACGGCAACCCTTATGGCGGAAATCTATGGACCGATTACCCTATGATAGCCATTAACGGCGAAGACCTGTTTATTACGGTAAATATTCTGAAAGACAATACCGACTGGCGCGACGGATTTACACAATCAGTTATCTGGCAACTGCCGAAATCAAGAGGATATAACGGGGATACTGCAAAATACAATCTGTGGAGTAATATCACCTACAAGGGTAAATCAATCTGGAATATCTGTCCGGTACAGGATGCTTTTCAGCCAGGCAAAGAGGGCTTGTATTTCCTGTCCGTAAGACCCGGTGATGCCAGCAATGATACTGTTTTCCTTCACAGCATCAACCACAATTACAGCCACGGGAATCCGCAGTATTCTTATAAAGTTTTGAAGTCTGACAAATCCTATGGTTTACCTCCTGTGGCGCCTCAGAAACAAGCCGGATTTAAACTGCAAACCAACGACGCACGTGTTCTGGGGGCGTTTTATGTCAATAACAAAATACAATACGTTCAGACAAGTATCAATTCACTAAACGGGCGTTCTTCCGTTTACCACGGAATTATACAATTTCCGGATAATCCACTGCCTGAAGTAAAAGGGAACATCATATCATACGACAGCCTGGATATTGCCTATCCAACCATTGCCTGCGCAGGCAATCAGGTTTTTGGTAAACAGAGTCTGATCACATTTTCACACAGCAGCGAAACCGTATTTCCTGGCACTTCTCTTGTGTATTACGACAACAACGGCGAGTATTCAGATTTGCTGATGCTTAAAAAAGGAGAGGGGTATATCAACAGTTTTATTCCGGATACATCCGAGCGCTGGGGAGATTACACATGCATACAGAGCCGCTACAACAATCCCGGTGAATTCTGGATTGCGGGTTCATACGGCAAGATAAGCAATGCGGTAGGCACATGGATAAGCAAGGTAACAGTGAGTGATCCTTCGGTGGGTATAAATAATAATACTACCGGCAAAAGTATAGGAGATGCCTACCCCAACCCGGTTGCCGATATGCTCACCCTGCCATTTAAAACTTCTGCTTCCGGGCAGATTACCATTCTGATTTATGATATTAACGGAAGCACCATCCTTACATTAAGTGAATACCAGAATGAGGGCATACAGAAAGCCTTTATCAATACCTCGGGCTTTGCAAGCGGAATTTATTATTACACCATCAGAACCGGGACAGAAATAATTGCAAATGGAAATTTCAGCAAACAATGATGGCAAGGGTGTGCCGGCCGACTATCTGATAACGGAAGAGAATTTCGACACTGACAGATTTAAACACGGCGCGGTACTTCTGTTCAATAAACCCGAGAACTGGTCATCATTCAAGCTGGTCAAAAAGGTGCGCTACTTTACTAAAGCCGCAAGGGTTGGACATGCCGGTACGCTTGATCCGCTTGCGACAGGACTCCTGATAATCTGCACCGGCAAATGCACCAAGATGATAGAACAGATACAGGACATGGATAAGACCTATACCGGTGTTTTTAATTTCGGAAAAACAACGCCTTCCTTCGATCTTGAAACTGAATTTGATGCCGAGTACCCCTATGATCACATAAGCAAAGAGCAAATTATAGAATTGACAAGCTCAATGACCGGAGAAATTGCCCAGACACCTCCTGTGTATTCTGCAATAAAAGTAAACGGCACCAGAGCATATAAATTTGCGCGAAACGGCGAAGAAGTCGTTTTGAAAAGCAGAAAAATCAATATTTACGATTTTAAAGTTGATGGTGAATTGCCGTCGCTTGATTTTGAAGTTCGATGCAGCAAGGGGACCTATATACGCACACTGGCTCATGATTTTGCAGCAGGTCTCGGAAGCGGAGCCTATCTGACAGAGCTTAAACGCACACGGATAGGTGATTTCAGTATCGACAATGCCTTCAGTATTGAAAAATTTCAGCAACTTTGCGGCTTCTGATATGAAGGTTTTCCATTCAATAGAGGCACTGCCCGAATTTACCAATACAGTTTTTACTCAGGGAACCTTTGACGGTGTTCATCTGGGACATCAGAAAATATTGAAGCGAATGAAAGAGGAAACGGAAACTTCGGGTGGAGAATCTGTTTTGCTCACATTCTGGCCTCATCCGCGTTTACTTCTTTTTCCCGATGACAATCAGCTGAGTTTACTGCAAACTCTCGAAGAAAAACTCGAAATATTGTCGGAATGCGGTGTGGACAATGTGATTGTGCTGCCATTTACCCGCGAGTTCAGCAACATACTTCCCGAAGAATACATAAGGGATTTTCTGGTCAATTCGCTGGATATTCATACAGCCATCATTGGATACGATCACCGTTTCGGACGCAACCGCGAAGGCGATATAAACCTGCTGAAAAAACTATCCGCACAATATCAATACAAGGTGCTTGAGATAGGACCGGAAGACATAGACCACATTACCATCAGCAGTACTAAAATAAGAAATTCGCTTTTGAGCGGAGATGTTGAAACGGCTACAGCCTATCTGGGTAGGCCTTACAGTTTCAGCGGGAAAGTGGTAAAAGGCATGAAGCTGGGAAGAGAACTTGGCTTTCCTACAGCCAATCTCGAAATCGAAATGCGCCAGAAACTAATACCCGCCAACGGTGTCTATGCCGTACAATGCAAATTTGAAGGGCAACTATACGGTGGAATGATGAATATCGGCAATAACCCGACTGTGGCCGGTAAACCCTTCAGTATTGAAGTTAATTTATTTGATTTCGACCGTGATATTTATGACCGGCAGCTCGAAGTGATGGTGATTTCAAGGCTGAGGGACGAAAAAAAATTTGATAATCTCGCTGATTTGTCGTTAATTTTGCAACTCGACAAAAAAAATGCGATTGAAAAGATCTCTCGTCTATAAGTGCTTGGTATTCTTCGGCTTGATATTTATCAGCACGGGCTATACGGATGCTTTTCATCTCAATAATCTGCTCGGTCTTGCTGATGCAGATCCGGGTTCGGAACCGGGCAGTATAAGCGGAAGTTTCGATTCAACTTTCAGTTCTGCCTGGGATATATATATCAATACCTGGGATACTGAAGTCCTCAATCCATATACATACGATTACAGCAGTTTCAGACAACCGGTGAATATTTGTCTGGCAGCAGATTCTCTGGGATTCGTTATGCCGGTTAACAATATAGTGACTTCTAACTATGGTCACCGCCACGGCAGACAGCATCAGGGAGTTGATATTGACCTCGAAACAGGTGATACTGTTGTTTCGGCTTTCGATGGTGTTGTCAGAATGTCCCGATACTACTACGGTTACGGCAATATGGTAGTGGTAAGGCACCACAACGGTCTGGAAACACTTTACGGACATTTGTCCAGGGTACTCGTTGAACCGGGTCAATCTGTCAAGGCCGGTCAGACGGTTGGTCTTGGAGGCAATACCGGGCACAGCTTCGGTTCTCACCTCCATTTTGAGATTCGCTTTATGGGACAACCCATAGATCCTTCTAAATTTATAGCCTTCGACAAGTTTTCATTGCTCAATAATGAAGTGCTGATTGACAGCAGCATGTTCGACAACGGCAAACTGATACGAAAGCAAAAACAGAACGACGGTGATCATTCGGAAACACATTACCAAAGTGTTAAGAAAACCACGAAATACCATGTCGTCAAACAAGGTGACACCTTGAGTGCTATAGCAAGAAAGTACAAAACAACTGTAGATAAGCTTTGTAAACTCAACAAAATAAAGTCTACTTCCATTCTTAAACTGGGAAGAAAACTCAGGGTTCGATAATTGAATCTATTCCGACATGAAATTTTCTCTGTTTTCATGTGTTTTTATTTTTGCGAACCTGGCCATTGCGGAAACAGACAGTTCAAATCAGCGTATTTCATTTGCCATTGGCAGGTATGTTCCGTTTCATGTAATAACGGATATAAATACGCCTCAGAAAGAGATGAATAGCTCTTCTTTCAGAAATGTCAACGGCTTGTATTTTGAATTGAATTTCAGATCGAAGAATTTAGGCTTTTCAATCGGGCACCAGAGTTCCGGAAAACATTATGAGATGGATTACCTTCAAACACCTTACTGGTATTCTACCAAAAAAGAAAAACATAGAATCAGCATACACGCATGGCGCTTAGAGATGAATGCCAGAGTGCTGGAAGAAAAAGATTTTAAGGCTTTCGTTTTTTGCAATTTGCAGTTTGCCAGAATAAATGATTATATTTATAAGGAACCACTTAAAGATTCTTCTTTAAAACTTACGGGAAGGAATTCCTATTATAGTTATGAGAACACTCAAAGTCCCTACCTTGCAGCAGGTATTCAGGGCGAATTCAATGTGTTGAGAAACATTTTTTATCTGCAAACAAAATTTTCATATACCTCTCAGCTGAATCTTCAGAATGGCAGTAATACGGCAAGGCATTTTGCAATCAATCTGGGTGTAAATTTTATGCTGTCAGAATTATTTCGCAAAGAGGGTATTTTTTTCGGACATGGAAAATGAAGATAAATTCCTAACGGATTCTAATATTGTCCGGATTTGAAATTGAACTTCATATAGTCAATGAAGTTATTTTGCTATTTGACTCTGCCCTTATTTTCTGATACAAATTTCTCCCAGCCACCTTTATTTCCGGATTTGCCGCTTTTGGCACCAAAGCCTCTGGGGGCAGCCTGAAAGATATGACACATGGCAGCAGCCAGGCCGTCGGTGGCATCGAGATGTGTTGGCATATCATCAAATTTAAGCAGATGCTGCAGCATGGCAGCTACTTTTTCCTTATCAGAATTGCCCGATCCTGTAATGCTCAATTTAATCTTCCGTGGCTGATATTCGAAAATAGGTATATCTCTGACAAGAGCGGCAGCAATTGCAACACCCTGTGCTCTTCCCAGTTTCAGCATGGATTGAACATTTTTACCGTAAAAAGGCGCTTCAATCGCCAGTTCATCCGGTTTGTAACTGTCTATAAGTCCTGTAACTCGTTCGAAAATATGTCTGAGTTTAAGAGCGTGGTCATCGAGCTTGTCGAGACGAATTATGCCAATACTGATTAAATTAAATTCTTTACCCCTCATGCCAACAACTCCATAACCCATTATATTTGTACCCGGGTCGATACCCATTACAATTTTATCAAAATCCTCTAATTCCAGTCGTTGCAAAACAAGACAAAGATACATAAAAAAGCGAATTGGCAATCGGTCTTCAGGGTCATCAAATGGGTGGTGCCGTTTTTTATAGCCCTTATACTTTACAAGAAATTTTATAAAAATAATGCCATTACTTTTGAGGCATTCAGAATTCAATTCACCTCACTCGACTGGTACTGGTATATGATTCTGCCTGTGTTCGCCATTGTTAACTG
>CAZRKA010000096.1:8761-13356 GCA_964600345.1 uncultured Chitinophaga sp. | reverse complement strand
CTCATTTTTATTCTCGAACGATACATGGTTTACAACAGGCAATGGATACCACTTGCCAAAGACTGGATTAACGATTCGATATATTTTGTTCTCATTCAGTCTTTGCTTTCAAAAGCACTGGTGTGGATGAGTATACATTATCTTTTTCAGGTAGTACCCGGATTATTGCCCGGTTTAGCCCATATATGGCCACATCAATGGTCGCCTGGTATACAAGTTGTAATGGTGATTTTATTATCCGACCTGCTCAGGTACTGGTTACACCGTTTAAGTCATACCATTCCGTTTTTGTGGCGTTTTCACGCGGTTCACCATTCTGTCGATAAACTTTACTGGCTGAATACCTCCCGTTTTCATCCAATAGAAAAAGGTCTGCAGTTTATGTTCGATGTATTGCCATTTATGTTGCTGAGTGTAAGCGAAGAAATTATAGCACTGCATTTTGTGCTTTATGCAGTCAATGGTTCTTTTCAGCATTGCAATATCCGGCTTAAATACGGTTGGCTTAATTATATTGTCAGCAGTACCGACCTTCACCGCTGGCATCACTCAAGAACTGCCTCCGAATCAAACAGCAATTACGGCAATAACGTCATTATCTGGGATCTGTTGTTTGGATCGTTTTACTGGCCACGCACACGAGAAGTGAAAGAAATAGGACTGCATAATAAGAATTACCCGCTCGATTTTCTGACCCAGATGAAAACACCATTCATCACAGATATTGATCAGAAAGAAAAGTCGGTTCTGTCTTTTAAAGACAGTGTGCTGAATATGTTACTGGCCATAAAAATGTGGCTGGTCGAAAAGAAGTTCGTAAGAACTTTTATAGAAAAGACCAAAGATCCCCTAAAGTCACAAACCAATCTGCTTTTGTCAATTTTGTCTGAGAATAAAGATACTTTGTACGGCAGAAAATACGGGTTTTCAGATATAAAATCATACGCTGATTACAAAGCCGGTGTTCCTCTTGTCAGCTACGAAGACCTGAGACCTTTTATAGAAAAACAGGACAAGGAAAAAGTACCTGTATTAACTTCGGAGAATGCGTTCATGTTCAATCAGACCAGCGGTACTACAGGCAAACCGAAATATATACCTGTTCTTAAATCATCCATAAAGCGCTTTGCTGAGACTCAGCAGATATTTACCTATATACAATATAAATTTGCAAAGGCCGGATATCGCGGCAAAATTCTGGGAATTGCCGGAGCCGCCATCGAAGGTTATCTCGAAACAGGTACACCATATGGAAGTGCCTCAGGTCAATTACTGAAATCTATGCCTTCCCAGGCAAGGTTGAAGTACGCACTGCCATACGAAATCTTCGGTATCAAAGATTATCAGCAGAAGTATTATATCATGGCAAGGCTGGCTGCAGAACAGGATGATATCACTTATATTGCTACAGCAAACCCCAGCACATTTCATAAATTGCTCGAGGTAATCAATTCTAATCTCAGTGCCATTATTGATGATATCAGAAACGGAACCTGTAAAGGTCTCGAAAATCTGACTGAAGAAATTCAAATGGCGATAAGGAAAAGAATCAGAAAAAATGAGATGCGCGCGCAGCATCTTGAAAAACTCAAAAAGGATAAAACAGCGATAGCTTTTTCGGATATCTGGCCCGGACTTAATATTCTTGCATGCTGGATGGGAGGAAGTTGCGGCTTATCGTTAAAAGGCATACTGCCGGCATTCCCAAAGGGAATAAATGCAATTGAACTGGGATACGTTTCGAGCGAATTCAGAGGGACAATAACCATGGATGCCGCTCAGAATTTGTGTGTGCCTGCACTTCATGAAGTGTTTTTTGAATTTATTGAACAGGGAGATTTTGAGAATGGTAACATGGTATTTAAAACCCTGGATCAACTTGAAGACAAGCACTCGTATTATGTTTTTATTACAACCGCGACAGGCCTTTACAGGTACGAAATGAATGACATTCTCAAAGTCGAAGGTTATTATAATAATACACCGCGACTTCGCTTTGTGCAAAAAGGAAAAGGGGCTACCAATATTACCGGTGAAAAACTTTACGAATGCCAGTTAATTGAAGCCATGCGCGACACAGAATCAATTTGCGGATCAGACTCGAAATTTTACATCATGCTGGCAGACGAAGAAAATTCAAATTATGAATTGTATTATGAACCTTATAAAAACATTGGGTTTGATGAGGATGAATTCATAAAAGTGCTTGATGAAAAACTGGCCGAACTGAATTTGGAATATGGCGCCAAACGCGAAAGCGCACGCCTGCTTCCTGTAAAATTCACCAGACTCAGACATGGGACCTACGAAGCCTATAAGAATTATTGTCTGGCTAAAGGACAGAAGGAAGGGCAATTCAAAACCATATTACTGCAATATAAAAAAGACATGGGTTTTAATTTTAATCAATATGCGGATCAGGTCAATTGAAATGTTGTCACTTCATATCTCATTCAAAATGGGATTCAGGCATGCGGGGGCAGAGCGAAGCGCCACGCAAACTGTCATTGTAAAGGTATTCATGGATAACGGGGTAATGGGCTGTGGGGAAGGATGTCCGAGAGAGTATGTCAGCGGTGAAAGTATGGCATCCTGTTACCGGTTCTTTGACGAAGTCAGAAATGAAATTATGAATCTGGAAAGCTTGATTGATTTGAATTTGTGGGTCGCTGCAAACAACCATCGGATAAATTTAAATCCTTCGGCATGGTCGGCTATTGAAATTGGTTTACTGGATGCTTTTGCCAAAGTTCACATGGTGTCGCTTGAGAAATTGACAGGGCTGCCCGAATTGAACGGAGAGTTTAAGTATTCTGCTGTTCTGGGCGACATGGATGCAGAATCTGCACTTAGTCAGATCAGCCGATATGCAGGATTTGGATTTACTGATTACAAACTGAAGGCAACAGGTGATGTTGCGAAAGATTCGGAGCGTTTGCACATGATAAGGCAGACTGTGAAGGGAAGTTTGAGTTTGCGCATCGATGCCAACAATCTATGGGAAACCGGTACTCAGGTTATCACTTACCTTAAGCAATTGGATTTGCCTCTTACGGGTATTGAAGAGCCATTGAAAGCTTTCGATTTTAATGGTATGCTGGAGATTTCGGAGACTTGCGGTATTCCTGTAATACTGGATGAAAGTTTTCTGAACAAAAGTCATTTTGAACCTATTACCCGGGTCGGTAAACATTTCATCATCAACATCAGGATTTCCAAAATGGGTGGGATTATACGCGCACATGAAATTGCTGCATTAGCTGAGCAGCACGACATACCGATAATAATCGGGGCACAGGTTGGTGAAAGCAGCATTTTGAGCAGGGCAGCACTAAGTGTCGCAAATGCACATCGAACTAATTTGTTGTTTCAGGAAGGAGCTTATGGCACTTTACTCCTGACTGAAGATATTGCAGAACCGCCGCTGATGTTTGGAGCCGGGGGTGTTTTGCGGATTTCGGAATTGCTGCATGTGGAAGAAAACGGTTTGCAGTTAAAGTACAGGTCATTTTAAAATACAGTCTGATTCTGCCAAAGAAAAAGACATAAAATTCTGGTAATTAATGATTTGTTTCAAAAAAATGAAAAAAATTAAATTTATTCATGTGTTTAAACAGAAAAACAGCAATTTTGTTTCAAAATAAACAAACGTATGCATAATAAAATTACTAACACAAACCGAAATTTCCTTATTGGGACAAGCTTCGCTTTATTGCTGTTCCTCAATGCCTGTCAGAAGGAATTACCGCCGGCAGATGCTGTGCAGGAAGGCAATATCAACGAAATAGTGAAACCGGCCTTTATAAACGATGCAGCCGGGATGTCCTTTGTGCCTAATCAGGTGCTGGTCAAATTTAAAAAAGGAACTACACCTGAATTAAGGGCCAATGTAAACAGCAGGGTAGGCGCCAGTCTTGAAGAACATATTCACACAAGAAGCATGCGCGATGCAGGCGACAACGACGGCTTGTTCCTCATGCGTGTTCCTATGGCAGTGTCAGATGCAGTGGGCAGATTTAAAAACATGCCGGAAGTTGAATTTGCCGAGCCAAATTATATCTATAAACACAGCGCTACTTCGAATGATCCATACTATACCAACGGAAATTTATGGGGCATGTACGGAGCAACTGGTTCACCGTCTAATTCATACGGATCTGCCGCATCAGATGCATGGGCCAATGGCAACACTGGTTCGAATGACGTATATGTAGCTATAATAGATGAAGGTGTCATGCACACACACGAGGATCTTGCCGCTAATATGTGGATTAATCCAAATGATCCGGTTGATGGCATAGACAATGACGGCAACGGATACAAAGATGATAAATGGGGCTGGGATTTTGCCGGCAATAACAACAGTACCTATGATAACTCTGGCGATGATCACGGCACCCATGTCGGTGGAACAATTGGAGCAGTTGGCGGAAACAATAAAGGTGTTGCGGGTGTCAACTGGAAAGTAAAGATTATTACCTGTAAATTCCTGGGTTCTAACGGCGGAACAACCGCTAACGCCATTAAAGCAGTTGATTATGTAACTGATCTGAAAGTTAGGGCCGGTATCAACATTGTTGCCACCAATAACTCAT
>CAZRKA010000096.1:0-8751 GCA_964600345.1 uncultured Chitinophaga sp. | reverse complement strand
TGGTGGCGGATATTCACAGGGTCTTAAAGATGCAATCGACAGGGCAGCAGTACGCGAGATTTTGTTTGTAGCAGCAGCCGGAAACAACGGCAGCAACAACGATGTCACTCCTAGTTATCCGGCTAGTTATACAAGCAATAATATCATTGCAGTTGCGGCAATAGGATCCAACGGATCTATCGCCAGTTTTTCCCAGTATGGGGCAAACTCAGTTGATATCGGGGCACCCGGGGTGGGAATCTATTCAACATTGCCATCTACCAATAAAAAAAGACCTTTTACTTACGGTTCTTATAGCGGTACATCAATGGCTACCCCACACGTTACGGGTGCAGTGGCATTGTATGTAGCGAGAAACGGCAGCACTACTGCGGCTAATATTAAAGCAGCCATAATGAGTTCGGCAAGTTCTAATAGTTCAATGTCGGGGAAATGTGTCAGCGGTGGCATACTCAATCTCAGTGGATTCTAATTAATTGATTAATGGTAAGGCTGTTCGAAAGGACAGCCTTTTTTTATTGGCCTTAGCAGATTTCACTTTGAATTCCGAGATTCAAGGCAATAAATCAGCCTGTTAAACGTTGATTATAATGTTTTAAATGTTTATTTTTGTATCGTGAAGTTAATCCTTCCATTTCTGATATTGCTTGTGCTGGGGGCCTCAATGGTTCCCTGCTGCTCACCAATGCTGAAAGGCACAGATGCGAATGCAATGATGAGCGCATCCTGTTGCGCCGATGAGGCGGAACACGATACAGAAAGTGATAAAGGTAAAGAAAACGGATGCGGTACTTGTTCACCATTCTTTACCTGCGGAAATTGTACAGGATTTTCATTTGCAGTCTTACATATGGATTTCAATCCGGTTCAAGCCGTTTTGGATTTTAACTATTCATCCTATCTTCTAAACCTCCCTGAGGAATTTTCAAGAGTTAAATGGCAACCGCCCAAGATATAAATTGATCGTCTTCAGAATCAATTTACAATCTCAAAATTTAACTTAAAAAAAACCAATGGAAAAAACATTTAAGGCTGCATTAATGCTGGCCGCAATTACATTAATCAGTGCAGTAAGTTTCGGTATAAATACTTTAAAGGCAGATTCGCTTCCGGCAGTAAAATCAACAGGCACAGACAGTACCGTTGTCTTTACCGTGACAGAAATGGGCTGCAAAACAGACAGCAAGATGGTAGAAACAGCACTTTACAGAAAAGCCGGAATCAAGAAGGTTAAAATAGAAGGAAGTACCGTAACTGTTACCTACAATCCTTCTAAAATTACCCAATCTGAAATCATTTCTGTGATTGAAAATACCGGAACTTGCGAAGATCCCAAAGCCAAAGTGCATAAAGTCAGTATCAAGTTCGGTTAGTTACTCTTATGAAAAATCTGATTTTACTGTGCCTGTTACAGACATGGGTTATATGCGTGTATGCACAAAACAGAATAGAGGGCAGGGTAAGTGATAAACTAAAACGACCGCTTAAAGCTGCATCTATCAGTGATTTATCGTCAGTTATTCTTTGTCAGACTGACAGCAACGGTTATTTCACATTTCTTAAACCTGATACATCATTCAAAAAGTTTGTTGTTTCATGTCCGGGATTTCAGAGCGATACGATATCAATTGGCAATCGATTGAACTTCACTATCGAACTGGAAGGCTTAACAGATCTGGGCGGCTTTAAAGTGAAGGCAGATGGAGGAAAAAGTCTGGCCATCAGCGATAATGTCAGTCAGACGGAAATTATAGGTCAGGGTGAAATTAAGAAAGCTGCCTGTTGCGATCTGGCCGGATGTTTCGAGACTCAGGGAACCGTGCAGCCAATGACCACAAACATTATTACCAATGCCAAGGAACTAAGGATACTCGGACTTTCGGGGGTATACAATCAGGTATTGACGGATGGCATACCTATGATGCAGGGGCTGGGTTATACTTATGGCATCAGCAGCATTCCGGGTACCCTGCTCGACAATATTTTTGTTTCAAAGGGTACTACATCGGTGTTACAGGGTTTTGAAAGCATGGTAGGACAGATCAATGTCATACCAAAGAATCCGGATAAAGGTGAAAGACTGTTTCTGAATTCTTATATCAATAGTTTCGGAGAGAATCAACACAACCTTAACTTCAGATTCTCAAAAGGCAAATGGAGCAATCTTACGGCATTACATTTGGTTCAGCCGGCAGGAAAATGGGATCGCGACGACGACCGGTTTCTCGACCTTCCTTTACTTAAAAGATATCTTATTTACGATAAAATAAAATACGGCGACGAAAGATTAAAAGGGGTTTATTTTTTACTGGCTTTCAAGTTTATGAAGGAGGAAAGAAATGGCGGTCAGCTTGATTTCAACCCACAGAATGATCTGGGAAGTAACAAAGTTTACGGACAGCAGGTGGGTTTTATGCAGTCGGATATTTACCTCAAAACAGGTATCAGGCTCAACGACAATGATAAGCTGAGCATCATGGGTGGCGGCATTTGGCACGATCAGAAATCGTGGTTTGGAACAGTCTCATATAAAGGTTTACAAAGGCAGGGATATGCCAATCTGCAATACGATCTCAACTGGAATTCGAATCATGAATTTAAAACTGGTTTAAGTTACCGCAGTCTTGAAATAAGTGAACACATAGGTTTTTCGGATACTTCGCTCAAGAGAACTTATGCCGGATATTATCCAAAAAGAGAATACATCCCGGGATTATTTGCCGAGAATACCTTTAAGTGGAGGGGCGATATCATCACCCTGATAACTGGTATAAGGGCAGATTACCACAACTATTTCGGTTGGCAGATTACACCGAGGGCAATGCTTAAATACGATGTATCCGAGAAAATGATTTTGAGAGCTTCGGCCGGAACAGGCTGGAGGACGGTTAATATGTTCTCCGAAAATATAGGATTGCTTGTCAGCTCCAGAAACATATTATTCAACGGGAACCTCAATCCGGAGAAAGCATTTAACTGGGGTGTCAACGGACTAAGGAAATTCAAATTCAAGAAACTTGAAGGATTCTTCACCATAGATTTTTACCAGACAAGATTTGCCAATCAGTTTTTTCCGGATTATGACAGTGAGCCGGGTAAAGCTATTATATCCGACTTTGGGGGTCATTCAGTCTCGAATGGTTTTCAGACTGATTTCAATATGAAATTCATGAAGATCTGGGAGATCAAACTGGCATATAATTATCTGGATGTTTACAGAAAAATAAATGATGTAAAAATGCAGTTGCCGTTTAACTCTACACATAAAGTACTGATGTCATTGTCTTATTTGCCGCCGGCTAAAAAATGGCGGGCCGACCTCAATGCACACTGGTTCGGCTCCCAAAGACTTCCCGATACTGACTTGTATCCCGAGGATTACAGACAAGCCGGAAGATCGGATGATTACACGGTTTTCAATCTTCAGATAACACGAAACTGGAAGAATCTGGACATTTATGCGGGTTGCGAAAACCTCTTTGATTTCAGGCAACTGCGTCCAATAGTAAGCTGGCAGGATCCTTTCAGTCCGTATTTCGATACATCGTTTAACTGGGGACCTACACGCGGCAGGGAAATGTACATCGGGTTCAGGTGGAAGTTGAAATAGGAAAGCCTTGTTCTTGATTTTCTGATAAATAATTATATTTTTGTCAACATGATCGGGTAAGGCCGGTATTAAACAGATTTCCGCCCAGAATTCAATAATGTTATGACAACTACTATTCTGAAACTTGCAAAAGCGTATTCACTTTTGGTTTTCCTGTCTGTATGCAAATTGACTTACGGCGCAGATCCTGTATACGCCAATGTTGTAAGTTATATCGGTATAACAACACCGGATATTAAGTATAATTTTACGGGAATTCAATACAGAATCAAGACAATGGTTGACACAAGTGCGGCATTTAATTCAAAATATCTCAGGGTGAAATATTCGCAAAACTGGTCTGATACCATGAACGGACTTTATCTTGGCAAAACATATTATATCAGAGCTGCTTATGTGGATGCCAACAATAATGAACTCAATACCACAAACCCTTATGGGTCATTCAAAGTTGCAGGTTACCCTGTTTTGGGTTATGTGGATTTTACACAGTCAAAAGTCACGAATATTTCTCCGGTAAATAAAATAGAATTGCCTTATGCTGCTACAGTAGACTACGATCTTCTTTACGATACTGTTTCTGATTTCAGTTCACCGGCGATGCGGGTATTGCTTAGTAAGGGACAAACTATTTCGTATACAGGATTGACAAAGAACAAGACAAAATATTACCTCAAGGCAAGAGTTAAGTTTGGCAATCAATTGCTCGACTGGAAAACAGTTGAAGTATATAACAGACTGGGTGTAAATATCGAGGGTCCGATGAGGAATTGTCAGCTTTCAAAACCTTTTTCCTATAATTTCTCATATATCAGTGCAAGCACAGTATTTTATTCTAAATTGTATATGAGCCTGAATGGTGTTAAAGTAGATTCGCTCAATCTGAATACTTTTCAAACAAAGAAATTTGAGAAGTCTGAGATAGAAAATCTGGTGATGATGATAAGTGGCAAATACGAATTACAGGGCGATACCTTTATGATAGAAGACACATTTAAATTGAAGGATAAGGTTAAAAATGAAGGACCATATTGTTATCAGTTAGGTGCCAACAACGAAAGTTTTCTATTCGCAAGTTTCAGCTGCCCCGACGATTCACTGATTATTGAAGCTTATACAGATAGTTTTTTGTCAAACCGTTTTTTCTTTTCAGATACTTTCAGAACCGGAAACGGGAGTATCACATTGCCAATACCCGGCTTCAGATATTATCTCGGACATACCATAAGATGCAGATCGTACAATGGTCCTTACACAGGTGCCTGGGTTTATTTGCAAGGCAATGTTACACCAATAAGATTTACATCGCTTTTGTCAGCAAACGATTCAATGAGTGTCAGGTGGCCGATAGATAAAAATTTTGTATACAAGGACCAGATGGTTGAGATAGAAGTGGATATTAGCAAAGATTTTTCATCACCCAAAAAAAAGTCACTGATATTACGGGATACAAATTATTTTTCGCTGCCAATGATATTCGGCAAAAAGAACTATGCAAGAATTAGGCTGCTTGGAGCCATGCCGGGAGCCCAATGGTACGGTCCTATTGAAAGGTCGGTCTTTTACGGCCTGCTTCCAAATAAAAGTTGTGTTGCGGTATATCCCAGTTTCAGGCTTAATCAGTACGAATGGAATCGCGAAAACACCAGTTACAGATTTTCGCAGAACAACCAGAACCTGAATAAATACACCTACGGTCAGACCATACCTTTTGGCGATCTGATACTGGGAAATAATATTTATGTTCAGCAGCGTTTTTTCACCGAACTCGATACATCAGTCTGGTCTTCTGTTTATACTTGTCCTGCAGCTAATCCATCCAATTTTTGTTGTAACCCGATTATTATTTACAATGGAGTTGCTAATGGTCTGGATACATTTATCATCCGCTGGAAGAAACAAAACGATCCTAAGTTAATGGGGTTTTTTGTCATTCTTGGAACAGGTAACAGGGTATACGGACATTACTATCTGAGTAAAGACGTTACCGAATTTACAGTCAACAGAAATAAATTTCCGGGCAACTGGCAGATCAGTATAGAACCGGATTGCGAAAACACAGGGAACAGAGATCAGAAATTATTCTGGCCTTTGGATATAGAAGATAAAGGAGCTTTGACGGATCAGCCTTCAGTTTATTATGACAGCGAAACCGGAAATCTTCACAGTACTTTTAGCGGAAAATTGTATATTTTTGATTTAAGCGGACGCATAGTTTACGAAACTCTGCTTGAATCTGAAAACACGCTTACTGATCTGAGTGAACTGAGCGAAGGTGTATACATAGCTCGCCTGTTACAGGATGGTCTGCTTATAAATATCAAATTTAAAAGATGAAAATAAGCTTATTATTTTGCCTTGTTTTCACCCTCTCGCAAAATCTGATCGCCGGCGATTTCAAAATAAAGCTGGCCATGTGCGAGGGTGAAATGCCGGCGGATTTTAAAAAGTCATCTTCTTCGTACGAAGGTAAAGGCAAATCAGAGTACAAGAAAGTTAGCGGACTGGCTTTATTCAATGTCATCAACAGCGGTAACCTGCTTTACGGTACTGCAATGAACCACTATCTTGATTCGCTTGGTAAATTTATCCTGGAAAAGAACAATATAAAAGACACTGTCAGGTTTTACATTTTACGGAGTAAGATTTACAATGCGTTTACGACAGGAGAGGGATACATATTTGCATCCAGTTCGCTGATAGCGCAATCCGAAAGCAGGGAGGCACTTGCATTTGTTTTATGTCATGAGCTGGCACATTACATGCTGAACCACAATTTGAAAAGATTTGAAGAAGTTAGCGGACTTAAAAAGAATCTGAAGCAGGCATTGAAGAAACAAAAAAATGCTGCGGATAAAAGTAAGTTCAACGAGTCTAGTAGTTTCGACGAATATCTGAGCAGATTTTACAATTACGCCCAGGCACAGGAGTTGCAGGCAGATAGTCTGGGACTCGTATTTTACAGGAATTGCGGGTTCAGCACCTCGCTGATCAAGAACATTATGTCTGAGCTTCAATACGAAAATCCACTGTTTAATAAGGGCAATTTCGATATTAGCTTATTGTGTGGTAAGGAGTTTAAACTTCCGTCACTCTTATCTGAAATTGGCGTTAGTCGCACAGAACTGCTTGAATATTTTAAAGATGATTACATTGCCCGTAACAAAAAGGAGAAAGCCGAAGGCAAAAAGTTTACCACTCATCCGGATTTTCAAAAGAGACTTAAAAGGATTCTGGAACAAATTGGTCCGATGGAATTACAGGGAGGTATTGGTAATGCATTACCTGCACAAATTCAGTTTGACAGTCGCTGCGAATTGCTGTACGAATTTCTTTTCAACAGAGACTATACCGAAGCTCTCACGTTGTTGAATATGATGGATAAAAGTTTCACTATCGAAAATGCAGCTACCTTCAGGGCAATGATTTTCAACGGTCTATTCAGATATGAACCTGTTGAAAAAGAATACAAAGATAAACACAGTAAGGCAGTAGCAGAGACTCTTGATCTTTTAGGGTACGATTTTATTCAGGTAACTGCGTTTTACCTCAATCTTGAGTGTTTGAGAAAAGGAGATGGCAATGAGGTTAACTACCGCTATCACGCTTACAATCTTAATGACACACTGTTTGATATTGTATATAAAAACAGGACCTTCAGCAAGGCAGAAGTTGGAAAGTTATATAAAGAAATTAACGAATGGAAATCGGAAATGCGAAAAATGTATTTGAGTCGGGTGGGAGCAATCGACATGGAAGTAAAATACGTAAAACCGACAATAGCGAGTGCAAGTCAGGGTGTTTTTAACGACAATCAGATGGAAGCCCTGCCGCTGCCGCCTGATAAGCTTGCCGCCGATACGCTGTTGCTGTTTGCGCCTGCGGTGTTTCAGTATAATTACAATAATTCTACACGTATTACCGATCCGAAGAAAAACGCCAGAAGATCTTTGTTTCTGCAGGAAAGATTAAGTGCCTCGGGACCTGATTTTAATATTACATACTCTCTGATTCACAATCCCGATAAAGCAGAAAATACAACGGATGCTTATAATACAATGTTTTTACTGAACAGGGTATTTATTTCGATGTTCAATTGTTCAGAGAAGGAGGTGTCTGTTCTGTTAAATGAAGCCAACGCTTTCTCAAAAAGCAACGGAATGAATAAGGTATCCTTTGTTTTTGTGGTGTCCGAAAAATACGATCATATACCCGGGTTTATTAAAACGGTAATGCCTGTATTTATATATCCATTTGCAGTTTTCGGCGCTATGGATGTTTCATATCTTCTGAATCTCGAGCATGGAATGATGGCCTATAATATGGTGATTGACCTCAAATCGTTTGAAGTGATAATAGTCAATAATTTCAGTTATACGCTTAAACTCAGCAACAGTTCTACCGAGGCATTGGCCCGGTATATCAATTACCGCCTTAAATCATCTTTATATGAAATCAGCAACAATAAATAAAATATTGACACTGATTTTATGTATCCCGGTTACCGGGGCTTTACAAGCGCAGAAAATGAGTTTCGGCAATTATAAATATTCAATCGGAATGCATGCTTCTTTTACTCCATTTGGATTGTTGAACAATGGCCCGGCAAAAAATACAATGATTTATGGCATTGAAGCGGACAAAATATTAGGTCATAAGTATTCTCTTTTCTATAAAGCAGGGTTCACAGATTACCGCGCCGAATACCGAAATGAGGAAATTGGAAGCAGCGGCGAATACGGCAGTTTTTTATATTCAGACTGGATGGTAACTCTCAATGCGGATGTATCAGCCAGGGTATTAACACAAACCTTCGGCTACAATAAATACTCAACAACCTTCGGCTATATGGCACCTTTCGGTAATTATATCAGCAAGGGAATCAGTTTCACAACCATGCAATACAGTTTCAGTAATGCAGAGATAAAACTTAATGGCGCACCCGACAACGGACGCTATATTCTGAACAACACAAAAGTGAGTAACCGCTATCTGGGTTTTTACTTCGGACTGGGCAGAAGGCTATATCCGGGTAAAAAATTAAAGACTTTCATTGACGTGTCTTTGATATCAGAAATTCCGCTTCTGTTTCCACTCACCCGTCCTGATGTCGGCTCTTATATGAACGGTATTCAAAGGGA
>CAZRKA010000095.1:0-13361 GCA_964600345.1 uncultured Chitinophaga sp. | reverse complement strand
ATGGCATTACCGGCAAATAAATCCTGGAACTGATGAAATACTTTCGTTTACCGAATTTCATTGCATATAAAAAACCGGCATCTGCTGCTGTTGATGTAACCGTAACCCTGATTTTTTCAAATTCCGGATTCTCAAGAGATTCGCTGAAGGTTTCGTATTTTATTCCACCCAGTACAGAAAAAGTGTGGACACTCTTTTTTCTGTCAAATGAAATACCCAGCCCAATTTTTTGTGATAACGTATAATTGCGGCAGGTCTTTATATAGTTGAAATCGCGCTGAAACGGATTATTTACTTTCAATGAAGTATAGCTTAATCCTGCGATTCTATTTGACAGTTTCAACTGCATCAGATTACTGACAGTAATATCTGCCAGCGGCATCGGCGAAATACCAAATCCCGGTTCTATACTCAGGCTTCTTCCTGTTTCGCCGTTCGGGGTATAAACGTTTTCTGCGGCAAGCATGTTCAGAAATGTCAATGTAATCAGTGCGCTTAATAAAATTTGCTTATTCATGTTTAATTGGTTTTATGCTGAAAGTAAAATTCAAGACCTTTAATGATATTTGGGTTTTTCGAACCCACGTGATTCAGGTGAGCTTCTATGTTCATCGATAAACGGGTTGCGGGGTAATATTTTTCAAGTCTTTGATGGTAAGCATGAAACGGGGCCTGCATTCTTCCGGAATTTTCCAATTGGCCAATCCCGAGAAACACCAGTTGTTCTTTATTGTAAGTACTGTTTCTGTTATCTTCTTCCAGTCGAAGAATGTATTCGTTGTCGTACCACAGCGAGGGACTCAGCATGATGTAATTTCCAAACACTTCATTATCCGCTGAAATGGCATAGGCTGCCAATAATCCACCAAAGGAATGGCCCAGTATGATACGTCCGCTGCGCGAAGTATCAGCGTCAAAGTTTTTTTCCATATAGGGCAGCAACTCGTTTTTGATGAAGTCTAAAAATTCTGCAGCACCGCCTTCACCTTCTGCTGCTGCAGTGGGTGTGTAATCCAGAGTGCGGTCGCGACCGTGTGCGATGCCAACCACCATCACATTTTCCTTTGCATACTTTTCACTGAACCTTTTACAGTGGTGCGAAACAAAATTAAAATTGTCTTCCGCGTCCAGGACGTAGAGTGTAGTATACGTTTTGTCGGGATCGAATTTTTCCGGAACCGATACCTTGATGTAGTATCGCCCCGGATAACTTTTAGACTCCAGGCAGAATTGTTTAAGGTTGTCGGGACTGTCAATTTTTTCCTGACATGAAATCCCGAAGAACAGCAAGGGTGCCAGGGGAATCAGGAAGATGATTTTTAATGTCATATGTTTATTTTTTTAAGTTTACTAATCGCTTGTCATTTTATGAACACCGTTCACCAAACAGGCAAAAAAAATTTAGCTTTTAATTCGGCTCAAATATTTTTCCCAGCTTTGCAACATGTAATCTTTAGCTTCTTCTTTTGTAAGCCCCATTCCTTCATAGCTGCGATGTACGAACAAAGTGCTTAAACCGTGTGTCAAACCCCAGACCTCAAGCCTGACGACTATTTCGTCAGTTTCTGAAATCATTTTTTCTTCTATGCATTCTTTAACCGTTTCTTTCAGAAAATTGATTGCATTGCCATATTTATCCATTCTGTCTTCTTTTTTAAGTTCTGCCAGGGGCGAATCGTGCAGAAACATCAGATTAAAACACTGGGGATTCTCCATGTTGTGTTTCATGTAAGCTATGCCCATTTGCCTGAGTCTTTCAAAAGGATTCTTTATTTTAACTACTTCAGCATAACTTTTAATGAGTTCCTTGAAACAAAGGATCTGAATATCAAAAAATAAGGCGTCTTTATCTTTATAGTACAAATAAATAGTTGCAGGGCTGTATTCAATTTTTTTGGCTATTTCGCGCAATGATGTTCCGGCATATCCTTCTTTAATAAACATTTCAAAAGCCACACTTTGAATGTTCCGTTTCATGTCTTCTTTCTGCTTCTCTTTTCTTTCTGCAATACCCATGTGAGTTTCTAACTAATTAACGCTGCAAATTTACTGAACACTGTTCAGTGAAAAAAATATTTCAGCAAATAATTTTATAAAATAGTTGCATTTAGCTGTAATACAGAGTATTAATTTTTGTATTTAGAAATGTGTCCTTAAGATTTAATGGAGGTGAACTAGCGAGTTCAGCGCATTTATTCACCGTTGCCAAAGCGAAACTGAGTCTTTAGTCCCCGTATCAGATCCGCCTGAGGCGGAATGATGCGGGGCAATCCCTGAAGTAGAGCCTCCTTTGTCGGCACACTTCAGGGCAGGCTTTTATCTTTAGTCTCTGATCTTCCCTAAACACCTACATCATGAATATGACGCTGTGCGAAGGTGCATCTGCTAAGAATTATTGCAGTGGTGATTTCCTCCGACTAAAGTCTGTGGTATCCTTTTCTGAGATTGTATTTCCTTCCGATGGATTTTAAGGGCTTATTGATTGTTTTATGAGAAGAAAAGAGCCGGCCCACAATTTGCGAAACCCTGTCTTTTATTTTCTTCAAACACATATACCCTGCAAGGGGCTAAAGCCCTATCCGTTTATTACATTACCCCCGGCTGAAGCCGGGGGTAATACTAATTTGTACTTTTAAACAGAATTCGTTTTTAATTGTTGCTCTAACCTCACATTATCCCCCGGCGGAAACCGGAGGTAATACTATATTGTACTTTTAAACAGAATTCGATTTTAGCTGCTCTAACCTCACATCCCGAATCTTTAGTTCATGAAGAAGAGTCTCCTTCGTCAGCACGTATTCATGGCAAGCCTACTCCTCTATCTTCTACTCTTCTCCTCTTCCTCGCCCACCGGCTTCGTACTCCGTAGCTTTAGCGAAGGAGGGTAGCTTCAGCGTAGGTGGGTCTATCTCCTACTCCTCTATCTCCTACTCCTCTATCTTCTACTCCTCTCCTCTTCTCCTCTTCTCCTCATCTCCTCACCCCCTCTACACCCACCCCAATCCCAACGCTATCGACAAAACAATCAGCATAATCGCTACAGTGATCTGAACGAATTTCAAGGTGACTTTTTTCAGTAATTTGTTACCTATATAAGCACCGGCAATTGCCGAGAGTGTGGCAGAAACAATCAGACTCAGATTGTTTTGCAGGTCGCTTAGCGACAGCTTCGACGCGTAAACGGATAAGCGGGTAAAATCGACAAAACATGAAATGACAACGGTGGTGGCAATAAAGGTCTCTTTGGCCAGACCGCTGCGGATTAAAAAGGCACTTCGCAGGGCGCCCTGGTTACCGGATAAACCGCCGAAGAAACCGCTTAATACACCGCCTAACGGCATGTGCCTGTCTTCAAACTTCAGATGATTGAGGAATGGAATGAGATCCAGAATGGCAAAAAACAACAGTAAAATAGATATAGTGAATTTCACCGGATACACCACAAACAATTTTCCGAAGGCCGTATAGGAGAACAGCGGTTGTACATCCGGAATATTGAGCAGTAGCATTGCGCCTGCAAAAGCTGCCAGTACTGCCGGCAGTCCGAAGCGCAGCAATGTTCTTTTGTCGGCTCCTCGGCCCACCAGAATGAGTTTAAATATATTGTTCAGAAAATGGACAACACCGGTAAGACCAATGGCCAACTCGACCGGAAAATAAACCATGAATACGGGCGTCAGTATGGTTCCCAATCCAAAACCGGAAAAGAAAGTGAGTATCGCCACCAGAAAGGCAACAGATGAAAGTATTATTATTTCCATTGGTATCGTTTACTAATTAGTTTGTCGACCGAGAATTTGCCTCCTCCGCTCATCAGAAGGAAAATACTCCCCAGCAGCATGGCCCAGTCAGTGCGACTGCCGTGCATCATTTCCCAGAATCCCTGATCAGCCAGCACCTGAGATTTAGTAAGTGCAATGGCAAACAACATGATGACAATTGTTGGAATTGCTGCCAGGCGTGTAAGAAAACCGACGAGAATAAAAGAACCGGAGGCAATCTCGAAGCTGCCAACAAAAGGGCCGAAGAATTCGGGTGCGGGCAAACCTATCTTTTCAAATCGCCCTGAACCCAGTTGTTCTGCCAGAATAAATTTCTGTATTCCTTCCGAAACAAACACCGCTCCCACCATCAATCTGATCAGTATGGTTCCTGCATTTGAATTGGTATGCACTATTCGTTTAAACATTTCATTTACTCTGCCTGTATCCGGGTGACCGAATCAGGTCAGTTAAAGATTGCAAATTTATGTATATAAATCCGGTAAAAACATATTGTAAATATTAAGCAAAACTCAACGCAATGTTTATTCATTCCTGCGCCGGCCGGGTTCAGTCAGAAATACAGGTATATGCGAAAAGAATGTTTACAATCTTGAGAAAAAAGACATACTGACAACAAGCCAATGACTTATTCCACAACTAACTTCAATACCTCACCACTTTCACTTAAATAAACAAAGTAAATTCCGGGACTGAAATTAATTTCCAATGCATTTACACCAGCATCCATGCTGCGGGTGTAGAGTAATTTCCCATTGACATCATAGAAGACCGCATCTTGTGGAATTCCGGCATTATAAATGAACAGCATAGCGCCATTGTTAGGGTTTGGATAAATGAAACTTGCTTCTGCTTGATTATTAACTTGTCTGACAGACGTAAGACCATTGTATTCCACCGCTCCCCTGTCTGAAAAACTGCTGCCCCTGCCAACGTTGTATACATCCAGCAGATTGTAGCTCACAGAAGGCACATTGTCCTGATTATAGTACCAACGGCTGGCATAGCTTGTGCTGTCGAAATAATGGCCGGTGACAGCATTCAGCTCATTACTCCCCAGGTTTAATCCAATCCAGCCTGCCAGACTGGTATCGCTGCCGTCGCTTGTTGTAGAATATAATTCGGAGTTGACATTGCTTACATGGTATGAGTTGTAATCCACATTCAGATTATCGTAGGTTAATAAATAAAAGGAAAGCATTTCCGAATTCAGCACTTCTACTATATTTCCGATAAAATCCAGACTCCTGCTGTAGGGAAGATTGCAATAAACAGGATATGAACCATGGAATGAATTACCGCTCAGTGTACCATTGCAGGATATTGTGTTTTGCCTGATTTCATGTTTGTAATTCCCGCTCACCGCGCTGTGCAGATACATGCCATAAGTTGTGGAATAACCTGCATTTTCAACAATCAGATTACTGGTATAGGTTTGACCGTAATTATTCTGGGAATAAATGCCGTAAACGTTTCCAACGCCGACAGTTAGAGCCGTGTTGCCGCGAATGATATTCCGCTTAACATTAAAAGTGCCATAATCCTGCAGGAACAAGCCATAATGGTAATAGTATGCCGATACATTTTTTTCAATAACATTGTCTGCAATCAGATAATCCCCATAATACCGGCAATAGATATTGTAGCTGTAATAATTGTTGGTGCTGTTTTCATAAATATGGTTGCCGGCAATCTCAATCCTTTGCGTGGAATCAGAGTAGTTAGCAAAGTATGAACTGATATTATACCTGTAGTAATAAGCGTTTCGGTTATTGCTGATGACATTGCCATTGATTTGCTGCACGCCGCTTGTCTGTCCGGGATAATAATTCTGTATGCCATACCAGGTGTATCCGCCTTCACAATTTGTGATGGTATTGTTGTTGATGCGGTATGAACCATTGATATAAGAATTGAAAATCCCGTAAAAGTTAATGCCCGAACTGCCTGAAACCGGTAGATTAATGTCTTCCACCAGATTGTATAGCACATCCATATAAGAATTGTAGCTGTTGCTCATGACATAACAATCCTTGTTGATGTGTAAATTACGTATGGCATTGTTAAATATTGAAAAACGCATACTGTCGTTGCCGCTGATATAACTGGTGTAAATACCATAAAGTGTATTGAGATTACCGCCCTGTGAAACGGAGTCTTTTGGCAAATCATGGATGTGGTTGCTGTCGATACGGTTACGCCTGTTGGACGATGCGGCGTCTTTGCTGTAAATACCGTAAATCGTACCTGAACAATTGTTAGAATCTGCTCCCATCCGGGAGATGTCATTTAGTATCAGATGGTTTCCATTGGTCTGCGACATATAGATACCTGCATAGTTAAAATTAAGGATGAGATTCGCTCTTACCGTATTGTCCTGTGCGCTTGTTTTATATGTAGCGGAACTGCCTTTCAGGAGTATACCAAATGACGGGCCACTGCTGTTTGTCAAAGTTGTGCGCATGACATTGTACTGTATGAGATTGTGGGTACCGGGCGAAGAAGTGATTGAAGCAGTCAGCGATCCGGGAGCATCGGCAAAGGCAATATAGGCACCGGAGAATGCTGCGGTATTTGCGAGACCACTGAATTCCAGCAGGCAACGTGTAATCGTATTAAAACTGGAATTGTTGCTAAAACGTATACCAATAGCCAGAGGACTTGAAGAACTGTTCTTGATTCTCATGCTGTCTATGGTGACATAATCGGCACCATTGAAGAGTATAACTGCATCGGCCAGGCTGGCCATAAGTTCCCGGCCTTTACCGTTGATAATTATCCTGTTTGAAGCAGACACACCGGCAATAGCAGAAAAAACAATCTGGGTGTTTGTGTTATCGTCTGTTATGACATCCACATAGACCATTCCGGACACGCCATTGCTGACTATGCTTTGCTGAAAATCCAGCCATGAACTGAAGTTGCTGCCACTGCTGCCACTGCCGGCATCGATGGTATAGTTGCCTTGCAAAGGCGTAGAAAGCGCCCTGAAAGCAATGAGCGTAAAGCTTATAAGCAAGTAAAGATTTTTATTCATAGCTGATAAATGAATTATTTTTCTAATAGACGCGAATTTATTAAATATTGTGACAATCGTTGTTAAGTAGCAACTCAAACAGTTTCTTATGACAATTCTATGACAATTCTACAGGTATCGGATAAATTTCGGGAGGGGGTCAAACTAAATCTGGCAACAGAGCAGTTTTTAGAGATACTTTCTTAATTCTGTCTTAATGCCCTTGTTACAACCTCAGTCACCTTTATGAAGATTTAGCTTTTCAAGCAGGTTTACTTTTCATCGCCACAACTAAAATGTAAGTAACATTGATGAAGGCAGATTTTATCGTTGAAAAATGCTTAATCTTTATGTAATATTTTTATCACAAAATCACTGACTCGTTCCTAAATACCTATTTTTGATTTCATTAAATCAAGTTTATGAAACTAAAACTCTCTTGCGGAACTCTAGTTTGTATCCTGTCTGCTATTTCTGCAATGGCGCAGACTCCCGGTACTATTGATGTTTCTTATGGCAATAATGGCAAAGCTTCTGCTTCGAATGGACAGGAATACGACGTAGCACGTGGTATGGCTATGCAAAAAGACGGTAAAACCATCGTTGTTGGTTATACCCTCGCTGATTTTATGTTAACGAGGTTTACCATCAACGGCCAACCCGACAGCAGCTTCGGATCTGATGGCGTGGTAGTTACCGATATTAACAACAACTCTGTAGAACAGGCTAATGCTGTAATTATGCAGGAAGACGGCAAAATACTAGTGGCAGGCAATACCCTGAATAACACCAAACGCAACTTCGGCCTTGTGCGTTACCTCTCCAACGGCAGCCTCGACAGCAGTTTCAGCGGCGACGGAAAATTGATCACCACAATAAGTTCAGGTCAGGATGAGCCTTTCGCCATTGCATTGCAAAACGATGGCAAAATACTCGTTGCCGGTTATTCTGAAGGCAATTTTGCTTTGGTGAGATACAATAAGAATGGCACACCCGACAGCAGCTTCAGCAACGATGGTATTCAAACCACTACAATAGATGCCGGCATTGCAGTGGCAAACTCTGTCCATGTAATGAACGATGGCAAAATACTTCTTGTGGGTTATATAGAATACAATGCCCAGGCAGATTGTGTGCTTGCCAAATATAAATCCAACGGCCAGCCCGACAGCAGTTTTGGCAACAATGGCAGTATAATAAGCGATGTGGGTGCCATAGACCGCATCTATTGTTCAAAAGTTCAGAACGATGACAAAATAGTGGTAGCCGGCACCATTAGAACCACTGATTTTTTATTTGTCATAGCGCGTTTTAACAAAACAGGCGATCCGGATACCACCTTTAGCAATGACGGTAAAATGACAGTCAGTTTTGGGAACTCACACAACTCTAAAGCCATGTCTATTGCCCTGCAACCTGATGGTAAAATTTTAGTGGCAGGCACAGACAATTTCGTCGGTTCTGATTTCGCTATACTTCGACTTGATAGCAAAGGAGTGCCCGATAATAGTTTTGGAAATGGCGGCAAGGTCCTAACTAATTTTGGCGGCACCAATATTGATGAAGCCATCGGCATAGCTGTTTTGCCTGATGGCAAAATAATGGTTGGTGGCAGTTCGGATGGTGATTTTATCACCGTACGCTATTTTTCAGGACTGAATCTTGGAATCCAACCCTTATGGAACGTGTCAGATGTTAAGGCTTATCCCAACCCGTTTAAAGACATTAGCACACTGACATTTTCTTTAAGTGAATCTACGTTTGTTTCAATTGTAATGACAGATATACAGGGTAAAGTGGTATATACGCCCGTCGAACAAAGGTTTTACTCTGCAGGTGGTCATATAGAAACAATCTCTCTACCGCGCACATTGCCTGCCGGAATATACTGGCTGCAGATTAAAACGTCACAAGAACCGCAAGTGGTAATGCTGGTAAAATATTAATATTTTAACTATCTGAAACCGGCATACGCTGTAGTTTCTATGATTCTATATCGTCATTGCTGATCAGCGTAACTTTGAGATCTGAAGGTTTAGTTGCTTTCAACACGGCCACAGTGATAGTTACTTTTTCCGGATTGAACACTGCCTCAGCGGCAAGTTCCAAAATAAGACTATGCTCTGTTTGCTCAAGGGGCAGGCGACAAGTTTTCTGATCCGGATCGAATTCCAGATAACCAAGATAATATTCAGCTATATCATCGCCATACAGCAGCACAGACTCATCGAAGGTATATCCTTCAGGAATACTACCTTCATATAGTCTGGAGATATAAGCTTCATTGATCCAATACCGGTAAAGGTACATTTTATTGAATATTCCATTCTTCAACTCTTCCAAAGGATTTGCCGATTGAAGACAGAGCCTGCTGAATAAGATCTGAACCGGACCCTTGTCGCTATCAATGGTAATCAGTTCAGCCTGGAATATCATAGAGCGAAGATAGGGAAATTATTATATCAGATACAAAGAGTGGTTATAACAATACTTTAATTGGAAAATTAAATTTATAGCCTTTAGTTTGTTTTAAAACGTTAAAATTTGAATTATTATAAAATTTTTGTACAGCATTGAAGACCTTAGCCTTTCCGATGATATTGTTTACTTTTTTCATTTTTGGGCAGGTGAAAGCCCAATTGACAAAAAATTGCTTTTCAATTAAAGCCGGCCCGGGTATATCATTTTCAAACGTTGATTTCCAGAATACAGAGATCATTTCAAATAAAAATGGTCTGGGTTTTATTCCGGGTGTCAGTTATCACTGGCATCTGAATTCCAAAAGTTCAGTAGAAGCAACAGTATCATTCTACACAGTTTCAAACCGCCTAAAATATGGGCCAAATAGATTTAACATATCCGGTGGCTTTTCTTTTCAATCATTATTATCATGCGTTGGTATTGCTTATTCAAGACAAATTCAGAAATCAGATAATTTTCATTTTGTCGCTGGTGTTTATATTGGACCCGCAACTGAATACAACTATTCATATTCAGATACACTTCTGACAGTAAAAAAAACAAATTACAAGGGACTTAAGAGATTCACAAGTATAGGATTAAAGTATTTTTTTAAAGTTAAAAGTAGAACAATGGCTTTAGAGTTGGTTTATTTACATGGCTTTGATAAAGTTTATGATGTAACAGTGACAGATAATTTGAATCTTATTCAAAATCGCTATGTTCACAATGGCAGCAACCTTCATTTAAGTCTTATTTACTACTTCAAAAGACACCACCTTAAAATTTAAGTCTTTTATTTCTCTTCACATCTCATATTTTGGAACTTTGATTCGATAGATGATACACAATTATATCATTTTAGAATCCAATATCCGGAAACATAGATTCACAAAATCATATTGCAGATATTATTCATTATCAATACCCAAAAAAAACAGCCCACAGTTTCCCGCGGGCTGTTTTTAGCATTTACATAAATATTAAACCTTGTCTGCTTCCACCTCCTCTCTGATTATTTTTTTCAATTTTACTTCGACACCCGAATAGGTATCGGGTTTGATGGACAGGGTTTCGCTCCAGAGCTGATAGCCTTCGGCTTCTACCATGAGTTTGTAATCGCCGGCCGGTAAACGGTTGAAGGTAAAACTGCCGTCTTCTTCCTGTTCTACTTCGTCGCCACTTTCTTCCAGACTGATGCGCAAGCCTTCGATGAAACGCTGTTTGCCGTTTTCGTCGAGTACTTTGCCTTTGATACCCGCCCAGCCCGTTCCGCTGAGTGCAGCCAGACTGTTTTTAACTGTAAACTGGTCGGCAAGACCTTTATCCTTTTTGAACACTTCTCTTGCGGCTGCAAACATCCGTGTGAGATCTCCGAACAGCTTGTTGAGGGTTTGAAGATGGAGACCGGTGCGGTTCTTCGCTTCTATACTCATGCGCATAAACTTATCAAACAGGTCTTTGTAAACAAGTAAATCTCTGGCGTAGGTTTCCTCAAAAGATTCGGGCATGTTCTTGTTAGCTAAAAGCTCGGTTTTGTACTTTACAATAAAAGCTTGTCCGGCTTTCATCATTTTGAGTGCCTCTTCCCATTGCTTGGTTCTGGCAAGCTGGTAATGTATGCTGCCTGCTTCAGAATACATTGCCGGTAATTTTTCCTCTTCAAACGCAATTTCTGAATAGTGTTTCACCGAGCGCCAGTTTTTGAGACAGGTCTCTAAGGCAATACCCAGATCGGTTCTCATGACATTGAGTTCGGCAGCACGCTGTTTGCGGTTGAACCTGGACATGGTTTCCAGTACTTCATTTTTTCGTTCAGCCACATATTCCTCAGAATAGATGGGCGAGAATGCCGTTAATTCGGCCAGATTTTTGGAGCAGGTTTCCCAACCTGAAAGACAGAGCGCATATAATTCGCTCTCTGTACAATTAAAACTTCTTTTGATCATAGTTTTGTTTTGGTTTTTAAAAATAATTAATTTGTTTTGGTTTTATTAGCCCGCTTTATTGTACATCATACTGATGTGCAACAAGCCCGGGCCGGGGCTTTTGTTTCGATGCTCTGAATGATTTGTCCCTCCCGGACAAAATTTTCAGCGATTGTCTAAACGCTGGGCGTTCATCAAAACAGACAATCCGCAAAGGCCTGAACTCAGATAATAATTCTGAAGCCAGGCCTGCTACAAGTGAGATGTCAGATCGAGCCTTTCTAAATCCTGTTTTATCATTATTATCATCGAACCTTTCATTGTAACAATAGTTTGAATGAGCGAACAAATTGAAAGCAGAAACTCCGTACAGGCATGAACATATTATGAAAGCAAAATTTGTCTGCATAGTTTGCCACACTGCACTTGCCCATGCCTGAGGTTTATTGCCGGTATTTTCAATAAAGGGGTGACAGAATTTAATCTCACCCAATCTCTTACACAATTGATCTGCTATTTTGCCGGACTGAAACAGGAACTTCTTAAGTCGGGTTTCTGTATGTTTGACTACTGTGAAGCTGTCTATGGTAATTTCCAGGCCATTGTCGTTATAAGATACCGTATGGTTAATGAATGCATGTGGATTTTCAGAATGAACCCTGTTTACCATATTTGTATATGATGCCTTTACGAATAAATCACCGGGAATCAGGGTCGAACATATTTGTTGATTTTTGTCCACTTGTAATCCGACAATCATCTGTCGTGAATTCTTAAACACAGATTTCAAATTTTTGTCGGGTAGCCAAATAAGCGGGACAAAAAAGGTGAATGCGTCGGGTATACACAATAGATCTACAACAGAGAACATAGTTTTGATAAAACCAAACATTGTTTCTGCATCCAGATACATTGAAAGCGAGACCATATACATTGCGTGCGCAACGGAGTACATTGTGTGCGAGATTGGACTCATTACGTGCGCAATGGCGTACATTGCGTGCGTGACCGTACACATTGCGTGCGAGACCGGACTCATTACGTGCGCAACGGAGTATATTGTGTGCGAGATTGGACTCATTACGTGCGCAACGGAGTATATTACATGCTTAATGGAGCACATTACGTGCGTGACGGAGTACATTACATGCGAGACTGAGTACATTACATGCGAGACTGAGTACATTGCATGCGTGACCGAGTACATTACGTGCGTGACGGAGTACATTACTTGCGAGACGGAGTACATTACTTGCGAGACTGAGTACATTGCATGCTTGACCGAGTACATTACGTGCGCAACCGTGCGCTTCATTTCCGCAAACACAAGTGTTATTTGCGCAATTGTATACACTGTATGCGAAGAACGAGACAGTAGTTTTTGGGCTGTTTGAAGACCGTGGCTGAAACCATGCTTATATATAAATAAGGGAGCAAGCCATTGAAAGGGCTTATGCATTGTTTCTGCATGGCTATGACCGGCAGCTATTTGAGTAGCTGTTGAATCTGCGTAGCGCACAGAAATAACCATCCGATATTGGACTTGCGTTTTCATAGTTTTATAGCATCACAATGGCGTTTTGGACCATTGAAATGTTTTGTGTTTTTAATACGACAATTCGAATACTAAAATCTTTGTATCGATTTGTTGTATACCAAAGTTAAAAAATAAAATTTTTAAAACGCAACAATAAATTGCAGATTTTTTTTCTTTTTTCGGCCGTTTTTTGGTGGCTTACATTAAGATAATATAATTATTTGAAATTGCAAATTCTAATTTCGAGATTGTGAGAGGGAATTTTGGTAAATAATGGGATCTATGAGCAAAGATGGAACATAAATCATGAAACTGATAAGGGCTATTTCGATTGAAATACAATTTAAATATATTTCGGTGTTAACCCACATCAGCTTCAGTCAACATAGACTTAAAACGAAGCTTACGGACACATCTAAATTTATTCCATATTGTAGAATTCGGATTGATTGTTATAAAAGTTGGAAAAATCAGAGTGTTAATGCCCTATAATGCAGATTGCTTGAGAAAAATTAAATCAACAGTAAAGTTATATAAACACAAAAAGATGCGAAATATCATTATTGAATAATAATTGTATCACGCTTACATTTAAGCACGTAAATATTGCCGCTTCTTTTTGTTGATAAATCTGACCC
>CAZRKA010000094.1:0-13362 GCA_964600345.1 uncultured Chitinophaga sp. | reverse complement strand
GTAGATGCGAGCGAAAAAGTATTAGGTCGTCTGGCCTCTCAGATCGCTGCCGCACTTATCGGCAAAAATAAGACAGATTACACCCCGCATTCAGACAACGGCGATTGTGTCATTGTTGTCAATGCCGGTAAAATAAAACTGTCGGGTACAAAGCTGAACTCAAAAGAGTACATTACCTATTCGGGTTATCCGGGTGGTCAGAAGCGTATCATAGCTTCAGACCTGGTAAACAAGAAGCCGATTGCCCTGATTGAGGAAGCGGTTAAAGGCATGTTGCCAAAAAACAAGCTGGGTGCCGAAATGTTCAGAAACCTGTTTGTATACGACAGCGATCAGCATCCGCATCAGGCTCAGCAACCAAAAGAATTAAAGATTAAATAATCCATAATCATATTACATGGAAGTTTCAAACACATCAGGAAGAAGAAAAACAGCGATTGCCCGCATTTACATCAAAGCCGGCAATGGTGACATTCTTATCAACAACAAACCATACGATCAGTATTTCACGACACTGGTTAATCAGTTCAAGGTAGTTCAGCCTTTGCAGGTTACTGACAATGTCGGAAAACTCGACATCAAGGTAAATGTAGACGGTGGTGGCGTTACCGGACAGGCAGAAGCCATTCGTCTGGCCATTTCCAAATCGCTTTGCGAGATCAACCCTGAAAACCGTATTGCCCTGAAACCACTTGGCTTACTTACCAGAGACGACAGAATGGTAGAGAGAAAGAAACCCGGTCAGAAGAAAGCAAGAAAAAGATTTCAATTCAGCAAACGCTAATACAATATTCAAATGTCTTCAGTATCACAAGAACAATTATTGGAAGCAGGTTGTCATTTCGGACACCTTACCCGCAAATGGAATCCAAAGATGGCTCCTTACATTTTCATGGAGCAGGATGGAATTCACATTATAGATCTGAACAAGACCTCCATGAAGCTCGACGAGGCATCATCTGCCATCCGCAACATGGTTAAGTCAGGTCGCAGAATCCTTTTCGTAGCCACCAAAAAACAGGCTAAGGAAATAATCAAGGAAGCTGCTGCACAAACCAATATGCCTTTCGCCACCGAGAGATGGCTGGGCGGTATGCTTACCAACTTCGCCACTGTTCGCAAGTCTATCAAAAAGATGCAGACTATCGACAAAATGGCGACCGACGGTACTTATGCCAACATCAATAAAAAAGAGAAACTGATGCTTGAAAGGGAAAAAGCAAAGCTTGCCAAAGTACTTGGCGGTATTGCCGACATGTCCCGCCTGCCATCTGCCCTCTTTATCGTTGACGTTAAAAGAGAACACCTTGCAGTAGCAGAGGCCCTCAAGTTGAATATCCCTACCATTGCCATGGTGGATACCAACAGCGATCCTACCAATATCGACTTCCCTATCCCGAGCAACGACGATTCATCCAAATCAATAAAACTGATAGTAGATGTAATCGTAAGAGCCATCGAAGAAGGTCAGCTCGATCGCAAAAAAGAGAAAGATTCTGCAGAACTGGAGAAATCCAAATCTGAAAAAGAAAGCGCAGCAGAAGCTTAATCACTTTTCCCCAATAACTTTCGAATAACAAACAACATGAGTAGTATGTCAACAATCAGTGCAGCAGATGTAAATAAACTGCGTCAGATGACCGGTGCAGGTATGATGGATTGTAAAAAAGCCCTCGTAGAAAGCAACGGTGATTTTGAAGCGGCCATCGATTTTTTAAGAAAAAAAGGACAGAAAATATCCCTTAACAGAGCCGACAGGGCTGCTAAGGAAGGTGCAGTAATAGCACTTACTACAGCCGACCGCAAAACCGGTGTGGTTATAGAACTGAATTGCGAAACCGACTTCGTTGCCAAAAACGAAGACTTCGTCAAATTCGCCAACGAAATTGCCAATCTGGCACTTACACACAAACCGGCTAATCTGGAAGCGCTTAAAGCACTTACAATCGGCAACCTAAGCCTCGAACAGCGCCTGCTCGACGAGATGGGTAAAACCGGCGAGAAAATGGATGTATCCAAATACGAAATCGTAAACGGAACAAACGTAGTAGCCTATATCCACTCCGGCAACAGAATGGGTGTGCTGGTAGAAATGAACAACGAACCAAGCGAAGCTAACCTGAATGCAGGTAAAGATACTGCCATGCAAATTGCAGCAATGAACCCGATCGCACTCAACGAAAAAGAAGTGCCGGCCGAAACCATTGCCCGCGAAATTGAAGTAGGTAAGGAACAAGCAATAGCAGAAGGCAAACCCGCTGAAATGGCTGAAAAAATTGCACAGGGCCGTCTCAATAAATTCTACAAAGAGTACACACTGCTCAATCAGGAATTTGTAAAAGACAGCAGCAAAAGCATTTCAAAAATGCTGAGCGATACCGAAGCAGGACTAACTGTTCTCAGCTTCAAACGCATCGCCCTGGGTGCTTAAACGATAAAATATTATACTGAAAGTCCGGCTGCATGGCCGGATTTTTTTTTGTACTGATTAATGCGCGGTAAATAGCCGGAGTGCCCACGTTGCGCTATTTGATATTTTATAAAGTGTAATATTCGGGACTTAGCCCTCAATTTGCAAACTCCTGCCTTTTATTTTCTTAAAACCATATACCCTGCCCGGGCTAAAGCCCTATCCGTTTATTGCATTACCCCCGGCTTTAGCCGGGGGTAATACGAATTTGTATTTTTAAACTGAATTCGATTTTAATTGTTTTTCAAAACTCGCATCCCGAATCTTTAGTCCCCTTGTCAGAATCTCCTTCGTCGACACGCCACGGGGCAGGCCCTGAAGCAGAGCCTCCTTCGTCGGCACGCATTCATGGCAAGCCTACTCTCCTATCTCCTACTCCTCTATCTTCTCCTCCTCTATCCTCTCCTCTTCTATCTCCTCCTCGCCCACCGTAGCTTCAGCGTAGGTGGCCTATCTTCCCCTCTCCTAAATCCCCAAATCCAGATCCTTTCCCTCCGGCGAACCGAACTCGTCTACCACACCTTCTTCTACGTATTCGCTGCAGTTGTATTCTATGCTGAGCTCCTGAGGTGGCCGGTCTATCGGTTGCAGAGTGATGCCCAGTTTGGGATCGGCCTTGGCCTTTTTGATGAAATATCCGAATATTGGCAGTGCCGCATGTGCACCCTGTCCGTAAGCTGTACTCCTGAACCTCACCTTGCGGCTGTCGCATCCTACCCAGGTGGCGCATACCAGGTCTTTGGTGACACCCATAAACCAGCCGTCGCTGTTGCTCTGCGTGGTACCTGTTTTACCGCCTACCCATCCTTCAACACCGTATTTGCTTCTGAGGCGCTGCCCTGTTCCGCGCTGTACCACACCCTCGAGCAACTGACACATGACATAAGCTTTTTCTTCTGTCATAATCTGCTTGATATTGGTAGGTGAAAACTCGGCCAGTATATTGCCGTTCTTGTCTTCGATCCGCGTCAGGTAAGTCGGTTCTATCCAGTAACCCTTGTTGGCAAAGGTAGAGAAGGCTCCTGCCATGTCGAAGGGTGAAATATCGGTTACACCCAGACAAATGGAAGGCACCGGATCCAGTTTGGCCGAGTCTATACCCATTTTCCTTACAAATTCTATGACATTGTGAGGAGCGTTTTCGCCCATGGTGTACATCAGTTGCGCCACAATACAGTTGGTGGAATTTGCCAGTCCGCGGTACATGTTCATGGTGCCGCCATAACTGCCGTCGCTGTTGTGAACAGTCCAGTTGGGGTAAGGCGGCGGATTATTGGGAAACTGAATGCAGGGCGACAATTTATTGTCTATGGCCAGTGCGTATACAAATGGTTTAAAGGTTGAACCCACCTGTCTGCCGGCGCTGCGGTTGACATGGTCGTACTGGAAATAGTGGTGGTTAATACCGCCCACCCAGGCCTTCACCTGACCTGTGCTTGGCTGTATGGCAATAAAACCGGTATGGAGGAAACGCTTCATATACTTGACAGAGTCGAGCGGACTCATCATTGTATCGCAGTCGCCTTTCCACGAAAAAACAGTCATCTTAGTTTTGGTACGGCATATCTTCATGATGGCAGATGTGTCTTTGCCGTATATTTCCTTCAGGGCCCGGTAACGCGGCGTTTTCTTTAACTCCTGAACAGGGTAATTGGGCAACACCTTCCAGTTCTCGTCGCGCCATGGCTCTTTATTGCCCCATGATTTATCGAACTGACCCTGCAGTTCCTTCAGGTGTTTATTGGCTGCTTCTTCGGCGTATTCCTGCAGCTTCGAATTGATGGTGGTATATATCTTGAGTCCGTCTTTGTAAAGGTTGTAAGGCTCACCATTGGGCTTACGGTGTTCCTTACACCATTTGTTGAGATCCTTTTTAAGCCATTCCCTGAAATATACCGCCGGACCTTCGTTGTGGTCTTCGTACTGATAATCCAGTACAATTGGTTTGGCTTTCAACTCATCAAATTGCTCCTGAGTCAGTTTTTTATTTCTCAGCATCTGACCGAGAACGATATTGCGGCGTGTGGTTGAGTTGTTGGGATTTCGTTTGGGATTATAAATGGTAATGGCTTTGAGCACTCCCACCAGAACGGCACACTCTTCTGTTTTGAGTTCTGCCGGTGCCTTGTTAAAAAACTCGTGTGCTGCTGATTTAATGCCGTACGAATTGCCCGAAAACTGAACCGTGTTGAGGTACATGGTGGCAATTTCTTCTTTGGTATAACGTCGCTCGAGACGAACGGCAATGACCCACTCTTTCAGCTTCTGCATCAGCCTCACCACAATATTTGGTCTTTTGCCTTCGTCGTAATGGAAGAGGTTTTTGGCCAGCTGCTGCGTAATGGTACTTGCACCGCCTGATGAGCCGAGCCTCAGAACTGCTCCTACCAGCCTTTTGATGTCTATACCCGAATGCTCATAAAAACGCTCGTCTTCGGTAGAAATAAGCGCATCAAACATCTCTTTGGGTATATCGCTGTAGGCCAGATAAGAACGCTTCTGAATAAAATACTGTCCCAGCATGACGCCGTCTTCACTGTACAATTCGCTTGCCAGCGCACTTTTGGGATTCTCGAGTTCTTCGATGTCGGGCATGGAACCGAGTATGCCGAAGTTGACAAGTATGAAGAAAACAGGGATGAACAAAAGCGTGTACGCAAAAAATTTCCAGAATCTGCCCGGTGTTGCGCCATTATTTTTACTCATGTATTGCTTTAGAAGGTGTAATTTAATTTGAAGAATGCCTCGTATTCCGGCAGCAGCTTATCCATGATCAGGACAGAGAAATTGTCTTTGCTGATGAGGTATTGTTTGCTGCTGTCGCTGATTTTGGTATCGGTAAAGAAAGAAGTATTGGATCGCATCTGGGTGATATAATTCCTTGCCACTTCAAGTGACTTGAAATTATTGACTATCAGAATCTGATACTGATCGCCCAGCAGTGAAGTCGTTACTTTGAGACCCTCGGCGCCGAAAAAGGATTTATTGTAATTGAGGAAGGCCAGTTTCAGCATGGTCATATCGGTATTGCGCGGCACTACCAGCATGTAGAAATGATCGGCTGCAGGATTGTAATTGTATTTTGAACTGCCGTTGACCGGTGTTGCAGTTTCTCCGTTTTTTATTTTAATCAGTTCAATGGTCTTTAGCGCCTGTGCGGCGATCTCGGTGTTCGGATAATTGTCTACAATTGCCTGAAGCTTGGTTTGAAATGGTTTCAATTCCCCTTTCTCACCGAATATCAGCGCTTCGAGATAATCGAAATTAACCTGAAGCGGATTACCCGGATATTTAAGGTCGTTTTCCGATTTGTGTTTCAGGGTCTCGTCGTAGCGTTTGGCCTTAAATGCAGCGTAAGCGGCTGCATAAAGCTTCTCTACCGTATCGTCGGCTGCCTGTACTGCGCTGCTGTCTGTGCCTGTGTTATTTAGAAGCACATTCAGGAAATTGCTCTTAGGGTCAGTCTTTCTTATCAGCTCGGTGTAGTAATCTGCCTTCTCGGGATTCTTCTGGTCTCGGTAAATGCGTGCGAGCAAATACCAGGCATTGATCTGAAACTTGTTGCCGGGGTATTTTGCCAGCAATTCCTCCAGCATCTTCTTTGCCTTTTCGTATTCCTTCAATTCCTGATAATACACATTGGCTCCCAGGAAATAAGATTCGGCAATTTCGTCTTTCATCTTCTGCTTTTCAGCAATAGTGAAAGGAATATTTTCGTAGTATTTCTTTCTCTCGTCGGGTGCCTTTTCGACAATTGATTTCTTTATCTCGCTTCCCTGATCGTTAATCTTCTGCTCGTTGTCAATCTTTTCCCAGAGTTTTGTTTTATTGCTGCTGATGGCCCAGAAGTCCATAAGTTCGCGTGGTCCCCAGATTCTCTGGAAATCCTGCAATCCCTTGTTGCGTGCTGCCATGTTGTAAAAAGGAAAATTAGTACTTACAGGCGGGGTATTTTTTGAACCGGGATTATTGATATTGTTTTGCTGCAGTTTGCGCTGTTCTTCGTTGAGTTTTTCGTTTTCAGCTTTTTCCTTAGCCTCTTTTATCAGCTTGTCTATTGTTTTTTCGCGCAGTTTTTCATTGTCTGCCAGTTTAAGCAGGCTGTCCTTTTCGCGGATATTCACCAGGTGCTTGATGAGTTCGTTGAGCACAAGGTTTTTACTTTGTATCTGCTCGTAGTCGGGATGTTGCGGATCTATTGTTCTGGCGGCACTGTCGTAATAAGTCTGCGCATTCTCGTAATTCTGCTGTTTGAAATAAATGTCTGCCAGAGCGAGATATGCATTGCTTTTGATACCCATGTCACTGCCATTGGCTCTCAGACAACTGGTGTATTCTGCAATTGCGGCAGTCTCGTTTTTATCTGCTACTTCAAGATTACCGAGTTCGTAATATATCTGATCGAAATACTCGATGTTCTTGTCGTCGGTAAGCATGTCTCTCAATATCGTTTTGGCATTTCTGATTTCTGCCTTGTTTTTAATATTGATGGCTTTGGCCATATTGAGTTTGGCATTGAATGCAAACTGATAAGGCGGATTGAGTTTGATGACTTTCTTATACCGGAGTGTTGCCTGAGGGTTATTTTTTGTGAGACCGTATAATTGCGCCAGCACAAAATTGTACCTCACTTTTTTGATTTTGTGTTTGACACTGGGAATGGCAGCTTCCAGCAATTTGATAGCCACACCGTATTTCTTCTGTTTGATGTTGACTGCAGCTCCTGCAATATCGAGCTGGGTTTTGAGACGGGCAGGAAAATCTTTTTTACCGCTGAGTTTAGTGTATAAGGCCTCTGCATCCTCCGGTTTATTGAGCAGAATATAGGTAACTATCAGATTGATTTCAGCCTGAGCAGCAGGAATTGTATTTTTAAAAGAGCCGGCCACGTATTCGTACACTTCAATGGCTGAATAGAAATCACCCTTGAACAACTGAGCGTCTCCCATCATCAGATACGAATCGTCTACCCATTTGCTTTTGCTGTGTTTGTCTATGACGTGAGAACATTTCTTGAGCACTTCATCCATTTTAGATGCGTTGCCTTTGAGCGATGCCTGATCGGTTATCGGATAAAGTGCAAGTACATCTTTGAAATTATCCTTGAATGCCAGAAGAGTTTCTTCGCGTGCATCGTTTACCAGCACACTTGCATTGTAATAATAATTGTAGTGAGAAACGGAATTATGCCATTGTCTCGACAACCAGCTCTGAGCGTTTGCCTGCAAGGCGAGAAACAAACATGAAAGATATGCGTATTTTAGTTTGAACAATTTTTATTACTTATCAAAACCTATTAACTTTGAAAACGCAAATTTATTATTTGCCGACCATTTTTTTACATGGACAGGAAACAAAACCGGAGAAAAATATTAAAAAAGCTTAGCAACCGTTACCGCCTTCTGATTATTAACGAGACAAATCTCCAGGAGAAAACGTCTTTAAGCCTTACCCCCTTCAACGTATTGCTTATCAGTTCGGCCGGTTTACTGCTGTTTTCGCTTATCAGCTGGGGTATTTATACCTTATTCCCGGGAGTAAAAGATTATGCACCGGGTTATGGTCAGACTTTCGACGGAAAGATGAAGAACGAGGTCCTGAAAAAAATCAGCAAGCTCGAAAACGAACTCCTGATGGCAGAAAAGCGCGAACTGGCCATGAAACAGATTATTAACGGCGAAGAAGTAACAGCTTACAATATTCCGTTTTCGGCCGATAAGCAAACGGCACAGACAACAGAGCCCAGGAAAGAAACCGTTACGCCTGCGCATCGACCTACCATTAAAGAAATGCCGGAAACAAGAACCCAGGGAAATGCAATTATTCCGGCCGATTATCCGGATCAGGATTTACTAGGCAGCGAATTTCTGTTTTTTACACCAATCAAGGGAGAGATCGGTGCGGCATTCAGTATCAGGCAACCATCCGTGGATATCATACCACAGCTGGACGAAACGGTGAAGGCTACTATGGACGGCACTGTCATATTTAGCGGCTGGACACCCGAATTCGGTTTTATCATTTCGGTACAGCATCAGAATAACTGGACTTCGGTTTATAAATTCAATGCTGCGGTATACAAGGAACCGGGGTCGTTTGTAAAAGCCGGTGAAACAATCGGCATAACGGGATATACCGACAAGGAAAACCCGAAGAAGCGCCTGAGATTCGAATTGTGGCACAACGGAATTGCCGTTGATCCCTTAAATTACATAGTTTTTTAATATTATTGCAAGCATGTTGAACAAGAACACCAAAAACGACCAGGCTCAGAATTCTGCTCTGAACATGATTGGTCTGGGTACCATTATAAAAGGCGATCTGAGTTCTGAAGGTGACCTTAGAATAGACGGAAAAATAGAAGGCGATGTCGGTTCCAAATCAAAAATCGCCATGGGCGCTGCCGCCAGTATTACCGGCAATGTAAATGCGAGAAGCGCCGATATATCGGGCCGTATAGACGGCAATGTGGTTGTCAACGAAACACTGTTTCTCAGATCTTCGGCCAGAATTAACGGCAATGTAAGCACCTCCAAGCTGGTGATTGAAAGCGGAGCCGAATTCAACGGCAACTGCCAGATGAGCACAGCGCAATAAAACAAATAAAAGGGCATATGACCCTGAAATTCGATTGAACAAGAAAAAACCTCTGGCCGATTACGCAAGGTACTCTGCTCTCGGTTTGCAGATGGCCGCCATGATAGTGCTATGCACATTTGCGGGTAAATATTTCGACAGCCTTAATTCGGGCGGATTCCCGGTCTTTACCGTTACCGGAATTATTCTGGGTGTTTTTGCATCCATGTATTACATGATCAGACAAATAAAATGACCATAAAACCACTTTTAAGGACTTTCGTCCTCCTGCTTCTTATACAGATAGCAATTGTTTTTGCAGTACCCGGATTAACAACGACTACAGGAGATTCAATTCTGCTTTCTGCAATATGCGCCATTTTCGCCGCAGTCTACCTTTTTGGAACACACCGGATTCTGGGCGGTTTAGGGGTGTCTCAAAGCCGTTTCAATGCCCTGTATTTCGGCATGATGGGATTGAGGATGTTGACAGCACTCATTTTTATAGTTATTTATCTGAAATTCAGCAGCATAAACAAGATACCCGGGACAATTTTCCTTATTTGCATGTATTTTGTCTACATGGGTTTTGAAATTAAATTTATCCTGCCTAAATTGCGCACCGATTCAGAAAAATCAAAAAATACTGATGATGCCCGAAAATAAAGGACTTTCAAGATTCAATAAATTGCAAATTTTTTCTCTGCTTGTAATTTTTACGCTTTTTTCTCCCCTGAATTCCATTGCAAATCACTCTGAAAGTTCGGCCGACAGCACCCATGTCGAAAAAACAGAACACAGTGAAGCGCATGCAGAAGCTCATGGTTCTGAAGCTCATGAGGCTTTCAACCCGGGTAAAATGATACTCGATCACGTTAAAGACGCTCACGACTGGCACATCATGGATATAGGCGGACATGCCGTCAGCGTGCCTCTTCCCGTGATACTTTACGACAACGGTCTGCACATGTTCATGTCTTCGAAATTTGAACACGGACACGCTACCGTTGAAAGCAAAGGAAATTACTACAAACTGCACGAGGGGCATATTTATAAAACAGATGCAAGCGGTCACATTGAGGCAGATGCCAAAGGCAAGGTGAGCAATGCGACTCCAACCGATCTTTCAATCACTAAAAACGTATTTGCCCTTATACTCGGTGCCGTTCTCATATTAATCATATTTCTTTCGGTTGCAAAGGGATACAGCAAAAGAGGCACTGCAGCTCCGAAAGGCATACAGTCTCTGCTCGAGCCGCTTATTGTTTTCATGAAGGATGAAGTTATCAAGCCATCGGTTGGAAAGCACTACGCTAAATTCCTGCCCCTGCTGCTTAGTATATTCTTCTTCATCTTCATCAACAACCTGATGGGGCTGATTCCGATTTTCCCTTTTGGCGCTAACCTGACAGGTAATATTGCCGTTACCATGATACTTGCACTTTTTGTATTTGTGGTTGTCAATTTCTCGGGCAATAAACATTACTGGAAGCATATCTTTATGCCGGATGTTCCGGTAGCTCTCTGGATACTTTTAATACCGATTGAAATACTGGGTGTAGTGCTTAAGCCATTTGTCCTGATGCTTCGTTTGTTTGCAAACATCACTGCAGGTCACATCATCATACTTGGATTCTTCAGTCTGATTTTCATCTTTGGTCAGAAGAATATAGTGGCCGGTTACGGTTCGGCTGTATTCTCAGTTGCATTCACACTGTTTATGAGCGTACTTGAGTTACTGGTAGCCTTCCTTCAGGCTTATGTATTTACCCTGCTGGCTTCGCTTTACATCGGATCTGCCACTGAAGAGCACCATCATGCCGAAGAACATCATTAAAAGTTACAACACAACAAAACAATAAAAAACCCAAAATAACATGTCAATCTTAGAAATTTTATTACAAACAGTATCAGCCGATCCATCTAAATTAGGTGCTGCCATCGGTGCTGGTTTAGCAGCAATCGGTGCCGGTATTGGTATCGGTAACATCGGTAAAAGTGCTTTGGAAAGTATCGCACGTCAGCCTGAGTCAACCGGTGACATCAGAGCAAACATGATTGTTGCGGCTGCGCTTGTTGAAGGTGCGGTGTTCTTTGCAATCGTACTTTGTCTCCTGATATTGTTCGTTTAATAATATCAGACGAAATTATAAGCAGGGGATATTCGTATCCCTTGCTTTACCTTTAAAAAACATCAATTAAAAAAAGAAAAAAATGGAATTGGTATTACCCGGCGTAGGACTCACATTCTGGATGCTACTGGTGTTCTCTGTGCTCCTGTTCCTTCTTAAGAAATTTGCTTGGAAACCTATACTCAGCGCACTCAGCGAAAGAGAACACTCTATCGAAGAGGCATTGAAATCGGCCGAACAGGCTCGCGAACAAATGGCCAAACTGCAGAGCGACAACGAAGCGCTTTACAAACAGGCACGCGAAGAACGCGATCAGATTCTGAAAGAAGCACGCCAGATGAAAGAAAACATCATCAGCGAAGCCAGACAGTCTGCAGAAGAAGAAGGCAAACGCATGATTCAGAAAGCCGGTGATGAAATCAACAAGCAGAAAGCTGCTGCCATAGCCGAACTGAAAGGACAGGTTGCGAGTCTGTCGGTTAATATTGCCGAAAAACTGATCAGCAATCAGCTTTCAAACAATGCCGAACAGCAGGAGATCATTGCTCGTCAGGTCAATAATCTGAACAACAATCAACAAGCAAAAGCTTAAGCATGTCTGATACAAAAATAGCCAACAGGTACGCAGAATCACTTCTACAGGAAGCAATTTCAGGAAATACCCTGAAAGATGTTGCCGAAAGCATGGAGTTGATCAGCGAAACCTGCAGCAAAAGCAAGGATCTGCGCAATGCGCTCAGGAATCCTATTATCAACTCGACCGAAAAATTAAACGCTTTGTTAAGCATCTTCAAGCAGTGCCATCCCCTTGTTTACGATTTTCTTAAACTCGTTTGCAACAAAAAAAGGGAGAACATATTGCCGCTGATAGCCGAATCATTCCTGGAACTTTACAGAAAGAACCAGGGAATTGAAAAAGTCAGCGTTCAGTCTGCAAGCCCGCTTAATGACAATGACAAAGCCAGCATTCAGCAATACGTGCAAAAGGTTAGCGGAGCACGTTCAGTTGAACTGCATACTGAAATAGACCCTTCCGTTGTAGGCGGACTGGTGATCAAATTCGGAGATAATCTGCTCGACAGCAGTATCTCTGCCAAACTACGAAAACTCAAAAAAGAATTAAACATAGCATAAAATAAATCATATCATGGCAGAAATAAGACCTGATGAAGTTTCAGCGATACTGAAACAACAGATAACAAACTTTAAAACTGAGGCCGAACTCGAACAGGTAGGCACAGTGCTTCAAGTGGGTGACGGTATTGCCCGTATCCATGGCCTTACCCAGGTTCAGTCGGGAGAACTGATAGAATTTGAGAATGGCATGAAAGCAATCGTGCTTAACCTCGAAGAAGACAATATCGGTGCGGTATTGTTCGGTAGCAGTACCCTCATCAAAGAAGGTGATACTGTCAGAAGAACAGGTAAAATTGCGTCAATCGATGTCAGCGAAAGCATGCTTGGCCGTGTAATCAATACACTTGGTGAGCCTGTAGACGGAAAAGGAGAACTGAAAGGCGAGAAATTTGAAATGCCGCTGGAGCGCAAAGCACCGGGCGTACTTTTCCGCGAACCGGTTAAAGAACCGCTGCAGACTGGTATTAAAGCGATCGATGCCATGATTCCTATCGGAAGAGGTCAGCGTGAGCTTATCATCGGCGACCGTCAGACAGGTAAAACTGCTGTGGCTATCGATACCATCATCAACCAGAAAGAATTTTACGAAAAAGGCAAACCTGTATATTGTATCTATGTGGCCGTTGGTCAGAAAGAATCTACAGTAAAACAGGTTGTAAAAACTCTGGAAGACAGAGGTGCCATGCCTTATACCGTTGTCGTATCAGCGCCTTCATCAGCGCCTGCTCCATTGCAGTTCTTCGCGCCTATGGCCGGAGCAGCAATTGGTGAGTTTTTCCGCGACAGAGGTTTGCCTGCCCTGATTGTTTACGACGATCTTTCAAAACAGGCTGTTGCCTATCGTGAGGTTTCCCTTCTGCTTCGCCGTCCACCGGGACGTGAGGCTTATCCGGGTGACGTATTCTACCTGCACAGCCGCTTGCTCGAAAGAGCCTGCAAACTGAATGCTTCAGATGCAATCACCAGCAATATGAACGACCTTCCGCCATCACTTAAAGGCAAGGTAAAAGGCGGTGGTTCATTGACAGCACTTCCTATCATCGAAAC
>CAZRKA010000093.1:0-13442 GCA_964600345.1 uncultured Chitinophaga sp. | reverse complement strand
GGCATTCTCAGTTGCTCTCAACAGTATAGTCGCTGATCTGGAAAAAACCATTGGCAAAAAAGAAGATACAGATCTGGTACTTTATCAGAACATCGCTGTAAAAGACGGCAGCATGAGCAACAACCCCTGGTTGCAGGAAACACCTGATCCAATCAGCAAAGTAACCTGGGACAATTATGTATCTCTTCCTAAAGCGCTGGCCGAAAACAACGGTATCAAAAACGGCGACATGGTCAACATAAGTGCCGGCAGAGTCACCCTTAAAGGGATGCCGGTATTTGTTCAGCCCGGTCAAAGCAATGGTACCATCGGACTTGCAGTTGGTTACGGACGCAAAGGTAAGGTTGGCGAAAAAGGCGCATTCGAATCAATAGGGAAAAATGCATATCCTTTTATGTCACTCCGCAACGGTACTTACAGCAATGTGAGCAGCGGTGTTAAAATTGAAAAAATTTCAGGTTCATACGAACTTGCACAAACTCAGACTCACCACTCAATTGAGGGCAGAGACATAGTCAGAGAAACCACCCTTGGTGAGATAAAGGAAAAGCCAAATGCAGGTAACGACAAAACAGCCCCGCATTTGTATACACTCTGGGAAACCAAAGAGTACAAAAAAGAAGGTGCACCTAATCACCACTGGGCCATGGCAATCGACCTCAATGCTTGTACGGGTTGTTCTGCCTGTGTGGTAAGTTGCAGTATTGAAAACAACGTACCTGTAGTGGGAAGGGCGGAAGTAAGAAGAAGAAGGGAAATGCACTGGATGCGTATCGACCGTTATTTTACTTTTGTCAACTCTGCCAATACCGATTACTCAAAAGATCTTTTCCTTTCAAGAGATTTCGAAGGAAAGAATGTCACCAAAGAAACAGGACTTGAAGCACTCGACAATATTGAGGCAGCTAAAAAAGGCAGCGAATTCTCTCATTGGGAAAACGTAAAAGTAGTTCACCAGCCGATGATGTGTCAGCATTGCGGTCAGGCCCCTTGCGAAACTGTTTGTCCGGTTCTTGCAACAACACACAGTTCAGAAGGTCTCAATCAGATGACATATAACCGTTGTATCGGAACTAAATACTGCGCCAACAACTGTCCTTATAAAGTAAGACGATTCAACTGGTTCAGATATAACGATAACGACCGTTTCGATTTCTATTTCAACAACGATTTAGGTAAGATGGTAATCAACCCTGATGTAACTGTAAGGACCAGGGGGGTAATGGAAAAATGCAGTATGTGTGTTCAGAGCATACAGGCCGGAAAAACCAAAGCCAAGCGTGAAAAACGCAGCATTCCGGACGGTGAAATCAAAACTGCCTGTCAGCGTTCATGCCCAGCCAATGCTATCGTATTCGGAGATGTAAACGACGAAAACAGCGAGGTACACAAACTGTTCAAAAACGAGCGTTCATACAGAGTACTTGAAGAAATAAATACCATGACCGCAGTTAAATACATGGTAAAAGTAAGAGACACAGAAAAAGAAAAAGCATAATCCATTAAGCAATAGAAAATGATTCACGATTCAGTAATAAGACCACAGCTGGTAACAGGCGATAAGACATTACACGATGTTACAACAGAAATATGCCGTCCGATCGAAAATAAACCTTCGGTTTCGTGGAAGGTCGGGTTTACCATTTCTGCCATATTCCTCGGAATATTATTGCTTACACTCGGCATTACCGTATTTGTAGGTATTGGTACCTGGGGGCTAAACAAAACAGTACAATGGGGCTGGGATATCACCAACTTCGTGTTCTGGGTCGGTATTGGTCACGCCGGTACACTCATTTCTGCGATTCTCTTGTTGTTCAGACAAAAATGGAGGATGTCAATCAACCGCTCTGCGGAGGCCATGACCATCTTTGCAGTTATGTGTGCTGCCATTTTCCCTTTGTTTCACATGGGTCGTATCTGGGTAGGAGGTTACTGGGTATTGCCATTGCCGAACGCTTTCGGTTCGCTCTGGGTTAATTTCCATTCGCCACTGCTTTGGGACGTATTTGCAATCACAACTTATTTCTCTGTTTCGCTGGTATTCTGGTATCTCGGTCTGATTCCGGATATTGCCACTGTCAGAGACAGAGCTACCACTGCTGGCAGAAAATTCTGGTATAACTTCTTCTCTATGGGCTGGACCGGTTCTGTAAGAACCTGGAATCGCTACGAGGTAGTATCGCTGATTCTTGCAGGTGTTTCTACACCACTGGTACTTTCTGTACATACAATTGTATCCATGGACTTTGCCACATCTGTAGTACCGGGTTGGCATACAACCATATTCCCGCCGTATTTCGTTGCCGGTGCAATTTTCTCCGGTTTCGGAATGGTGTTAACACTGCTGGTTATAGCAAGAAAAGTGATGAATTATCAGGACTATATTACCATAGGTCACCTCGAAGCGATGTGCAAAGTGGTAATGCTTACCGGTACCATGGTTGGTCTGGCTTATATCACAGAGTTTTTCGTTGCTGCATACTCAGGTGTTGAATACGAACAATACGCATTTATCAACAGAGCAACCGGTCCATACTGGTGGGCATACTGGAGTATGATGACATGTAACCTGATTGCACCTCAGGTGTTCTGGTTCAAATGGGCACGTACTACACCATGGTTTATATTCATGTTGTCGGTGGTTGTAAACGTGGGAATGTGGTTCGAGCGTTTTGTTATCATTGTAACATCGCTGCACAGAGAATATCTGCCATCAGGTTGGGTGATGTATTCTCCAACTATGACCGAGATTGGTATTTTCCTAGGTTCGTTCGGACTCTTCTTCACCTGCTTCTTCCTGTTCAGCAAGTTTTTGCCGGTGATAAATATTGCAGAGGTTAAGGGTATTTTGAAAAACAGAGAGTAATCATTCATAGCAAACAAATAAATGATAGACAGTAAATTATTTTTAGATAAAAACAAGACCGTCATGTTCGGGATATTCGAAAATCCCGATCAGTTCCTTGATACAGTTGGAAAGGTACACGGTAAAGGTGTACATATTATCGATTGCTATACACCTTTTCCTATTCACGGTATTGAAAAGGCAATGGGTTTGAAGCGTTCGCTTTTACCTGTTGGTGCTTTTATTTGCGGTTGCCTTGGATTTATTACTGCCGCTACTTTGCAGTATTATGTCATGGAATACGACTGGCCGATGATCATAGGCAATAAACCTACAGTAGGTGTGAGTTTTGTACCGGTACTGTTCGAATTAAGTGTTTTGTTCACGGCATTCGGACTTGCCATACTGTTCTTTATCAGAAACAAGATGTTGCACGGCAAAATGCCAAGCGAGAGAATTGATATGAGGCAGACCGACGATCGTATGGTTGTTGCAATTGCTACAGACAACGCGGCAATAGACAAGAACGAATTAAGCAGCATGCTGTTTAAGGGAGGTGCTGTTGAAGTAAAGGAGAGAACCAATCACGGTTACGAAGATTTTACAGAAGTTGAGATCAAAAGTGCCAACTAATCAATAAGGATGAAGCATAACATGAAGAAAGCAAATAATATTTTAATAAGCGCTCTGGCAATAGCTACTATGTCTTCCTGCTGGTGGAAAGCCGGTAAGAACAATGCGGGTATTGAATACGCGCCCGATATGTATTATTCGAAAGGTTACGAGCCAATGACTCAGTTTTCCGATTCCAATAAATACAGATTTAATCCGTATTTCATGACCATGAGAGAGCCGGTTAAAGGAAGTGTTGCCATCGGACAACTCGATTACCAGTACGCATACGACAATACTCCGGACGGATATGAAGCCGCCGGTGCAGGATTGTTTATGAATATCGGACTTAGTAAAGAAGATCAGATTGAGGGTGAAAGACTTTTCGGTATATACTGTGCCGTATGTCACGGAAGCAACGGGGGCAATGACGGTCCGGTATCAAGTAAACAAGCAGCGCTTAAACCAAGCTGGCCAAGTTATCAGGATGCCTATATTAAAAACCTGCCAATAGGCAAGATTTATCACGTTATTACTTACGGTAAAAACAATATGGGCAGCTATGCTTATGCATTGACTCCCAAAGAAAGATGGAGCGTAGCAACTTATGTTAAAAGATTAAGCATGATGGATAGCCTTGGCAATATTCCGCCTATCAGCGTCATAGCAGCTTCAGATGCAGTTGCAGTTCCTGTAACTGTACCGGACAGCATCAAAACCGACAATAAACCTGCAAGCATTAAAGGAGAACCTAAAAAATAATTCACATTAAAATGAGCCACGGACACGACATCCATATTCACCAGGAAAATTATCAGTTTAAAGGTAAAGCAAAAACGCTGAGTTTGGCTTTACTGGCTATTGGTATCATTCTCACAGTGATCGGAATTTTTACATTGCCCAAAGATACTCACGCTCATGCAGAGGCTGCAACAGCCGAAACGCATGCCGAACACACTGCTGCAGCAGAGCATCCGGGTCAGAATATACATGGTGTTGATATAGGACACAGCGACGAAACGGTTTATCCCATAGAATCAGAACATCCAAAACCATGGTATACCCGCGTATACATGAACCTATTGCTGAACGGATATTTTCTGCTATTGATTTCTATATGCGGCATGTTCTTCTTTGCCCTGCAATACATTTCCAACGCAGGTTGGGCAACTGCCATTTTAAGGATACCGATGGCCATGAGTACCATATTCTGGGTTGGTGCCGTTATTATTCTGGCAGTATTCCTGATTGATGGTTCAAACATTTACCATTGGGTGCACTACGAACACCTTCATCTCACAAAAAATGACCCCGGTTTTGACAAAATTCTCGACAACAAATCATGGTTTCTGAATACAAAAACTGCACTTGGATTCTTAATAGCAATTCCTGTGATATGGTATCTATTCGGGGCTAAGATGAGATCACTCTCATACCGCGAAGATCAGGAAGGCGGACTCACTTTCTTCAATAAATCTATCCGTTACGGAGCGGCATTTGTATTCATATTTGCATTTTCTTTGTCAATCCTTAGCTGGGTTGTCAATATGAGCATGGATGCACACTGGTACAGTACAATCTTCTCAGTTTATAATTTTGCCACAGGTTGGGTAAGCTGTATTTCTATCATAGCCCTGTTTGTTCTTTACCTGAAACGCAATGGTTATCTGGCTATTGTAACAGACGAGCACGTACACGACCTGGGTAAATTCATGTTTGCATTCTCAATTTTCTGGACTTATCTCTGGCTTTCACAGTTCCTTCTGATATGGTATGCCAATATACCTGAAGAGTCAATATATTACTACAAACGCTGGGAGATGCCGTTCAAAATCAATTTCTTCATCAATCTTGTACTCAATTTCCTTGTTCCTTTCCTAGTATTGATGACCAGAAATAACAAACGCAATCCAAAAATTCTGACTTTTGTCGCCATCACCATACTTGTTGGGCACTGGAACGATTTGTATCTGATGCTGATGCCGGGTGCACTGAACAAACAGGCAGGTATCGGTTTACTCGAAATCGGTATGACACTGGCTTTTGCAGGCTTGTTTATTTACTGGGTACTTACAGCACTCAGCAAAAGAGGTCTTATCCCCGTTAAACACCCTTATATTGAAGAAAGCGCTCATCACGACGTTGGCGTTTAAACCGCATTAATAAATACTCTAAAAGCAAACCCCTCAAAAGGTTTGCTTTTTTATTTGGTCTGACTTACTTTTGTATTGTTGAAACGTTTGGTTTCTATATCGCTGCTTCTGTTATTGGTGCTTACTAATACTGAAATACACCAGTTGATGAAATTGCCTTCTTTAGTTTCTCATTACTTTGAGCACAGGCAGAACAATAGTGAATTGTCATTTTTTGGATTTCTGTGTCAGCATTACCAAAGCGATAATACTCACACTGATGATAAGAACCATAAAGATCTGCCATTCAAATCACACGAATGTCAGCACATGGGACAGGTATTTGTGATTGTTGAATTTAACGACAGCAAAATAACAGAGTTCCCCGGTATCAGAACTCAGACTTCTGAATTCAGAGAGACTGTGTATCATCTGGATGGACTTTCTTCTATCTGGCAGCCTCCGCAAACAGCTTAATTATTTCTGCCTCCGACACTCCTGAAAGGGGTGTATTGCGACTACACGCATCTTGTTATCCGCATATACGGCAGATTTCTATTTCATTTAATTTAAAAAACTAGGCGCTGAAAAGTCTGTTTCCGCCGCAGACACAAAAAAAAATGATTTTAAATTCAATTATAGGATTTTCAATAAAGAATAAATTAATTATCGGGCTTTTAACACTGGGTCTGATTATATATGGTATCTATGAACTGACACGATTGCCGATTGACGCGGTTCCGGATATTACAAACAATCAGGTGCAGGTGATAACCGTTGCGCCCTCTCTGGGTGCATCAGATATAGAGCGTCTGGTGACATTTCCGGTAGAACAGGCCAACAGCAATATCCCCGGTATGCACGAAATCAGGAGCTTTTCCAGATTCGGCCTATCTCTGGTCACCATTGTATTTGACGATAATGTAGATGTCTACTGGGCCCGGCAACAGGTGACAGAAAGACTGCAAAGCGTCATCAGCCGCATACCCCCGGGTGTTGGTGTGCCCGAACTTGGTCCTGTTACAACAGGACTTGGCGAAATTTACCAGTATGTGGTAAGACCTGTTAAAGGTTATGAAAGCAGATACAACAGTACCGATTTAAGGACAATTCAGGATTGGGTTATCAGAAGACAATTATTGGGGGTGCAGGGTGTAGCTGATGTCAGCAGTTTTGGAGGTAATTTAAAACAATACGAAATAGCCGTCGACCCAGATAAACTTCAGGCTTTAAATGTCAGTATCTCGGAAATATTTCACGCTGTTGAAACCAATAACTCAAATACCGGAGGCGCATACATAGAAAAAGGCCCTGCTGTTTTATATATAAGAACTGAGGGACTGGTGAGCAGTGTCGAAGAAATAGGTTTAATTCCGGTTAAGAAACTGGAAAATGGCGTCAGTTTGCTGATCAGAGATGTTGCGGAAGTGAAATTAGGCAAAGCGGTTCGCTACGGAGCATTGCACTACAACACAGACGGGGAGGTTGCCGGAGCTGTTGTTATGATGATCAAAGGAGGTAATAGCAGTGAAATCATCAGGAATGTTAAAGAACGGGTAAGTCAGATACAGAAGACACTTCCGGAAGGTGTAGTGATAGAACCGTTTCTCGACCGAAGCAAAATGGTCAAAAATGCCATTGGTACAGTTGAGAAAAATCTGCTTGAAGGAGCCCTGATTGTTGTCTTTGTGCTGGTAATGTTTCTGGGTAATTTCAGAGCCGGAATTCTGGTGGCTTCGGTTATTCCATTGTCAATGCTTTTTGCAGTTATATTGATGAATACATTCGGTGTAAGCGGCAATCTGATGAGCCTGGGTGCTCTTGATTTCGGATTAATAGTAGATGGAGCAGTGATAATTGTAGAGGCGGTTATGCACGCCCTGAGCAGGGATAGTCTGAAAGAAGCAGGTATAAAGTTAAACAGAAATGTAATGGATGAAACCGTAAAGAAATCTGCTTCTAAAATGATGAACAGCGCAGTATTCGGTCAAATCATCATACTGATTGTATACCTCCCGATTTTTGCACTCGAAGGGATTGAAGGTAAAATGTTCAGGCCAATGGCACAGACAGTAGCTTTTGCACTTATAGGGGCTTTTGTGCTTTCACTTACCTATATTCCAATGATGAGCAGTTTGTTTTTAAGCCGCAAATTACATGTAGATAAAAACTTCTCAGACCGAATGATGGGACGGATTGAAGACTTTTATCTCAGGGTACTTAAACTAGCCATTAATTACAAAAAGATACTGCTGGGCAGTGTAGTTGTGCTATTTGTTTTGTCGCTTATAGTCCTTAGTCGCCTGGGTGGTGAGTTTATACCAAGTCTTGAGGAAGGCGATTTTGCACTCGAAACAAGAGTGTTGCCGGGAAGTAATCTCAATGTCAGTATTAAGGCGGCAAAACAGGCATCAGCCATTTTGCTGGATCAATTTCCGGAGGTAGAAAAAGTTGTTTCCAAAATTGGTAGCGGCGAAGTGCCTACAGATCCTATGCCTATTGATGCGCAAGACCTTATGATAATTTTGAAAGACAAGAAAGAGTGGACGAGTGCAAAAAGCTTTGGCGAACTCGCTGAAAAAATGGGCAAAGCGCTCGAGGATGTTCCGGGAGTAAGCTTTGGTTTTCAATATCCGGTTCAGATGAGATTTAACGAACTAATGACCGGGGCCCGTCAGGATGTCGTTTGTAAAATATTCGGTGAAAATCTAGACACCCTAGCTTATTATGCCGCAAAGCTTGGAAATATTGCATCAGGTGTTAATGGAGCAGAAGATATTTATGTTGAACCGGTGGCAGGGATTCCGCAAATTGTCATTTCATATAAGCGCGACCAGGTGGCAAGATACGGTCTGAGTATAGAGGATATAAACCGTGTTGTCAACTCAGCATTTGCCGGTAGCAGAGCAGGAACAGTTTATGAAGGTGAAAAAAGATTCGACCTCTTAATAAGGCTCAGGGAAACTCAGAGACAGGAATTAAGTGATGTGAGAAATTTGCTGATACCGGTGAGTAAAGATATCAACCTGCCGCTATACCATCTGGCAGATGTCGAAATCAAAGACGGGCCCAATCAGATTCAGCGTGAAGATGCCAAAAGGAGAATTGTTGTCGGATTTAATGTCAGAGGTAGAGATGTTAAATCAATTGTTAATGAATTGCAGGAAAAAACAGGGAAAGAATTAAACTTACCCGCCGCCTATTATGTGAGTTACGGAGGAGCCTTCGAAAACCTTAATGCTGCCGTCGATCGACTTTCAATAGCCGTTCCTGTTGCACTTGTTCTGATATTTCTGATGCTTTACTTCGCCTTTCATTCTGCAGTTCAGGCCATGCTTATTTTTACTGCAATTCCTTTATCGGCCATTGGCGGAATATTTGCATTGTATATCCGCAGTATGCCTTTCAGTATTAGTGCGGGCATTGGTTTTATAGCATTGTTCGGTGTCGCGGTTCTGAATGGAATTGTTTTAATAGCCGAGTTCAAAAGGCTTAGTTCAGAAGCGCACACAGATATCTACGATATAGTAATAAAGGGAAGTGTTTCGAGACTTCGACCTGTTTTAATAACGGCACTTGTCGCTTCACTGGGATTTCTGCCTATGGCCCTTAGTCATGGGGCAGGTGCAGAAGTACAAAGACCGCTGGCAACTGTTGTAATAGGCGGATTGCTGATAGCAACTCTACTAACCTTATTTGTTTTACCGGTAATATTCTGCATCGCAGAAAACAAGTTCAAATTAAAAATTAATATGAAAAAAACACTAGCCATTTTATTGCTATTCGGATTGAGTTACAATGGAATCAGGGCTCAGCAACTGATTACCCTTGAAGATGCGCTGGATTCGGCCGTAAGCAGGAATCCTGAACTTGACAATGAGAGACTCCTTCTCGCATACAGGGATGCATCTGTAAACACAGCATATAATTTACCCCGGACTTCTGTTTTGTTTGATTATGGAATGATCAACAGTAGTTTTAATGACAAACGTTTTACCATTTCGCAGAACCTTCAATTCCCTTTGATTTACAGCAAGCAGAAAAGGTATATGCAAAGTCTGAAATACAGTGAAGAAAAAAAGTTTGTATTAAGTACAATGATGCTGCGACGGGAGGTCTGTAATATCTATTACCGTATTCAGTATCTGTCTGAGAAAGTTGAATTACTAAAAAAAGCAGATTCAATATTTGCTGCATCGCTTCAAAGATCAAAAATACTTTTTACCGGAGGTGAAACCGGTAAACTCGAGTATACATTGGCCGAATTACAACGCAATCAGATTGAGATTCAGCTCAGGGAAGCAATAACAGAAAGAGAGATTGAAATTAATGCATTCCGCGTTTTGATGAACACAAACAATACTTATTTGCCTGTTCAGGGCTTAACCAGACTTTCGATGCCGGATGCAGATTCCTCCTATTTGTCAAACCATCCGCAACTGCTTTATCTGAAACAGGAACTGGTAAAATCCGAAGCTGATCTGGCATTAAGCAGAACTAAACTTTTGCCGGATCTTCAATTTTCATATTCGGATATGAGTATGCAGGGAGTAGGAGCGGATAACAAGGCTTACGGGGCAGGATTCAGGTTCAGGTCTTTGCAGTTTGGCATTGGCATACCATTGTTTGCCGGTTCTCAGCTCGCTTCAGTCAAAGCCTCCGGAATAAACAGAAATATGGCAGAGGGCAATTATAAAGTTGGTGAGATTATGCTGGCTAAACAATGGAATGAATTAAGTTCACGGCTTAATTATTTTAAAACCACGGTAGATTATTACGACAGCAGTGGACTCAAAGCGGCGACTGAGCTGGTAAGTATAGCGGATATCAGATTGAGGAGTGGTGAGATTTCTTATACGGAATGGGTGGTATTAAATAACCAGTCACTGGCAGTACAAAGCCATTACCTCGACATTGTAAAACAACTAAACGAAACAATCATCGAATTAATATTCATGATGGGAGAATCAAAAATATAATAAAAATGAAATCAGTAAATTTTAAAATGTATAATCATTTAGCATTAGCGGTAATAATATTATTATCGGCTGCATGCAAGGATAAACCGGCGGACAGCGTATCCGGCAAATCTTCAGGCAGCAATTTAAGTATTGAAATGAACAGTGAGCAAATGAAGAATGCCGGGGTCAAAACGGATACACTAAAATCGGAATTACTCAATGGAATCATTAAAGTAAACGGCATGATAGATGTTCCACCTCAGAATATGGTTTCTGTCAGTTTGCCTGTTGGTGGTTACTTGTTAAGCACCAAACTGCTTCCCGGAATGCAACTGCGCAAGGGAGAAGTAATCGCCGTTATGGAAGATCAGCAGTATATTCAGATTCAACAGGACTATCTTACCGCTCTGGTTAATTTTAGCGGAATTGAGAAAGAATATCTCCGTCAGAAAGAATTGAATATTACAAAAGCAGGGAGCGACAAATCGCTCGAACAGGCTGAATCAGCCTATAAAAGTCAGAAAATACTGATCAGGTCACTTTCGGAGAAACTCAGATTGATAGGAATTAATCCTTCAACACTTAACGAAAATAACATTTCAAGAAGCATCAATATTTATTCACCTATAAATGGGTATGTCAGCAAGGTCAATGTCAATATCGGGCGGTATATCAACCCTTCCGATATCATGTTCGAATTGGTAAACCCCGAAGATATACATCTGAATTTAACAGTCTTTGAAAAAGATCTCAGCAAAATTTCAATAGGCAGCAAAGTACTTGCATACACCAATCAGGAGCCGGATAAATTTTACCAATGTGATATTATATTAATTGGAAAGGATGTGAGCAGGGAAGGTTTTGTACAGGTTCATTGTCATTTCGATACCTATAGTCAAAAACTTATTCCCGGTATGTATATGAATGCCGATGTGTATTCAGGTGATAAACTCAGGTTCAGTATCTCCGAATCTGCCATAATCAGCTTCGAAGGTAAGAACTATGTCTTTATCGAAGAATCCAAGGGTAAATTTTCGATGAAAGAAGTGCAAACCGGGTTAATCGAAAAAGGACGCTGCGAAATATTGAACTACAGGGATTTTAATTTGAAAAGGCTTGTAGTTACAGGAGCCTACGAAATGCTGATGATGATAAAAAACAAAGAGGAAGAATAACTGGAACAGAGAACTGCTACTTGCATTTTAATTTGTTATTAAAGTCCGATTAGATTTAATTTGTTAAATGGGCAAACCTGCATTAATCAACGGCAGCATTAAGATGCAAAAGATTCTTCTGACCGTTTCGGTTTGTCTGTTTATTGTAAAGATTGTCGCCTGGTATATTACTTCTTCAGTTGCTATTCTTACCGATGCGCTTGAAAGTACTGTTAATGTTATTGCAGGTGCAATAGGTTTATACAGCATTATACTGTCTTCCAAACCCAAAGACAAGGAACATCCATACGGACATGGAAAAGTCGAGTTTATTTCTTCAGCAATTGAAGGTGTCCTGATTTCAGTAGCCGGTTTGATCATTATTTATGAATCGCTGAATAATCTGATGCATCCGCATGTTTTGAAAAGACTGGATAGTGGCCTGATCTTAATTGTTATCACTGCAATTGTAAATTATCTGACAGGGTATTTTTGCATCAGGGAAGGTAAAATGGTTCAGTCGCCTGTGCTGATTGCCAGTGGCTCGCATCTGCAAACAGATACCTGGTCTACTCTGGGAATCATTATAGGCATTATCCTGATTATGATTACAGGATATGAATGGATAGACAGTGCAGCAGCCATTGGTTTTGCATTTTTCATTTTGTGGACAGGTTACAAAATAGTTAGGCGTTCTGTTTCGGGTATCATGGATGAATCTGATAAGTCAGTTATAGAAGAAATTATCAAAGTACTAAATGACAACAGACGAAAAGAATGGATAGACATACACAATATGCGTGTCATAAATTATGCCGGATTCTATCATATTGATTGCCATCTCACCGTTCCGTATTATATCAATGTAAATGAGGCTCACAAAATACTGGATATGCTCACCGATTTGTTAAAGAGCCATTTCCGTGAACGTATAGAATTCTTTGTACATATAGACGGATGCCTTCAAAGTCAATGTGGAATTTGTATGGCCGAAAACTGCCTGACAAGACAAGGTATGTTCACCTCAAAAATAGAATGGAATTACGAAAATGTGATAGCCAACGTCAAGCACGGCGTGTGATAAACAGTTATTTGAATCACACTGCTAATGTTTATTTTGACTTGACATTAATTGATGGTATCAAGCCGCAAATTTCAGGTTCCGGTTTGATTTTTAAACTTATTCGTATTAACAAAATTTGATTTGCATTTATTTTGATTTATTTGTACTTTTGGGAAATAAATATAAAAAGGTTATAAATTAATTCATTGTTGTCTTCAAATTTAAATTTATAATATTGTAAATCAATATGTTGCTAATAAGTCAGTTGTCATTAAACAGCGGAATACCCGTAAAAACCCTTAGGTATTATGAAAAGTTCGGTCTGATTAAAAGTCTGAGTAAAACAGGTAAAAGCAACAGCTATAAATATTATGACGAACTGACGCTCGAAAAACTGGAACTGATTGAAGAAGGGAGATCGCTTGGACTTTCTCTCCCGGAGTTAAGCGATCTGATTAAGGCATGGTATAATTCGCGTATCGGCAATGATAAGCGGATCGAAGTACTTAAGTCACACTTAAACATTCTGGAAGAAAAGGAAAGCAAAATCCGGGATGTTAAGTCAAGGTTACAGTTGCTTGTTTGTGAAATGGAAAAGTTTACATAATCTGATTGAATTCACTTTAAATTTAATTAGAACTGATCTCAAAAATAACCTTTTAGTCAAACTTG
>CAZRKA010000092.1:948-13553 GCA_964600345.1 uncultured Chitinophaga sp. | reverse complement strand
GTCTCTAGTCTTTAGTCTCTAGTCTCTAGTCTTTAGTCTTTCTTCTACCTATCTTCGCCCCGTGAATCAGATCATAGTTTTCGGAGCCGGCCGCTCCAGTCTTTTCCTGATAGAATATCTGGGTGCTTACGCAGCAGAACATCAAATGCAAGTGCTGGTATGCGACAGAGATGTTTCTTATGCCTCACGCAATCTTGAAGGTTTGCCTGCAACTGTTTTCATGACCCTGGATATAGACAATGAGGAATTAGTGTCTCAACTGATTGGTAAAAGCGTAATAGTTGTTTCACTGCTTCCTGCTATTCTTCACATCCGCATTGCCGGCATTTGTCTCCGCTTAAAAAAACATCTCGCAACAGCCTCATACATCTCCGACGAGATGAAAGCAATGAATGAAGAGGTTAAAGATAAAGGTCTTATCTTTTTGAACGAAATGGGGCTTGATCCCGGCATCGATCATATGAGTGCCATGCAAATGATGGCCGGCATCAGAGCAAAGGGTGGAAGGATAACAGGGTTTAAAAGTTATTGCGGCGGTCTGGTAGCCGACGAAGACGATGGAGACAATCCGTGGAAATACAAGTTCTCCTGGAACCCGCGCAATGTTGTTTTGGCAGCTCAAGGTGCACCGGCGACATTTCTGGAAAGTGGAAATCTTAAACAGTTGCCTTATCACAGGGTTTTTGAAAATCCGGTTTTATTCGAGCTTGATCAATACGGCCGGCTGGAAGCATATCCTAACCGCGACAGTTTAAAGTATTGCGAATTATACGGCTTGCACGATCTGAAAGATATGCTGAGAGGGACTTTCAGAAAACCCGGATATTGCAAAGCCTGGCAGGTTTTTGTTACTCTGGGCATGACAGACGACCAGCATATTCATGAGTTTCCAGAACACTTCAGCAAACGCGATTTTCTTAAAATGTTTCTACCGGCAGACGCTTCAGATATTAAAACTACTCTTAAATCCATTTGTCATTGCAGTGACGAAGAAATAAGCAAAATTGAATGGCTGGGATTTTTGTCAGACGAATTGATTTTAATACGCAAAGGCAGTTCAGCTCAGGTTTTAGAAGAAATTCTCAAACAAAAATGGAAACTGGAAGAAGGAGACCGAGACCTTATTGTCATGCTTCATGAAATCACCTACGAATTGAATGCAGAAAAGAAAAAACATATTGCGTCAATGGTGCTTAAAGGTGAAACTAATGTTAGAACAGCTATGGCACGCACAGTAGGAATGCCACTCGCAATCGGATGCCGCCTGATTCTGGAAAACAAAATTTCTGAACGCGGGGTAATTGCCCCTGTATTTCCGGATATCTATAATCCCGTACTCGAAGAATTGAAAAACTACGGTGTGAATTTTAGTGAAGTTACGGCATAAACTGAAATTTAGTCCGACGCCGGATAGGTTATTCCTTTACCATTTCAACAGTACCGAACCATCGAAATTCTGATAGCGCCAGAAGAAGTCCCTTAGTTCTATTGTATAGATGTATATACCATTAGGACACAGTTCGTTTTGATAAGTGCCATCCCATAATTGAGCCGGATTGTCTGTACGGAATACAATTTCCCCCCAGCGGTTGTAAATGGTAAAGGTATATTGATTTGCGAAATAGATGCCAACCGGACCAAAGCCATCGTTATGTCCGTCGCCGTTGGGCGTAAACACATTTGGCATATAGAATTTCAACTTTCCGCCGATAAAGATAAATTCTTCCTTGCTGTTGCTGCAGCCATTCTGATCGCTGATAGTCAGATTTACTTTCAGGGTAAGAGAATCGCTGAATAGAAGAGAAGTATCTTTGCGGCTTCCGCCCAGTGTGCCGAATTGCCATTGCTGCGAACTTGCCGATGGTGAAGTGTTGTAGAAATTTACCCTGGTTCTTTCATTACCTCCATCCAGGAAATTGTACCTGAAACTGACTTCAGGTAATTTCAGTACAACTGCATTTATTTTTGTGGTATCGATGCAGTTTTGATTGGTGGATGTTACCAGTTTAACAGGATAAATTCCGGGACTGGTATACAAATGTCTGCAGTCTTTGAGTGTTGAGCTGTTCTGGTCGCCGAATTCCCATCGCATCGAACTGATACTGCCTCCGGGCACCGAAACGATTGCTGAAAAAGCCGTACTGTCGTTGAGACAGACCGGTAATACCGGCATAATCTGTACGACAGCATTGGGTTTAATGCGTATACCTGCCATTGCAGTATCCCTGCATCCGGAATCAGAAACTATGCTGAGTAAAATGCGGTAATATCCGGTGTCAGAATAGGTTTTCGGATGCGGGAACTGCAGCGTTGAATTGCCCCCGTCTCCAAAATCCCATTGATAAGCTGCAATGCCTCCGGAATTGATGGTAGAAGTGTTGTTAAAAGTAAGAGGTTTGTCTTTCAGGCACTTCTCATAAGAGCTGAGTGTAAAATCGGCAATTGGTCCCGGATTTACAGAAACATAGCGCGTGATTTCGCCTTTGCAGCCGTGTATACTGCTGAATTTTAACTGCACCGGGTAAATGCCCGGATTCATGAATGCCAGGTCGGATAATTTATCAGGTCCGATGCTGCTGTCACCGGGATAATACCAGCGGAAACTGTGTATGCTGTCGTTGCCCGCAGCTGTGCCGAAACTGAAATCGAAGTCCTGATCATTCTCGCATTGGTTGGGGTCGTTGACCAGGATATTGCCTGATGGGCTGTTATATACAAATACCTGTCTGCTGATACTGTCGCTGCATCCGAAATTATTGGCCACTTTCAGTGTAATGACCTGCACGCCCGACTGCAGAAAGGTTTTGTTTAAATCAAAGCTTCCGCCAATCGTGCTGCCGTCGCTAAAGCGCCAGTCGCTAACGGTAAAGTAACCGCTGTCTGTGACTGATGTGTTGGAAAGTTTGAAACGGTTATTGTCAAGACACTGAGCCGTGTCGTCTATACTGAAAGAAGCTTGTGTAGCTCCGTTAATAAAAACCTCTTTTGAAATGGTATCACGGCATGCCTGTGGTGAAAGCACAATAAGTGTGGTTATATACCTGCCTTTGCCGGCATAGCGGTGAACCGGGACTGAATCACTGGAACCGCTCAAATCGCCGAACTGCCAGTTGCTTAGCAGAGGCTTGTATTCTGAAACTGTTTTATTGATAAATTGAACCGAATCACCATTACAAGGCACAGCCGGAGAAAATTCAAAATCAGCCACCGGGTCGCTGTAAATATGAATTTGCTTTGTCATTGTATCGACACAAGTGTTGTTGTTTTCGTAAATCAGACTGGCGGTAAACAGACCTGAAGTATCGTAATGCCTGGGGCCGGCAGGATCACTGTTGGAAATGATATAACCTTCAGAAAAAATCCACTTGTACCAGAAATGCAGTGAATCTGTAACTGTGATGTTTTGAAAGGTAACCTGATTACTGCTGAAACAGCTGTCCTTGTCCAGCACAAGAAAATCGGCTTCAGGTGCCTTCAGTATTTCGACTACGGCAAATGTGTCATCGTAACAACCCTTATCTGTTGTGACCCGCATTTTAATATAATGCTGACCGACTTTAGGAAACAAGTGCGTAACAGTTTCCATGGTTGTGTCTATCGGATTGAAATCGTCGAAGTCCCAGTGTGTGTTAACGATGGGGTCGACTGCAGAGGTGGAAAGGTTGGCAAAATAAATCGGGTAATTGACATTGGAACAAACCGCCGTATCGCTCATGGCGTAGATGGCTTCAGGATTAGGTGTATTGCTTATATATGTGGAATCCCTGTAAGAACAGCCGTTTCTTTCGGTAACTTCTACCCAATAAAGCCCCGGATTTTTAATCCACTGTGCCAGCCACGGATGCCCGCCATTCCAGAGATATGACTTGAAAAACTGAAATTTTCTGGGGATGAGTGCAAAGCCGAGTGTGCCGCATATCAGAGTGTCATTGCAGAGCACCGGTGTTTTATCTGCTATGGTGATGTATAATTTTTTCATGACAGAATCATAGGCATTGGTTCTGATATGATTCATATATAGCATGACATTGAAATATCCTGTGTCTTTATAGTAGTATATGGTCGTTTTTCCGTAACGGAATGTTGTTTCGTTGCCGAACTTCCATTTGAAATTGTAAAAACTGTCGGCATGAGTTGCCTGAAAAACTGTTGTATCGAATTTGCAACTGCGATTGTATATAAAATTCGGATTGACGGCAGATACACGTCCGCCGCTGGTATACGAAAACCCTTCACGGGGAGCATATCCGTAAACATACGAAATGAATCCTTTGTCGGAACTGAGTCGGTGACAGGTGCTGTCAATATACAATTGCGCATAATGGCAATTGCCTGTCTGGCTGCTTTTTTTCCATACGCTGTTTGCTATTCTTTTGCCGTCGAACAGGAAGTTAGCTGTATCGGCACTGTTTACAAGCACATTGACATAGGCTTCGGGAGCTGATGGAGAACCTGAAGAACCCCAGGTGTTGCGCACTTTGCTGGTATGGTTCACCATGGCCTCATTGGTATAATGTCCGTCTGCTATCAGAGAGATCATTGACAAATTTCCGAGTTCCTGTTTGGGCGATTGAAATTCATTGCATCCGCGGGTCTTTGTAAACTGCACAACAGAAATCGACCTGTTGGCAGTAATGGATGTTACAGTGTCGCTGTTGACATTCCAGACAAAATACCGGCTAGCTCCAAGTGTGCTGTGATAAACACCGTTGATTTTTACCTCGGTATTGTCGTTGGCCGCCAGTACTTTTATAAAATATCCTCCCGGGTTGTTTCTGAAAGGCATGGCAGTATAGGAATTTCCCCAGCTTTCCAGCGGAATCATCTGTTCGTAGACATGGTCTGTACCAACACTGCAGTTTTGATTATTGCGGTTTTGCAGGGTAGAACCACCGCTTTTGTTTCCGGCGAAAACGGCAAATCTGGATGTAAGTGTTTTTGAACGGATGATGGTACCGCTCAGGTCTTTCCTGACTTTGTTTTTTGCAGTGCCGATATAGAAATAGGTTTCACCCTTCATAAGGGTAATGGTTATGGGTTTGTGCGAATCCGATTCGGGCCATACCGAAGGAGATGTGTTGAGTATCTCAATGATTGATTTTTCGGCGATCCCGACTATAATGTATTCGGAGCAGGTATTGGGAAGCCAACCGGCATGACCAAGGCATGAATCGTAACGGGTTGGTTCGTTGGTGAGAACACGGTACTCCGGAGCATATGGTATTGAAGTTACCGGAAGTACCGAACTTACTCCTTTTCTATTTTTGTATTTGTTGGCAGCCTGGACATATATGGGTAAGTCAGAGGTGATATGTATGCCGTTGTTCACTACCAGATCCGAATAAAAATATCTCAGCATGGCACCCACAGGTAAAAAGACATATTGGGTAACATTGGGACTGAGGTAGAAGGTGTCGCGGTATTCTTCCATGATGCCGTTGTCTCCGTATTTCTGCGCCTCCATGTGGACTATAACTGTAGCTGCATAGGGTGAACTCAGATACAGCTCTGTAGTGTCATAGTAATAAGTAGGCATGGCTTTGGTAACCGGTATGGGGGGAGGAATAGGAAGGCAACCATCACTGTCCATCAGGGCCAGCCAGAATTCTGTACCGGCATATCCCTGTGCCGCAGATTTGTTAAAGAATGCGAATAAAAGGGCAGATAATATCAGTGTTTTTTTGCCCATGTTCCATGTTTTATACAACAAATGTAATTTAAGTACCGTGTTTTTACAACAGTTATATATCTCCGCCGGGACGGCTCTATCCGGCTAAAAATTGCCAAATCATTTTCATAATTTCATTTAAAAGTTTTAAAAGTGCTGAGTTTGGCTTCTGTTAAGGACTTGCGCTTAGAAATCACTCATCCTTTTTTTGTATTTTTGAATGAATGAGATTGTTTGTAAGCAGTAATTGTCACGAAAAATTTACAATCCACCGCATATATGGAATCCGGTTGAACGGAACTCTTGCCATTGCATTGCCGGATCAGCCCAATCCCACATCCAGTGCCATCATGGTCACAAATCCGACTACAAATCCCATGGTGGCAAAGTCGGCGAATTTGTCGCGTTGCGTTTCAGGAATAACCTCTTCAACCACCACATAAAGCATAGCCCCTGCGGCAAAAGACAATGCATAAGGCAGTATAGGCTGGGCGTACATTACGGCCACTGCCCCAACAACACCGGCAACAGGTTCAACAATGGCACTCATCTGACCCCACCAGAAACTTTTAAAAGGACTGATGCCTTGTCTTCTGAGCGGCATGGCAACAGCAATGCCTTCGGGGAAATTCTGAATGCCAATACCTATAGTAAGTGCGATGGCTGCTGCCATACTGAAATGCGGGTCGCCCATGGCAACGGCACCAAACGAAACACCAATGGCTAATCCTTCCGGAATATTGTGAAGTGTAATCGCCATCACAAGAAGTATGGTACGGTCCCATGTCGTTTTTAAACCTTCCTTTTCACTGATATTGGCATTGAGATGCAGGTGGGGTATGATTTTATCGATGATGTATATAAAGCCTGCACCGCTAATGAAACCAATGGCGGCTGGCACCCAGGCAAATGCTTTGCTGTACGATTCCTCCGACATTTCTATGGCAGGGGTAAGCAGACTCCAGAAACTGGCGGCCACCATGACTCCGCCGGTAAAGCCAAGCAGAAAATCGAGCCAGCGGCGGCTCATGTTTTTAAAGAAAAAAACCAGACTGGCGCCCAAGGCAGTCAGCAGCCAGGTAAAGGTAGTTGCCAGAAAAGCCTGCATCACCGGACTGAGTTCTTTAAAACTTTGAATAATCTGATCCATTTTGCGTCACAAATTTATAGGATTTTGTGAACTTACGGTTTTTGAAAAAAGAAGAACCCGGAAAAAAGTTTCAACTTTGGGTGACAGCAAAGAAATTGTTTTCAGATTATCAGCATAAACTATTCAAACACTGCGGAAAAAATTGCATATAGTGATGCATTCAACTGCTTCCTTCACATCATGTACTCTTAAAATATTAGCCGAATTCAACAAGGCTATCATGTGCAGTGCACTTGTGCCATTAAGAGCGTTTTGAGGATTGGTTTTAAGCAGTTTCCACACCATGCTTTTGCGGGATACGCCGACCAGAACCGGACATTTGAGTGCGTGAAACAGGTCGAGGTGTTTCAGCAACAGGTAATTGTGCTCCAATGTTTTTCCGAATCCGAATCCCGGATCTATCACAACATTGTCAATCCCCTTTGAATTAAACAAGGCGAGTTTATCGTCAAAATAATTGATGATTTCGGCACATACATCGTGGTATTGCGGATTGTCCTGCATGGTTTTAGGCATGCCTTTTTTATGCATGGCAATATATGGAACACCGCTTTTTGAAACTATATCCAGCATGTCCGCATCGTCTTCTCCGGCGCTTACATCATTGATGATGCCTGCGCCCGCCGCAACTGCCTGTTCTGCTACCGCAGCCCTGAAAGTGTCTATACTTATAAGGGTATCAGGAAATCGTTTAATGATGGCTTCAATAAAAGGAACTGTTTTTTGCAATTCGTCTTCCACACTTTGAATATCTGCACCTGGTCTTGTGCTTTGCCCGCCAATATCTATTATCTCTGCACCTTCATTCAGCATCGTTTCACACCTCGCAAGCGCGGTTTCTATGGTATGATATTTGCCGCCGTCAAAGAAGGAATCACTCGTTGTATTCAGTATACCCATTACAAGCGGTTTATCCAGTGTAAATGGTTTATTTTTGATTTTGAGCGAATAGGACTTGTATTCAGAAAACATTGGATATATTTGCAAAAATAAAGATTCAGGCTTAATAGTGGACCATACTTTAGAACAATATAACCGTGAGACAGGGAAGTGCCGCGACCTGTTTGAAAAGAAAAATACCGATTACGGAAATTCATGGCGCATACTCAGGCCGAGAAGCATTACAGATCAGATAATGATTAAGGCACTTCGCATCAGAAGTATTGAAGAAAAAGGAGTGACCAAGGTTGGCGAAAGCATTGAAGAAGAATTTATCGGTATATACAATTACTGCATCATAGGACTTATTCAGCTTAAGCACTGGGACAGTGATAAGAGTTTCAGCAGTTCCGAAATCATGTCTTTATACGACAGGGAAATGGAACAGACTCGTGAACTGATGCTCAGGAAAAATCACGATTACGGTGAAGCCTGGCGCGAAATGCGCAACAGCAGTTTCACTGATCTGATACTGATGAAAATAAACCGCACCAAGCAAATAGAAGATAACGCCGGTCATACCATTGCCAGCGAAGGCATTGATGCCAACTATCAGGATATGATGAACTACGCTATATTTGCCCTTATCACCATGCACAGTAAACAGAAGTAAGAATGAAAATCATAACATCCATATCACGTGTTCTTGTAGGCCTGCTATTCATGTTTTCAGGCTTTATCAAAAGCAATGACCCGAAAGGAACCGGCATCAAACTGAACGAGTATTTTGATGTGTTTGCCGCTCGTTTTCAGGCAGATCAGGATACTTTGATTTTCAGAGTCAGCGATGACCTCGGCACCGAAGAGTCTTATGCTTTCACATTCATACCTTCAGACAGTTTTGTAAATCTGGAAATCAATCAATCCAGACCGAGAATGGAAATTTTTGAAGGGGATGAGGATTCTACCTATGGCTGTGATTTGTTTGTAGTTAAAAACGGAGCTGTATTATACGGTGCCTTTTATGAACTTGGCGATTCGCTTGGGAATCCCAATTTGCAAATTACAATAAAGACTGTCAGCGCAGCAGGGAAAGACAGTATCAGTAAAAATAAGAAGAGCGACAATCTTTATTACAATATCCCATTGCGCGTTGGTCTTGATACCAAACACGAGATAAAGGAAAAAATAGCCGTTCACAAATACGTCAATCAGGACAGTTACTGGGTAGGATTTTTCAGGGGACTGAAACCTTATTCACTCAATATGGCTATATTCATGTGCATACTGGAAGTAATGCTCGGCTTTGCCATACTGATTGGCTGGAAACCGAAAATCATGAGCTGGTTAATACTGCTGATGATTTTGTTCTTCACCTTCCTCACCTGGTACAGTGCCTACTACAATAAGGTTACCGACTGCGGATGTTTCGGAGACTTTATCAAACTCAAGCCATGGCATTCGTTTATTAAAGATCTGATATTGCTCTTCTTTATTCTGATTATTTTTATCAGAAGAAAACATATCATACCACTCTTCTCGCCGCTTTTCAGTATCAACGCAGTCATTGTTGTGACCTTGTCTGCCAGCGTATTTGCCATCTATTGCAATATGTTCCTTCCTGCATGGGATTTTCTGCCATACGAAGAGGGGAATAATATCAGGCAGATGATGGAGTTGCCCAAAGGAGAAAGAAAAAGCGATTCGACCGTAATGGTGTATTTGTATAAGAAAGGCAATCAGGTCGACTCTTTTGTTTACCCTAATCTGCCCAAAGACCAGAGCTGGCAATATGTCAACAGGATAGACAAGGTTATAGTACCGGCCTGGAAATCCAAAATACACGATTTTGGCATTACTACTAGAGAAGACGATCAGATAAACGTTACCGACAGCCTGCTTCACGGCAAAGGTTATTATATACTAATCGTTTCTTCGCATCTTGAAAAAGCGCATAAAAATTCCTGGTCATATATTAAAACCATGGCTTCTGAAGCAAAGAAAAACGGCATCAATGTTTTTGCAGTCACCTCTACTTCACTTGCCGATGCAGACCTATTTGCAGGTGAGATGCAATTGCCTTTCAGATTCAACAACGGCGATGAGACTTTGCTCAAAACAATTGTAAGGTCGAATCCCGGAATCATGTTCTGGCACGACGGTACTATATTGAGCAAATGGAGTTGCCGCAGTATACCGGGAATTAACAAGCTGAAAAAACTGATGCTGAAAAAATGATCGCTTATCTGTTCAGAAAATTGCTTTCCGGTTTTATGATATTACTGGGAGTAGTATTTCTGATCTTTATCCTCTTCATGCTGTTTCCTTCGGCAGAAGAGATAAGTTCCGGACAACGGGCAGACGAAGCAACAAAAGCGGCCATGCGTGCAGAAATGGGTCTTGATAAACCCAAGAGCACACAACTTCTCATTTATCTCAGGGATCTTTCACCCATAGTAATCAGCAAAACATTTAATCCGAACTACAGGGGATGGAAGTTGCACAAAGAAGGCAGTACGGGTATAATGATAAAGGCACCTTATTTAAGGCAGAGTTATCAATCCAGAAAACCGGTGGCCGATATCCTTTCAGAAGCTTTCGTCGGTTCGCTTGTATTATCAGTTTTTGCCATGGGACTTGCATTGATACTCGGAATAGGAACAGGTATTCTTTCAGCATTGAATCCGGGTGGATTAACAGACAGGATTAATTTAGCTGTGGCTACCGTTGGAATTTCTCTCCCATCTTTTTTTCTTGCCGTTATCATAGCCTGGCTTTTCGGATTTGTATTGCATGCCTATACCGGCTTATCCATGACCGGCAGTTTATATCAGACAGATCCGGGCAGCGGAAAAAATGTCATTAATCTCTACCATCTCATACTGCCTTCAATTGCATTAGGCATCAGACCCTTTTCTATTATCATGCAGCTAACGCGCAGTAATTTGATTGATGTCATGAGACAGGATTATATTCGCACAGCCAAAGCCAAGGGCTTAAATAATTTTCAGATCATTATGAGACATGCCTTGCGCAATGCCCTCAATCCGGTTATAACAGCTGCAAGCGGTTGGTTCGCCAGTTTGCTGGCAGGTGCCTTCTTTATAGAATATATATTCAGCTGGAAAGGTCTTGGCAAAGTATGCATTGATGCTTTGCAGCAAAGCGACCTGCCGCTTGTGATGGGGGCTGTTTTGTTGATAGCATTCATATTTATAGCAGTCAATGTGCTGGTTGATCTTTTATATGTAGTACTTGATCCAAGGGTTAAACTTTCCTGATTTATGAAAGTATATATAATAGGTATGCCGGGAACAGGAAAGACGCATTTCGGAAGATTGTTGTCGCGAAGTATGCGGTTGCAGTTTTACGATACCGACGAGATGCTGGAGAAAAAAGAGGGTATGCCTATCAGACAAATTGTTTCGGAAAAGGGCGAACCTTATTTCAGATTACTGGAACACGAACTGATCAGACAACTTTCAATGCGCAGCAATTGCATTATATCCTGTGGAGGCGGTACGCCTGTGTTCAACGACAATATCGACCTGATGAAAAATTCCGGAATTGTGATATGGCTCAACACAAGTCTTGACATAATTGCGAAGAGAATTGCGCAGAATGTCACCAGGAGACCGCAATTTGTCGGATTAAATGAAGCTGAAATACGCCTAAAACTCAATGATATCTTCGAGAAAAGAAAAAAAATTTATGCTAAAGCTGATATCATTTCTGAAATAAGTAATCCTCACAACAAATCTTTAAACGTTGTAATACAGAAGGTTATGAAAATTTCTCAGCGTCGTTTCAAATAAAATGTGAATTGAGTGTTAATATATTTTTTAAAAAAATAATTGGAACCCCTTGATTTTATTAAACTTTAGAATACTTTTGACCTCACGAATTCATTAAAAACAATAAACATTTATTAATTTTTTCAATTATGAACAAATCAGATTTAATCAGCAAAATGGCTAACGATGCCAAAGTAACCAAGTCTCAGGCACAAGCAGCTTTGAACTCTTTCATTTCAGCAACTACAGGCGCTTTGAAAAAAGGCGACAAATTGATCCTTGTAGGTTTCGGAACTTTCTCTGTAACTAAAAGAGCTGCAAGAACCGGCCGTAACCCACGTACCGGAAAAGAAATCAAAATCGCTGCTAAGAAAGTGGTTAAATTCAAAGCTGGTGCTGACCTGTCAAGCAAAGTAAAATAATTTTACTTAATTACTATTAACTCGAAGTCCCCTTGCTTACCTGCAAGGGGATTTTTTTTTCGCCGGGATGTTGGTGATAACAGGTATATAGTTACCTGAAAACAGCAACAATATTAATAAGCTGACCGACCTTCCGTAAAAAGGGCTAAAGCCCATTCCGTTTCTCACATTTACCCCCGACTGAAGTCGGGAGCTTTAACCTTCACCGGTCGATATTTGTTAAAGCCCCCTGTTTATCGCAGAGACGCATCCTCGCCCTGCAGGGGCGACATAAGCGCAGATTTATGCAGGACAATCGTTTGAGGGGGATGTCGGTCATAAGACCAACATCATTAGTATTACGGGGTGCGAGGCGCGTCACCTAAGAATCATTCAGGTCTGCGATGATGCCACATTAAAAAATCATTGCTGTGGCGATCCCCACCGACTGAAGTCGATGCTTAGTCGTCTAAAAATTGACACCATGCGTTGCGATAGTTAACGCCTACTCCTCCCCATGGCAGAGTCTCCTTTGTCGACACGCCACGGGTACTCTTCTATCTTCCATCTTTTCAGAGTCTCCTTCGTCGACACGATACAGGGCAAGATTTCGTCTTTAATCTTTAGTCTTCCCTAAACACCAACATCATTAATATTTCGGGGTGCGAGGCGCGTCACCTAAGAATCATTCAGGTCTGCGATGATGCCACATT
>CAZRKA010000092.1:0-848 GCA_964600345.1 uncultured Chitinophaga sp. | reverse complement strand
AAAAAATAATTGCTGTGGCGATCCCTACCGACTGAAGTCGATGCTTAGTCGTCTAATAATTGACACCTTGCGTAGCGATAGTTAACGCCTACTCCTCTATCTTCTACTCTTCTATCTTCCATCTTTTCAGAGTCTCCTTTGTCGACACGCCACGGGACAAGCTATCTTCTACTCATCTATCTTCCATCTTTAGTCTCTTTATCTCTAGTCTTTAGTCCCCGTGTCAGATCCGCCTGAGGCGGAACGACACGTGGCAGGCTCTGGTCCATCTTTAGTCTCTTTATCTCTAGTCTCTTTATCTCTAGTCTCTTTATCTTTAGTCCATCTTTCATCTTTAATCTTTCATCTTTAATCTTTCATCTCCCATCTTCTCCCTAATTTTGCACCGTGTCAACTTCATTAAACCGGGAAAGATTCTTTTCGCATATTGCACAAACATCAGATGCGCCTCTGGCAATTAACATTACACATGCCGAAGGTATTTATATGTATTCTGAAGAAAGGAAATACATAGATTGCATTTCCGGTATATCTGTGAGCAATGTCGGTCATTCAAATCCGGAAGTCATTGCAGCGGTAAATGATCAGTTGCATAAGCATCTGCATCTGATGGTATACGGCGAACTGATTCAGGATGCACAAACTAAACTTGCTTCAAAACTCAGTGAGTTGTTGCCCGATAATCTTAACTCGGTATACTTTGTGAACAGCGGCAGTGAAGCCATTGAGGCTGCCATGAAACTCGCCAAAAGGTATACAGGGAGACCCCGCTTTCTGGCTCAGTATAATGCCTATCACGGCAGTACTCAGGGAGCCATGAGTCTGATGAGCGATGCATATTTCAGCAA
>CAZRKA010000091.1:8331-13758 GCA_964600345.1 uncultured Chitinophaga sp. | reverse complement strand
AAGCAAGAGATAAGCAGTTTTGAATTCAATCAGCGAATATGGAAAACCCTGATGTATGTACCCGGACTGCCCGGTTCTGTGAAAAAAATCAGGATGAGCAACGAAATCAACAATCTTTGGTACAGACAATTTTTAGCCGAAAATCCGGATACGACATACAGAATCAGAAATGAAGTCTGGGCGAAGCATTTCAGATATCCTTTTTTTGAGCAATACGGCAAACACAGTGCCTTTAACCAATATCCGGTTGTTGGCATAAACTACGAATCTGCAATTGCCTTTTGTAAGTGGCTTAACAATAAATATAGTCAGTGGGAAAATAAACCGTATAAAAAAGTTGTTTTCCGTTTGCCGGATACAAAGGAATGGGAGTTTGCGGCTAAAGGCGGAGACAATGGCCCTTACCCCTGGAATGGTTCATATCTCAGAAACAGCCGTGGTTGTTTTTTATCCAATTTTGCGCCATACGAGGAAAGGCTGCTTTATACAGACAGTCTTGGATTAATCAAATGGCATACCTCGGCAAACAATCAGGCTTATTTTGCGGCAGATGGTTTACTTATACCGGGAAATATCCATTCTTATTTTCCAAATAATTACGGATTATACAATATGTCCGGGAATGTTTCGGAAATGACTTCAGAAAAATGGGTTTGCAAGGGTGGTTCGTGGCTTACAGACCAATACCAGTTGTTGATTGTATCGCAGGCTGCTTATGAAAATCCCTCAGCTGACCTTGGTTTCAGGGTTGTTGCCGAAATAATTGAAGAATAATTTAAAATGGTGATACGAACAGACTGAAAGGCTGATATTCCTTGTCTTTAGCAGAAAGAATAGGGTCTTGTAACTTCCAGTTGATTCCAAACTCACGATCATTCCATGCCAGCCCGCCTTCGGTTTCAGGATGATAGGTATCTGTACATTTATAAGAAAAAATGGTATGGTCTTTTAAAGTGGCGAACCCGTGAGCAAAACCGGGTGGAATATATAACATCAGAAAATTGTCTTCATTGAGTTCAACTTCATAATGTTTGCCGTAATCCGGAGAATTTTTGCGAATATCAATCACCACATCCTGCACAGCACCCTTGATAACCCTTACCAGTTTGCCCTGTGCATGCGGCGGCGACTGAAAGTGCATTCCTCTCAATATTCCGCGATTCGAAAGGGACTGATTATCCTGTTTAAATTCCAGATCAACACCCAGACTGCGAAACTTTTCGGCGTTAAATGATTCATAAAAATAACCTCTGTCGTCTTTAAATACTTTAGGGCGAATAAGCAGCAATCCTTTAAATCCGGTTTCAATCAATTCCATGCGCAAAAATAAGATATGGCGCATAAAACTATTCCTATAAATTTTTCATTTTATCAATTTGTGTTTAAAAACCTGACTGAGCCCTTTTCTCTCACATCCCGATTTTTTTCCGCATTTCAGTTTATAGTTTTATGTTTGTAAATACAGATGAAACTTTTCAAAAAATTATTTTTAATTCTGCTATTTCTGATTGCCGGAACTGCCGCCTTCGCATATTACCTCTACAGTTCACCCGGTATTAAGATTGAAAAGAAACAATTTGTATATATAAGCCCGGACGACAACGCCGACGATATCCGCGATAAATTAATCAGTGAATGCGGTTTGAAATTTCCTTTTGTCTTCGATTTCGCCGCCAAAAGAATGAACCTTAGCCGTTGGATTAAAAAAGGGCGTTACACAGTTGAACCCGAAATGACAGTGATAGATATAGTAAGGCTGTTCAGAGAAGGAAAAATGAAGAGTGTTGATCTGATCATTAAACCACTTGGAAATTTAGAGAAGTTTGCCGGTAAATGCGGCGAAAAACTTGAGCCGGACAGTGCAGATTTTTACGGGGCACTATGTGATTCAAGAATGCTGGACACACTCGGATTTGACAATGCAACAGTGTACGCTTTGATATTGCCGGATACTTACAATATACTCTGGCATACATCACCGGATGAATTACTTATAAAACTGAAACAAGAGTACTTTAAATTCTGGAACGAACTCAGGCTTGAGAAATGCAAAAGAAGTGGATTAAATCCAATACAGGTTATCACTCTGGCCAGCATAGTATCTAAAGAAACCAATAAAACGGATGAGATGCCTATGGTAGCAGGCATGTATATTAACCGTTTAAGAAAAGACATGTTGCTTCAGGCCGACCCGACTGTAAAGTTTGCATTGAATAATTCAGGTTTGCAAAGAATTTATGAAGGTCACCTGAAAATTGAATCTCCATATAATACCTATCTGAACAAAGGACTCCCCCCCGGCCCCATTTGCATTGCGTCAAAACAATCCATAGAAGCTGTTCTTGATTTTGCTGAACACGACTATCTCTTTATGTGTGCTAAATCTGATTTCAGCGGATATCACAGTTTTGCAAAGGACTACAGACAGCATTTAATCAATGCCTCGGCTTACCGCAAAGCACTCGACGAGCGGGGCATCCAATAATTATGAAAGACATGTATCACAAAATTCATTTATCCCGAATTTGAACTATTTCATCCAAAAAGAGAACATAGTCGTGTCAGATTTAAAATTAATTACATTTACTTTGCATCACAAAGCACTTTTATTTATGGATAATTTAAAACCTGAGGAATCGCTTAATCACATCCGGGAGATGATGTCGAAATCGGGGAAGTTTCGCTCTCTGAGCGGCTATGCCGTTATATGTGCCGGCATACTTACTCTTGTGTTTTCGGTGGCTTTTTGCAAGTTATATGACATCAACCCTTACAATCTCGATTACAGTAAATTGAGCTTGTTGCCTGAAGAACATTATTCAACGGCGCTTTATTTTGCAATGCTATTATTAGGTTTAAGTACTGTGGCCGGATTGATTTTTACCAAAATATCTGCTAATAAAAGAGCCGAAAAACTAAGCAGTCCCGGTGGTAGAAATTTTATTTACAATATTACAATTCCAATGGGATTTGCACTTGTATTCTGCATATTACTTTTCACTACTCACCCTGATCTTGTACTGCCCGTTTCGCTTATATTATACGGATTAACACTATTCAATGCAGGGAAATTCACACATGGAGCCATTCGCTATCTCGGTATAAGTCAAATGTTGCTTTCACTGTTATGCCTCGGCATGATGCAATACCACATTCTGATCTGGACGTTTGGATTTGGTATTGTACATATTGCTTTTGGATTGTATATGATCATTAAACCGGAAAGAGACTGATGCTTGAAGGATTTGATAAGGCGTTTGAAAGCAGGGTCAGGCTCGGTATTATGTCGGTACTGATCAATAACGAGCACTCTGATTTTGTTGAGCTTAAGGAATTACTGGAACTCAGCGACGGCAACCTGGCCTCTCACCTCTCCTATCTTGAAAAACTCGATTACATACGCATAAACAAATCATTTATCGGAAAGAAACCCAATACCGGTGTCAGTATCACAAAAGCAGGACGTAAAGCGTTTAACAGACATCTCGATGTCCTGGAAAAACTGATACGAAAGTAATTTTTTTTAAACTTCAACTTTGCATTACAAAGTACTTTATATTATAAATAACAACCTATATGAATAATCTCAACCTTATCTCTGAACTACTTAAAAACAGAAAACAAAGTATTGACAACATCCTTAATGGAAACAGCGAAAATTCCGTAATAGTCAGGATGTTTCTTTTAAGTGTAAGCCTGTTTGCAGTTTATGGCGTAATAATCGGCTCGTCTCAAAGCATACTGCAGGCTTTATCGTCGGGTGTCAAATTGCCTCTGATGTTTTACCTGACAACCTTTATCTGTTTCCCCACCTTGTATTTCTTCCTTTCTTTTCTGGGCATAAAACAAAGTTTCAGGCAATTGTTAAATTTCATGATACTATGCAATACCTTTATTTCACTGGTACTGGCAGCATTTGCCCCGGTCAGTTTTTTCTTTCTGATTACCGATTATTCATATCAGATTTATAAGTTTATCAACTGTATCATATTCACTATTGCTGGTTTTACCGGAACCTATTTGTTTTATCGCGAACTGCGAAAGCTTATTTCAGGACTAGAGGCGGAAGCTTATGACAAAAGGTTTAAGGGGATATTATTCCTCAGACTATGGGCAGTTCTGTTTTGCATCATAGGTGTTCAGCTTTCGTTTACTTTAAGTCCGTTTTTCGGTCTGCCCGGCGAAAAATTCATACTCTTTACAAACGAAAACAGCAATTTCTTCAGTGACATTTTAAATACCATGCTGCATCTGGATTCCACTAATGGCGCTTCAAGATAATATTAAAAAAACAGGAAATTTCAAACAGCATAGCAAAAATAAATTATGCGTGAAATTATTGTCAATGCGCTGGTGAGGTATTTGTTTTTCCCTCTGGTAAAACTGGCTTATAAACCGGATTATCAGAGATTGGACATGAACAGATTGCAGAACTGTCCTGAAAACAGCCTTGGCAAATCCGCTTATCAATTCCTGACTGCCAGGGGGCTGAGTATATTCGAAGGATACGAACTACACGACATCAAACACGCTTTACTGGGTTATGAAACCAATCTTGAAGGAGAAATCAGTCTGCAATTTTTTGAATTCGGCAACGGGAATAAGAGTTTGCCGGTTGTCATAGTGCTTATCTGCGGAATCTTTATTAAACCAGAATCGATACATCATTTTATTAAAGCATACAAAAGAGGACGACATTCTTTCCCTTTATCAGAATTGCAGTTACTCAGCAATCTGGAAACTCAATTAACAGAAATTCACAAACAATTATCAAAAAACAAAATCATTCAATCTATATGAAAAAAGAAAATCAATTTATCCGATTAATCCTGAAAGCTCTGTTTCTCAACAACCTTGTCGGGATATTGCTTTACCTGCCGCTGACTTTCATATCCGTCATATTTGTCATGGGCATACCGGGACTTGTGTTTTTTATTGTACTTTCTATTTGGCTGTACAAAAACAAGTCGCGTATTCAGTCAACCTATATTGTTTCAAGCATAGGAATGATACCATATAATTTTTATATTTATCAGATAGCAAAGGACATTGCCAAATCTGAGAAAGAGCTGGCATCGTTTGAGGTGTTTGCCGGATTTCCTGAAATATTCCCTTTGATCAATGTATGCCTGCTGGGACTGCTTTTACTGTTCAGTCTTTATTACTCTTTGAAACCTGAAGAGACAGTCCACGAAGATCTGGCTGATTACTGAATTTTAATACAAGTCCTTAAAGATTGTATATCTACTAATCCGGTATGTTGTACTCTATTTAAGTTGACGGTCTTTATTTTGCTCGTAGAGAAGACTGTCAAACTTCATTGGGTCAACTTCAGTTTTTGGCGCAATTATCTTGATTTTAGGTTTATTGTGAATGAATTTAAAGTACATAAAGCCTGCAGATCCGAAAAAGAGAATCAGAAACGAA
>CAZRKA010000091.1:0-8321 GCA_964600345.1 uncultured Chitinophaga sp. | reverse complement strand
AAATGCGATTATCAGTTTTTTACTTTTGCTTACCATAATCAGAAACTTCTACCGATACCGACAACCCATCTGTTCTGAATATAAGCCTGATCTTCGAATGGAGGTGTATTTAACAGCCACGGCATGTCGAATCGCAAAGTGAAAGGCTGTATCAGATTGCGTTTACCCCATTTTTTAATGCTGAGACAAGTGCCTATACCGGCATCCATTCGCAGCGGTGAAGTAATGGTACCGGCAATATTGGTGTTGTATAAAACTCCTGCATCTGCAAACAGGTAGAGATCAAGTTTCAGGAAATTCCTTGTCAGAGCCGGTTTAAATCTGAAGAGTCTGTCGAAGCCAAGCTCAGCAGAAGCACTCATTCCGCCATTTCCATTGTATAATTGATATTGAACATTGTCTTTGCTGACAGGTGCCAGGTATCCGGAATATCCTCTCAAATTCAATCCACCACCCATGTGAAAATGATTGCTTGTTTTTCCATATCCCAGCCATTCCTGAGGTATCCACCCGCGGGATCTGGTAAATTTGCTTTCGAGCAATTCTTCCATGTTGGCTGATGCCAGATTGAGCATGACCTCTTCCGGAATTGAACTACCTTCAATATGCATTAAAAACAAACGGGTTTTAAGATCGAATTTTCCAAGTCGGTTATTATTGATAACTTCAAGTTTAAACGAACCGTATCCATAATCCTTGCTAAGGCTGCTTCCTCTCAGAGATGAGTTGATAATTCCATTACCTCTTTTATACCGGTAGTTTCTGGAATAGTCAACAATTATGCTCCTGTTGCTTTTGTATTCCCTTTGTTTAACACCGCTGTATGGCCAGTATACACTTTGCATGCTGTCCATAGAAATCGACTTGAAGTGTATATTGACAAAGTTTTTTCCAAATGATTTTCTGAAACCCAGATCGTCGTAAAAGATGCCATCCAACCATCTGGTATCCCAGTAAATAAATGCATCCCTGCCAACGAGATTTGAATACCTTAATCGATAAGACAGCGGAGCCCTTACATTGCTTTCATAAGGTTTTTCGGCCCAAAGACCGGTATTGTACCAGGCACTCAGATCGAGTACATGCTTTACCCTTGCATATTCGAAATGCATATTGAACCCTGCTTTTAAACCATCAACTGCATTAAACCAGAGATCGGGTCTCCAGCTCATATTGCGGTGATTAAAGGAAGCCGTATTTGAAATACCGTAATCAGTCTTAACTTTCAGGGGCAGATTGTAATTGTTTTTCTTTATCCTGTTGTCCATTCTGTATATATCTGCCAGCCTTTGAGTTGTATCGATTTCGATGGTGTTTATTTTAGAATTAAGCGTGATGGTATCGTCGTATATCCTGTTAAGCAAGCCCCATCCCTTCCACGTAGCAAGAACAGTTCTTCCCTCAGGTTTGACAAAATAAGTATTTGGAATTAAATACTCGTAGCTTCTGTTGTCTTTATCTTTTACGCTCAGATCAATTGGCATCTGCATTTCGCCTTTGCGTTTTATTCTGATTCTGTAGTGGAATTTTCCATCATTGGATTTTCTGTTAACTCTTTTAACATTCATCAATTTGTAATCGATGGATTTAGTGGTTTCCATCCACTGATCGAAAAACCAGTTGAGGTCAGTCTTGCAGTATTCAATAATGGCCTGTCTGAAATCATCCGGATATGGATGTGCAAATTTCCATTTGTTGAAATAATGTTTCATGGAGCTCAGAAAAAGAGTATCACCCAGCACATACTGCAGATTGTAAAGCATGGTCGCAGTTTTGTAATACACATGTCTGTATCCGCCGCCGTGACCTGTGGCCGAACCGAAATCGTCACTATGCGTATTGAGGGTTGCATCGTTTTTATTCTGGGCATCAAACAGATAACCATTGTATACAGATTGTTCGTCGTATGCGCTGGCTTTTATGGGTAGATTGTTAAACCTCTTAATGCTCCATGAGGTTAAGAACTGAGTAAATCCCTCGTCGAGCAAAGCTCTGTACGTCTCGTTATTCCCTATCATTCCGAAAAACCAGTTGTGACCAACTTCGTGAGCAATCACATACTGATGTCCCGGCCAGTTGCCGCCGTTCAATGTAATCATAGGGTATTCCATCCCGTCTCTTGCATCTGCGGCAACTATTTTAGGATAGCCGTACATACCGAAGTCGGTGCTGTATGTTTCTACTACTTTAGCGACAAATGCTGCGGTCGGATACCAGTATGGGGCATTTTGTTCCTGAGCCAGTGTGATGCAGCGTATTCCGTTCCAGACCACTTCACCTATCCTGTAGGATGGGTCGGCGGTAAAAGCAAAATCGTGTACATTTTCGGCGTGATAAATCCAAGTTTTTGTACCTTCTCTCGGAATTGTGAAAGTATACCCCGTTGGAATCCTGGATTTTCCTTTACCCGACTGCCCTACCAATCCTTCTCTGGAATAATTGGCAATATCCAGACTTTTCCGAAGTTGTTCGGGCATAACAACAGACTCGTTCTGCAAAGCGCCAGTGGCTTCTACTACATAATTGGAAGGGAAAGTTATTTTAACATCGTAAACACCGTAATCACCGTAGAATTCCTTTCCGAGATGCTGATCAGTTTCCCAGCCAAATTTACGGTCGTATACACATATTCGCGGATACCAGTGCACACCATCGAAGTGCTTATACTTTCCTTTACCATCCGGATCAAAGGTCTTGAATCTTCTGCGCATACTGCCATTATCCCAGTAAGTTCTGAATTTGATATCAAATTTTAGCGAAGCACCAGGTTCAAGAGGCGTTTTTAGTTTTGCTATCAGAATGGTGTTATCTATCCTGTATTCCAGTTTTTGACCGTCAACAATAAATTCGTCTATTAAGGTACCCATTTTAAGAGCCTCATATTTGCCGAATTCCGTGTTTTCGTGATTGACATCGTTAAGCGCATGGGCATAACTACCGGGTTGAAATGCATTCTGGTAAAGATGAAAATAAACAGTATATAATTTGTCGGGACTATTGTTGTAATAAACCAGGGTTTCTTCTCCTTTTATTTCATCCTTTTCGTCGTCAATTACGGCATTAATGGTATAATGTACATCCTGTTGCCAGTATGCAGCATTAGGTTTTCGGTTTTTCCAGTAATCCTTGTAATTGAAAACTGAATTTGAAAAAAGGGTAAAAGGAAGGAGAAAAATTAAAGTAACAGTTCTTGTCATATTGCAATCGAATGAGTTGCGAAAATACAGAAAAAACCTGCAATCAGCTCACTTATGTCAGCGCCAGTAGTCTGTGCAGTTCCAGTCTGGTATCGGGATCGTTAAACCGACCTGAATACTCTGAGGTGGTGGTATGACTGCTGTTGTCTTTAATGCCTCTGCTGGCTACGCATAAATGTTTGGCATTCAGAATAACTGCCACATTTTCGGTATTGAGGATTTTCTTTAATTCATTGGCAATCTGCATGGTCATTCTTTCCTGTACCTGAGGTCTTTTGGCAAAATACTCAACTATGCGGTTGAGCTTTGAGAGTCCTATTACTTTACCATTAGGAATATAGGCAATATGTGCATTGCCGAAAAATGGCACAAAATGGTGTTCGCAATTGGTATAAAAATGAATGTCCTTTTCAATCAGCATTTCGTTGTACCGGAACTTGTTTTTGAAATGTGATACCGGTGGTTTGTTCTCGGGATTCAAACCCCAGAACATTTCCTTGACGTACATTTTAGCAACTCTGCGGGGTGTACCTTTCAGACTGTCGTCTTCCAGGTCAAGGCCGAGAGTTTCCATAATGGCATGAAAGTGCTTCTGAATTATATCTATCTTTTCTTCATCACTTTTATGGAATGCGTCGTGACGCATGGGAGTATCCATATGTGAATCATCAAAGTCGTGATCGTGATCTTCGCTGTGCAATTTATTTTCCATCAAATTCGACATAATTATTTTCTGTTTCGAAAAGTTTAACCGTTAAATCCAGTTCAGTATTCAGTCTTTTCCTCAACTTGTTCCAGATAACCACGGCTATATTTTCTGCAGTAGGGTTCAATGTTTTAAATTCTTCCGTATCCAGATTCAGGTTGCGGTGATCAAAAGGATCGTGAACTTCTTCTTTTATGATTTCCTTCAGTATCTTGGTATCTATGACATATCCGCTGATCGGATCGATATGACCATGCACTCTTACTTCCAGCATATAATTATGTCCGTGATAGTTCGGATTATTGCATAGACCGAAAAGTTTTAAATTCTCTTCCCTGCTTAAATCAGGATTGTGCAATCTGTGAGCTGAATTGAAATGTGCTTTTCTAAAAACGGAGACCTTCATCTGCTTAGAGTATAACTGATAAACCTTAAAATAGTTTTATCCAGCGCAAACTTAGCCTATTTATCCGAAATTAGCGATCATAAATACCTATAAGTGATATGACAAAAACACATATAGGTTTAAATAAATCTTAAACTGCCACTTAATCTACAGATAAGGCTTAAATACGGTAAATATGGTGCGGGGACAGTTTAATACCTTTGGTGCAGCAATTAAAATTCTTCTAAAACTGTCTAAGTTTGATTCAACAAAAAGGAAATTGCCGCTTATATCTTAAGTACTGAAGTCCAAAGATGTATATACGATTTCTATCTTGAAATAGATTTTAAATATTAATTAATGTTTAAGATTTCTTAGAAAATAAGTCTAATTATATATTTCATATATTATTGTTTATCTGATATATAACATTCTCATTCCATAAGATTTCAAATGCATAATGAGATAAAAATGATATCCAATAACTTCATTTCTAAGAGTCTGATTTATTCGTTTAAGAATATTTTAGCAACTCTTAAACAAAAATGCGAACTGATCTTACGGAATGCCATGAAATTTGTCCTCATGAAATCCAATGCATTTATGACAGGCGATAATCAATTCGAAGAGCTGCTCAAACTCGAATCCAGACCTTTAAAAATTCTGGCTATGCAGTTAACACGCAACAACGACGATGCCAATGATCTTGTGCAGGAAACCATGCTCAAGGCATTAAAGTACAAAGACAGGTTTAGTGAAGGCAGCAATCTCAAGGCCTGGTTGTATACCATACTCCGCAACAGCTTCATTAACAATTACAGAAGAATGGCCAAGAGAAATACATTTATTGATACCACTGACAATACCTTCTTTCTCGATCAGGCCACTCATAATGTAGTTAATCAGGCTGAACTCAAATTCATTCGCCGCGACCTTGAGACGGCCATCGGCAGTTTGCCATCTGAACTTAAAGTTACTTTCATGCTAAACGCTGAAGGATTCAAATATCACGAAATAGCGGAGGCACTGCAGATACCGATAGGCACTGTAAAAACCCGTATCTTTGTTGCGAGAAGATTACTCAGGCAGAAACTCAGGGTGTATGCCTCAGAGTATTCTACACTGAAACGCGTTAATGAATAGTCTTTATCTCTGGATCAATATTGGGTGTATACTGTTTCCTCTGCTTTTATCTTTCGATAAAAAGGTAGCATTTTACAAGCACTGGCCAAGTCTGTTTCCTGCAATTATTCTCACTGCTTTGTTATTCCTGTTTTGGGATCACTGGTTTGCGGGCATGCGGATCTGGGGTTTCAATTCCAGGTACGTTTTAGGTTACTACATTGGCAACTTACCTGTAGAGGAGGTCTTGTTTTTTTTAACTGTACCTTATGCCTGTATTTTTATTTACGAATGTCTGAAAGCATATATTGGCCAGAGTGCCACATTCGAAGAACTTTACCGTTGGTTTACACTGTTATTCTTCGGGATTTCATGTTCACTATTGTATTGGTTTAACGACAGGCTGTATACCGCTTTAACTTGTCTTTTCCTGTCTTTCATATTAGGCACTCATCTCACCGTCATCAGAAGAAGGTATATGAGCTGGTTTTATTTTGCCTTTCTTGTATCCATTATACCTATGCTGCTGGTAAATGGTATATTAACCGCCAAACCTGTTGTGTTTTACAATGAAAATGAAATCAGCGGTTTCAGGGTAATGAGCATTCCAATAGAAGATTTCCTCTACAATATGGCCATGCTGGCAATGTGTACCGGATTATACGAATGGTTTAAACGTCTGAGTCTTCGACGCCGGTTACACCCCCGGAAACAATCATCTTGAAAACAGCGGTTGGATTTGCATCCAGAGGCTTAATCTTGTTATTCCTTACGAAATAAAGATCACCCATAAAGCCATACGATTTAGGAAAATATACTGCAGAAAAACCTTCCATGCCTATGCTTTTCAGGTCTTTTTTAGTTATAAATCCCACCTTGTAAATTCCTTCGGCGCCGAGTTCAAGAATAACCGGTTCAGAGAATTTTTTCTTTTCACCAACAAAGGCTTCCATAATATCTTTAACAGACGAATACAGAAACTTTATACCGGGTGTTTTTTCCAGCCAGTCGTCGAACCAATCAATAAAGGGTTTGGCAATATAAGACGATCCTATAAAGCCGATTAACAAAATAAGGGAAAGGATGATGAGTATGCCTAAACCGGGCAGATGATCCTCGCCCAGCAGGTTGTCAATGGTCTCGAACAACCAGACTATAATGCCTATTGTTGCCACCAGAGGTATTGAAATCAGCAATCCCCTGAGGAAATATTTAAGGAGACGGTTAACCAGTCTCTGCCTCACCATTTCATGTTTAAATTTGTTCATTGTATTTCATTAAATCTTTTCCGATATCTTTTCTGTAATATTTGTCTTTGTAAGTAATCAATTCTGCAGAATCCATAGACAATTTGACGGCGGCCTCAATGCTTGAAGCCACAGATGTGATTGCCAATACCCTGCCGCCATTGCTTAATACTTTGCCGTCTTCAGGTTTGGTCCCCGCGTGGTAAATTGTAGATTGACTGACCTTTTCAAGTCCGCCGATCTCATATCCTTTTCCGAAGCTTTCAGGGTATCCGCCAGATACCAGAACAACTGTCACCGCTGTATCCCTGCTGATTTTCAATTCCTTTTTATGCAGTTCTCCTTTGCATGTGGCTAATAACAATTCAAGAAAATCACTTTCAAGCCGGTGCAATACTACCTCTGTTTCAGGATCACCCATGCGGCAATTGTATTCAATTACCTTTGGTTCGCCGTCTACATTCATCAAACCAATAAACAAAAACCCTTTATATGGAATGTTTTCATTCTTTAGTCCTTTGATTGTAGGAATGACAATCTTTTGTTCGACCTTTTCCAAAAATTCCTTTCCGGCAAATGGGACAGGTGACACAGCACCCATACCGCCGGTATTGAGACCGGTGTCGCCCTCACCTACTCGCTTATAGTCTTTTGCTTCGGGTAACATGACATAATTGTTTCCATCTGTAAGCACAAAACAACTAAGTTCGATTCCGTGCAAATACTCCTCTATTACAACCCTGGAACTGGCATCACCAAATTTACCACCCAGCATTTCTTTGAGATCCGAACAGGCTTTGTCAATATCATTTTCTATCAATACCCCTTTTCCTGCGGCCAAACCGTCGGCTTTTAAAACATAGGGTGGTTTTAATGAATGAAGAAACGAAATTCCTTCTTCAATATTCGCTGATGTTACAGTAAGATGAGCCGCAGTCGGAATATGGTATTTGCTCATCAGTTTCTTCGAAAAGTCTTTGCTGCCCTCGAGTCGTGCGCCGGATGCCTTAGGTCCGGCAACCATGATATTTTTCAGTTTACTGCTTGTCTCTATATAATCAGTAACACCGGCTACCAAAGGATCTTCGTTTCCGGGGACTATCATGTCAATACCATAGTCAATACAGGCTTTTTCTATTGCCTCAAAATCCAATGGTGAAATTGGCAAATTGATTCCATGCAAAGCAGTGCCTGCATTTCCGGGTGCAGTATAAAGTTTGTCACACAAGGGGCTTTTGCTGATTTTATCGGCAAATACATGTTCTCTGCCTCCTCCGCCTAATATCAGGATATTCATTGGCGCAAAATTAATAAAACACCGCAGATGCTTACACACACGGAATGAACAATTGGGGGGGGAAGAATGAAGATGAAAGATTAAAGACTAGAGAATAGAGAATAGAGACTAAAGACTAGAGAATAAAGATTAGAGACTAAAGAATAAAGCTTGCCCCGTGTCGACGATGGAGATTCTGATACAGGGACTAGAGACTAAAGATAAAAAGGCTGGAGACTGGAGACTAGAAACGAAATAGTTGTCAATGCCTAAAAATGCTTGCTAAATAGAACCCGAGATTTTTACCCGTTCAGTTATTAAAATTGGCAATAATTAATTTTTTGCCAATTAATTTATAAATAATACATTTGCAATCCCAAAAAGCCCG
>CAZRKA010000090.1:0-13850 GCA_964600345.1 uncultured Chitinophaga sp. | reverse complement strand
TGAAAACACTTTTCCAAAGTCTTAAGCTTTTCCAAAGTTCAATTTCACATCAAACAAACTGAGCGAAGAACAGCGTCTGCAGCCGAAAGGCGCTTATCCTTACATTTCCGCCAAAATTGAGAAATTGAAGAAAATGCTCCATTTTTTTGAAAATACTTTTCCAAAGTATCTAGCTTTGGAAAAGTCCTTTCTACTCTATCATTTACATGGAATTCATTCGCACTCCGCATGAAAATAACGCCTGAGAGCGATTTCGATTATGGTAAATGTTAACGGAAACGGGAGGACTTTTTTCAGGCACTTTTCCAAAGTCTTAAGCTTTGGAAAAGTTATTTTTACAATCGCCATTATTCTGCGCAAACATCCGCCTGTAAATAGATTCCGCAGAATACAAAGTTCTGCAGCTATTGCACGAATGAACCGAAATAACCTGATTTTTCCGGAGATACTTTTCCAAAGTATCAAGCTTTGGAAAAGTTTAATTGTTTTTAATCCCTGTTCAGCGCCTCAATGATCAGACTGTTCTTGTCGTAAACGTCAAAAATGAAACGGGGTTTATCAAATTCATCGAAAACTATGGTCTTGTAATCAAACAAAACAGTCATGCGGTTTTCGACACGCACGGGGTGGGTCTTTTTAACGATCTTCCTGTAACTTGTTGTATCCTCGCTCCATTTTCTCGCCCTGGCTGTATCTGTCGGAGGTAGTCCCATCATGATCAGTACATCATCGTAAGTCACTCTTACATTCTGTTGCAAAACAAAGCCGGTTAAATCTACGGGACTCTGAACCCGCACACAGCCGTGACTCACAGCACGGTTATTTAACTTAAACTTGCTTTTGAGCGGTGTGTCGTGAAGATATACATCAAATGGATTTTTGAAAGTGAACTTAATCCTGCCGAGAGAGTTATCATCTCCGGAATTTTGTCTGATGATATAAGGAATATTTCCGGGTTTTAGTTTGCGCCAGTTAATACTGTATGGATTTATCTCCACGCCGTTTTTCAATACCTGATAGCCGTTGCGTTTCAGATAGCCGGGATCGCGGACAATGTGGTAGTACATTTCGCGTCCTACTATACTCGAAGGAACTGTCCAGGTAGGGTTGAGAATCACATAATCAATATTGGAATAAATCTGAGGCGTTTCGTGATTCAGTGGCTTGTCCATATAACTTTTGCTGACCACATATTTTTTCAGCTTCTGGTCGTAATACCTTTCTTTTCCCTGACCGACACATACCATCAGCGATTTCACACTATCGGGATAATACATATACAACATGAATTCGGGGATATTGACTTTTACATAAGGTTTGGGCGGATCGATACCGAACCATTTGGTCCGTTCTATATTAGCCCTTATTTCGTCGATGCGGTCGTTATGCGAAGCATTCAGAATTTTAAGCGTCGATTTACCTATGATGCCGTCATCCGTTAAATTGCTTCTTAACTGAAATGCCTTGACATAGGAAGCAAGATGCCGTTTATAAACAATTTCATTTTCGTAAAGGGGTATAATACTATCGGGTGCCAGTCCCAGCTCCACGAGTCTGGTGGCCAGAAATGGTACTATCCAGGTTGAATCGCCGGGTTTAACCTTTCTGACACCTGCAGTATCAATCATGGTTTCGCTGCCGGCAGTTGTAGCGTATGCTTCAAACAGCAGCTTTTTTAATTTCATAAAATCCGGATGTGGCGGGCGGTAATGAGATATCCGGTAATATCCCGAATCTTTATCTAGCACATCCATCAAACCGAATCCCGGATGATTTGGAAAAGGAAGCGTGTATTTCATGCCCAATACCTCTTTTGGATTTGTTCTGCCCAGCACCTTATCGTGCCAGAGGGAAACAAAGAAATTGCTCAGAAATAAATCTGCCCTTGCCAGTGTTCTGTATATGGCTGGTACTTTTTGTTTTGAAGATAGTTTTAACAATGACCTGACAGTATCCAGCATGTAATGCTCCGGTTTCAGGCCCTCATAAACACAACTGTCGGATAAGCGCTGCACGTCTTCCCTGAACTGTGAGTCCTGCAATTCTTCAAGCCAGAGTGGTTTATATTTTCTGTCACTGTAATAATAACTTAATGTGTCAAAATAATGCGTGCGAAAAGTGTCCTTTGATAGAGCTTTAAGTTCAGATTCTATAATTTCCGGCATTTCGGAAAGGTCAAAATGCTCGACGACTGATTCAATTCTGCTCTTGTCTTTGCAGGATCCGAACAGCAGGCTCATGATCAGGACCACGCCGTTCAGTTTCAGAATCTGTATCTTCATAATTTTTTACAAATATACCTGAATCCCGATTAATTTATACTTTTAATACCCCCGACTATCAGCTTTATTAAATACAGCTTGGGTTGCAATAAACGCTCTCCGGAATAGTTTGTCTTATCAAATATTTTTTTGTAATAACATTTACCTGAATTCATCGTTAAATAAGGAGTTTTAATCTTAGAGACAAACAATTAAGTCGTGGCATTGTTACTTTTGCATCGCTTTTATGAAAAAACTTTTTTTGGCTGTGTTAACAGTTATAACTATCATTACACTTAAAGCCGAACCACTCGATAATAAAGTAACTCTCAGCGGTTATGTCAAGGATTCGGCTAACGGGGAAATTCTTACAGGTTGCAATATCAGTGTGGAAGGACAAAGATCTGTTGCCAGTTCAAACCAGTATGGCTTCTATTCACTCTCACTCGAACCGGGTAAATACAATATCATCTTTTCTTTCTATGGCTATAAACCATATACCCTTCAGATAGATATTTCAAAAAATGAAACCAGGAATATTGAATTGGCTAAAACAGAGGAAGAATTGATCGGGGTTAAAATTTCGGCCAAGAAGAAAGACAATAATGTCAACAAAGTAGAAATGAGTACAAATAATCTGAATATCACTCAGATTAAGAAAGTACCGGCCCTTCTGGGGGAAGTCGATATCGTTAAAAGTATACAGTTGCTTCCGGGTGTGAGTACGGTTGGTGAGGGTGCCACAGGATTCAACGTTAGGGGAGGCAGTATAGATCAGAATCTGATATTGCTCGACGAGGCACCAGTATTTAACTCGTCTCACCTGTTTGGTTTCTTTTCGGTTTTCAATCCCGATGCCGTTAAAGATGTAAAGCTCATTAAAGGTGGAATGCCGGCTCAATACGGCGGACGTTTATCCTCCACACTCGACGTCAGGATGAAGGAAGGTAATACCAAGAAATTTGAAGTAAATGGTGGCATAGGATTAATATTCAGCCGTTTTTCACTTGAAGGACCAATAGCGAGAAAAAATCCGAAAATGAAGGGCAAGTCTTCCTTTATTATTGCCGCCAGAAGAAGTTATATTGATGTACTCTCCAAACCATTTCTGAGAAACAACGAGGACCTTAAGGATGCAATTTTTTACTTTTATGACCTGACAGCCAAGATTAATTACACCGTCAATGCCAATAACAGAATATTTTTATCCTCTTATGTCGGTCGCGATGTATTTGGTGCTCCCGGAGCCAAATTCGACTGGGGCAACCAGACGCTGACTCTCAGATGGAATCACCTTTTTTCGAAAAAGATATTTTCTAATTTTACTACCTATTACAGCAAATATGATTATCAGCTTGGCTTCGGCAGCGGCGATAACACATTTGAATGGAAATCCAATATCGTCAATTTCAGTTTCAGACCCGACTTTACATACTACATCACACCAAAACATACACTTCAGTTCGGGGCACTTTCAACCTATTACATCTTCAAACCGGGTGAGGCCGTTTCCAATGATGAGGGTTCGAGGGTCGAATTCGGATTGCCCAAAAAATATGCAATGGAAAATGCCTTGTATATAGAAAATGAACAGAAGGTAAATTCAAATCTCACACTGCGTTATGGCATACGTTTTTCGAATTTCAATTATCTCGGAAAAGGCACCGCTCTTGTTTTGCAGCGCAACGAAGCGGCCAGAAGAGCTGATGTAACTGCTCAACTCGAATACAAGGACAGAGAGGTCATACAGTCTTATAATGTTCCTGAACCAAGATTTTCTGCCAATTACAAATTGTCCAAAGACGCATCCGTTAAACTGAGTTACAACCGAATGTCTCAGTACCTGCACCTGATTTCAAACACTGCGGCTTCAGTTCCGCTGGATGTTTGGACGCCTTCCACCAATAATATCAAGCCGCAGATAGCAGATCAGATAGCAGCCGGCTATTTCAGGAATTTCGGAAAAAATCTGGATTACGAATTGTCTTTCGAGGGATTTTATAAGGAACTCCAGAATCAGATAGATTATATAGACGGTGCCAATCTATTGCTCAATACCCAGCTTGAAGCAGATTTGCTGAGCGGAAAGGGAAGAGCTTATGGTCTTGAATTTTATGCGCGGAAAAACAGCGGAAAACTTACAGGCTGGCTTTCTTACACTTTGTCTAAATCAAAAAGACAGGTAGAAGGCATCAGCAAGGGCGAATGGTATAACAACCGTTTCGACCGCAGACACAACATGAATATAACCGGCAGCTACGAGATGACAAAAAAATGGACCATATCAGGCAGTTTTGTCTTAGGCACCGGGACCCCCACCAATTTGCCGAATACCAAATACAGTTTTCAGGGATTTCAGGGCATTCCGCACAACGCATCAGATTTGAGGAATAACGTAACCATAAAACCATTCCACAGACTTGACCTTTCGGCAACCTATATCAGGAAAAAAACTGCCACCCGCGAAAGCAGCTGGGTATTTGGAGTATATAACGCATATGGCAGAAAAAATCCCTTTTCCTATTACACCAGAAATAATCCGGACTATAACGCGCAAACCCAGTTAATCAGATATTCCGTCATTGGCAGCATAGTGCCATCAGTTTCCTGGAATTTTAAATTTTAAAACAATGAAGAAGTACACATCAATAATTTTTACGGCAATCACTTCCGTTTTCATACTCGCATCGTGTGAAGACCCGATAGACCTTGACCTTGGAAGTCCTGTGGAGCAGATAGTCATCGACGCGGTCATCAACCAGACTACAGATACCCAGTTCATCTATGTTACCCGTTCTATGTCATATCTTGACAACGGCAATTACAAGGGATATGAAATGGACAGCGTTGGTATAATCGATACCGCTTCAAAGGTATTCCATAAATTTACATACAATGGCAACGGTGTTTATTATTTTGTTCCGCCTGCAGCTAATACATTCTCAGCCGGTAATACATATCAGCTGATTGCAAGAGACGGTGCCGATACCTATTTTTCTCAAAGCAAACTCAATTCGCCTACGTCTATTGATTCGTTTACATACGAATACAAGGAAAGAGGTTCTTTTGGTGGAGGCAAGGGAAATTATGTGACACTCTGGGCTAAAGACAAACCCGGCAAAGGCGATTACTACTGGTTTAAATTATACAGAAATGACAGTCTGCAAGCCAAAGCCGGTGATATCAGGATTGCTGCCGATAATTCGACCACAACCGACGGAAACGGTGACGGTGATTTATTCATCATTCCCATCCGCGAAAACCTGACTTCACGTCCTTATAAAACAGGTGAAAGCGCAAGGGTCGAAATTCTGAGCATTACACCCGAATTGTTTTATTACCTCAACCTGATTGGAACTCAGTTAAATAACCAGGGATTGTTTGCCGTACCGCCAAGCAACGTTCCCGGCAATATTTTCTGCATCAATGATCAGAATAAAAAAGTACTCGGATTTTTCTGTATGACAGGAAAAGTAAGTACTCAAAAAATAGTCTTCCCTTAAACGATTATAAAGCGTTATTTTTTGCTGTAAGAAAATGTGTTTCTTAACTTCGGTTAACTATGAAACACATTTTAGCTTTCCTGATTTTGATCCTTGTCTGTTTGCCCTTAAAGGCACAGCTTGATGTAAACTTTAACGACAGCGGCAAACTTTATTCGGGTTTATGGCAGTTAAGCGATTCCGCTTTCATAATCAGCAATGCCGAACTGAGAAGCAATAGCAGAATTGCCAATTCGGTGAGCTTTATCAGTTCGGCAGCATCCTTTGGCGACAGCAGTATCTGGCGGCTCAAATGTAGAATGATGTTTAATCCTTCTTCGCTTAATTATACCGATTTCGTCCTGTTAGCAGATTCTTCCGATTTGCGCAAAGCCCGCAACTCCGTGTTTGTAAGGCTGGGCGGTACCAGCGATGAGATTTCGGTGTTTGTTTCAAAGAACGGAACAGAATCGAAACTAATTGACGGCAGAGACGGTTTGCTCAATGCAAATTCGAATGCTTATGCCCTCAGACTGGTATTGCTTAATGACAGTCTTGAACTGACGTACACAACACTGTCAGGCGGTATTGAATATCGGGAAAGCAAAGCGGCTTTTATCCTGCCTTTCAGCAATGGATTCACAGGCATCAGGGTCAGACAAAGTACCTCTTCTTTTTTCTATAAACATTTCTTTGACGATTTATATGCAGGGCCAATTGTGAAAGACAGTCTTGCGCCGGTTTGCGACAGTATTATTGTGAGCGGAATAAATCGTGTTATTTGCTATTTTAATGAGGCATGCCGACCGGAAACGCTGTCAGACAGCACTCATTTTCTGCTGAACTCAAATCAATTACCTACTGAAATAAATGTATCACACGACAAAACAAAAGTGGAGCTGAACTATGAGCAGGAATTTCCGGTAAATAAATATTCAACACTTGCAATAAACGGAATTCAGGACCTGAGTGGCAATGTATTAAACGGGAGTTCACATCAATTCTTTTATTCAAAACCCGACACACCTCGTTTTCGCGACATATTAATTACAGAAATGATGATTGATCCTGAACCTTCTGCCGGATTACCTGAAAAGGAATACATTGAAATTCTCAATGTCTCGGATAAGTATCTTATGCTTAAAGGATGCAGGATTGCAGACGGCCTGGTGTCACATTTACTGCCTTCCGTTGTACTGGCTCCTGATTCATTTCTGGTTTTGTACAAAATTCCATCTCTGAATAATGCAGCAGATGAGATAATTTTAAGCAATGGATTTGGAGACTTGATTCACGCGGTGACCTATACAGACAGTTGCTACCGCGGCGACTCACGCAGTGAAGGCGGATACAGTCTGGAGATGATAGACATCGGCAGACCTTGCCTTGGCTGTATTAACTGGCGGGCAAGCAAAGATATTTCGGGCGGAACGCCGGGTAAAAAAAATTCAGTTTCTGAAATTCTGAAAGCAGACAGCAGCGCACCGGAACTGAACGGTATTGATTTTCCTGATCAAAATGTTTTTCGGCTCTTTTTTAATGAAGCACTTGATACCCTTTCTGACATAAAATGGCAATTTAACGGGAATGTTTTCAAACCGGTATCTATTCAGTTCGATAAAAACCGGATGTCCATTAACTGTATTTTACCATTTGCAGCGGAATCCGATTCGGTTTACAATTTCAGTTTTGAGGGATTAAGAGATTGCGAAGGCAATATCAGCCGCATTTTCGAACTGCAACTGCAATGGCCCTCGCTAAGCAGAAAAGGTGATATTGTGATCAACGAAATACTCTTTAATCCGCGCAGCGGAGGAAGCGATTTTGTAGAACTTTATAATTGCAGCAAAAGGACTTTCGATCTGTCCAAACTGTTTCTTGCAGATCTGGATAATGGCGGACTGATCAAACAGATTTATCCATTGGCAGAGGAATTTTATCTGTTTAAACCGGGGATGTATATGTTGCTTACTGAGGATACCGCCGATGTCTGCACTAAATACAAATGCGGCAGAGTTTCAGGATTATCTTTTCAGATTAAAAATATGCCTTCTTTGCCGGATGAAGAAGGCAAAATTGTATTGCTTAACATTCTGGGCGAATACACAGACAGCTTATCTTACAGGGCAGACTGGCATTATCCGATGTTAAATGACCGTAATGGCGTTAGTCTTGAACGACTGAGCACCGGCATGAATAGCAATGATGTCTATAACTGGCACAGTGCTTCAGGAATCAGCGGTTTTGCAAGCCCTGCAAGGCAAAATTCCGTTTTTATACCGGCGCCAGCAACCGATAAATATTTTAATGTCTCCAGCAGAACTTTATCTCCTGATCTTGACGGATACGAGGATCTGATGATTATCTCCTACAAATTACCCGACCCTGATTTTGCAGCCGTTGTAAAAGTATTTGACATTAGCGGCAGATTAGTTCTGAATCTGATGTCGAATCAGACACTTGGAACAGAAGGTGCTTTTACCTGGGATGGTACAGATGAAACCGGTACCGTTCAGGCTGTTGGAATATACATCATTCTGATTGAGTGTCGTCATCCTGATGGCCGTGTAATAAATGAAAAACTGAGCGTAGTACTGGCTGCCAGATTCTGAACCGTTATCTTTCTATTCTTTCAGAATTTTGAGTGTGCTGCCATCGCTGAACACCAGTAAATACAAGCCCGGACTCCAGTCTATTGCTTCTGCGCTCAATACCGACTTTGCCTCAAGCACAAATTTGTCTACCGGTTTGCCATTCATGTCGTACACGGTAATGCTTTCCTGCAATTCGCTGTGATTTTCAAATTCCAGTTTGTTTATGAAGGGATTGGGATAAACTTTAAGATTTTCAGAAATGTTCCTGTAACTGATGCCGCTTGATGATATTGAGATTCTGAGTCGGACGGTATCTGTGCAATACTGTTGCAGTGAACTGTCATATAGTGAAGTTACCAGTGTAATTCTGTAGGTACCTGCTGTTTTGTATTTGTGTATAAAAGTATCAAGGCTTGATGAATCGCCATCGCCCAGAGTCCAGCGGTTGATATACGGACTACCTAAATGAAGGCTGCCAAGGTAGGCCAGACTTGGGTCAACAGTTGTAAACTTAAAATTAAAATTAGCTTTCAGTGAGCAGGAATCACATTGTATAGTTACATTTTTGCGAAGCGTATCCACTCTCATAGACATGGCACTGCTGTCGAAATATTTATGTGTATAGGTGATAGTGAAGGTGCCGTTTTGTTTGTACCTGTAGTAAACTTTATTGATGAAATAATGTACGAAGGGGAAATTTGCCTGAATGTCATAATTATTGTCAAAGAAATTCCCATCGCCCATTTCTATCCTTTTCTCTCCTGTTCCGGGTGTAGAATCTGTTATGGTGACGTATTTGCAAAACACACTGTCTATGCTGATGCCGAACCTAATCTGGTTTTGCTGTGCTTTTAATGGGTTTTGAAATGAAATGAGCAGTAATGCGAATAGTATAAATTTGATTTTCATGGTTTAATGGTCTATCTGTCTGATAGACGACATATTATCCATTTCGTGACAGGCGATTTAATTTTTTTCTTTTTCAACAATGATGAAAATATCCTCATTGTCTTTTTTCATCAGATACTTTTCGCGGGCAAACTTCTCGAGATTCCGCTTATTCGAGAAAAGTTCCTTTTCTTCCTTCCTGACATGGATGATTTCACCCTGAAAATAATCGCGTTTTTCCTTTAAGTCCGATACCTCGCTTCTCAGTTTTATCAGTTCAATGAAATTGTTACTGTCGAATACCGTCATCCAGGTCAGCGCGCTTAGGCTGATAACCCAGTATTTGTATTTATTCCAGAGGCGCAACATGGTAACGCAAATATAAATAGTCCGGAATGAAGATAATTCCCAACTTATTCGCTTTGTCTATTAAAAAGGAGTGTCGGGGCCGTAGTATTCAACCGAGTTGTTGATGGTTTCTATCAGGTGTATTTTGTGGAGCTTTACATGCTCAGGCAGATGAGGGAGCAGCCTTTCCCATATTGCAATTGCCATATTCTCTACGGATGGCATGATGTCTTTCAGAAACGGTACATCCATATTCAGGTTTTTGTGATCGAGATGAGCTACTACTTCATTTTCTATGATGACTTTAAGCTTTTTAAGATCCATCACAAAGCCTGTATCCGGTGATGGTCTGCCCTTGATGGTAACATATAAATCGAAATTGTGTCCATGCCAGTATTCGTTGGCACATTTGCCAAAGCAGGCCTCATTTTCTTCTTTGCTCCAGTTGGGATTGTATAATTTGTGCGCGGCATTGAAATGTGCCCTTCGGGTCACATATAGCACAGGAATTGTCATGGGTTTATAAATAAGCTGCAAATTTAATTTAAATTTAATTATTTTTGGAACTGACTTTGATATGATAGTAATAACGGGAGCGGCGGGATTTGTTGGCAGTTGTCTTGCCGGCAGACTGAATAGAGAAGGATATACCGATTTAATACTTGTTGACGATTTTTCTGTAGAAAATAAAAAGAAAAACTGGTCACTTCTTAAGTATTCCGAACTTGTAAACCGCAACGATTTCTTTGACTGGGCCGGCGATAAAGGCAATCAGATACAGTTTATATTCCATATAGGTGCAAGAACCGATACGACAGAATTTGACAAGCATATTCTTTACGAACTCAACTTTTCATATTCAGTTAAAATGTGGGAAATGTGCTCGCGTGAGGGTATTCCGCTGGTGTACGCCAGCAGCGCAGCCACCTACGGTATGGGTGAATTTGGATTTTCAGACGACTACACAAATATAGGAAAGCTAAAGCCGCTTAATCCATACGGGCAAAGCAAGCAGGACTTCGATCTTTGGGCGCTTGAACAGAAAGAAAACCCGTTTTTCTGGGCGGGATTAAAGTTCTTTAATGTCTATGGTCCTAACGAATATCACAAAGGCAGAATGGCTTCGGTTATTTTCCACGCTTTTAATCAGATAAAATCAAACGGCGAACTGAAACTGTTCAGATCTCATAACCCCGATTACCGCGATGGTGAGCAGCAACGCGATTTTGTTTATGTCATGGATGTGCTGGATGTGCTGATATTTTTGATGGAGCGACGCAAAGAAAGCGGTATCTATAACTTAGGTAGCGGAACCGCCAATACCTTCATGCATCTGGGTGAGTCGGTTTTCAAAGCGCTTGATAAAAAACCTGTCATTAATTTTATAGATACCCCGGCCGATATCCGCGACAAATACCAGTATTATACCTGCGCAGATATGGATAAACTAATAGCTTCCGGATACGACAAGCCTTTTACAAGTCTCGAAGACGGAGTTATGGATTATGTCCGGAATTATCTGTCTGAAATGAAATATTTTTAATTTGAAAAGAATTGTCTTTTTCATTCTCTTTCTGCTGAGTTTCGGCTCGGGACTTCTGATAGAGAATTCAGCATTTAAAGACATTTACAAGGCAAAAGATGCCAACGAGATTCTCAGGCGCAAGCTTGATAAAAAGCTGCTTAGTCAACTGAGGATACTGAGCGATCCCGGTATGTCTGCCATGATAGACAGCTTTGATATCGGCAGTGAGCTTTACCGCGACATAAAATCCAACAGACTTTCTGTTTTCGCATACCGGAATAATTGCCTTGTATTCTGGTCTGATAATATCATTCAACCTTATCATTTTCCCTGTGGAAGCGCTTATACCAAGCAGATTTTAAGCAACGCCAGAGGATGGTATCAGATGGTCTCCATGCGTTCGGGGCAATACGAACTATATTGTTATTACCATTTTTATAAAAGATTTCCGATTGCGAACGAGTATTTCAAAAGTGCATTTGTCGGTGAAACAGGATTCGCAGACATTTCTCTCAAAGATGAAAATAACAGTGTTTATACCGGAAGCGGAAGCTATCTCAAACACACTGAACTCCCGAAAGTTGATCAGTCGGAATATTCAGGGAAAAGAATAAGACAACTGGTGGAATTCTTCTATATCCTTGCTTTTATATGCTTCACCATATTTACTTTTTTGTACGCAGGAAGAAGTACCGTCTTCAAGGTGAGGGTATTTATGATAGGATTTGCCGGGTTTATTGCGGTATTCAATCTCCTGGCTTTTTTCAACGTCGTGCTGAAACACAAGTCTGATATCCCGCTCTTTTCGCCTGAACTTGCAGCCTACAGCAGTTTCATTCCTTCACTGGGACATTGCATTCTTTTTTCGATGGCAGTGCTGTCGGCCCTGGTGGTGATTCATCAGTTGATGGGCGCTCTGAGGGAAAGGGAATTGCGTTTTCCGTTGAAACCGGCCTATTACATTGTTTCATTCATACACTGGGCGATAAATTTTGCAGTCATCTTCCTGATTCTTCCCGCTTATATTCTGAATTCCAGAATCAGTTTCGATTTTAAATTGCTGAGTAATGTCAACGGAGATACACTGATAGGGATGTTCAACGTTTTCCTGCTCTTTCTTTTCGTTTTGCTGGGCAACAGAATAATGGGCTCGGCCATTCGACACCGTTTCGAACAAAAATCTTTCTACGGTATTCACATCATTACGGCATTGGTTTTTATAGCATGGGCTTATTTTATGCGAAGGGAAAACGGCTTCCTTCTCATTTGCTTTGCCGTTTTCGGGCTACTGCTGCCGGTATGGGTATTATTTGTCCGGAAACTGCTTTTTAAACATCTTATGGCAAGTGCCTTGCTTTGTGCAGCAGTGTTTTCGGTTCAGTTCGAACAGCTTAACAGTTTTAAGGAAAAGGAACACCGCAAACTGTTTGCGAATAAACTCATTGCCAAAGAGGATATTGACCTCGAAATCAAGTTGAGTAATATAGAAGATGAAATGATTCACACTGCGGCAATCGATTCATTTTTCTATTACAAGCGCAGCGATTATCAGGAACTGGAATTACACTACCGATTTACTTTTTTCAACGATTTTATACGCAATTACGACATCAGTCTGATGCGGTACGACAGTTTTGGCAATGACATTACCCCCAACAAACTGACCTACGATTATGTCAATTCGCTATACAACAAATCTACCAACAAGAGCATAAGCAATTATTTTCTCTATATCAAAGACCTTCATTATCTGGGAGGATATCTGGCTAAATACGAGATTTGCCCCGGCGAACGAAACATCGGTTATGTTTACCTGATGCTGACGCCAAAAGTCAAAAGCGATCTCTATAACCTGGATTATTTCTTCAGTCGCATGGATAAGGTTCAGTTGACTGACAACCGCTATTCATACGCCATTTATCAGAATAATGAACTGATAAGAGGACTGGGGTCATACCCTTATAAGCTTACCGACCACCAGCGTTACAGTTCCATGGAAGACGAGTCGTTTCTGGAGCAGAATGGTTTTTCTCAGTTGCTCAAGAAGATTGACAATGAAACTTTCGTCATTGTGTCGCTGAAATCTGCGACATGGAATCAGATCTTTACTGTTTTTACAAGTATTCTTCTGTACTTTACTTCCATATTGATATTTATTTTTATCCTGATATACAGTGTTATTCTGATCATACATCTCCTGAGTTTTAATCCTTACTTTCACCGTTTATACGAACTTATTACCAAATACCTGAGGGTAATCAATATCAACAAGCTTTACCTCGAAACCAAAATCAGGCTGTCGTTTTTGATGATGTCTGTACTGATATGTTCGGTCGTGGTGTATTTTACCGTACAGAATGTCAACAAGGGATTCCGCGAAAAACAAAACGAGACACTGGATAAGAAAATGTCGCAGATTGTCAGTGAACTCGAATTCGGTTATAATAAAAGGGATGAAAGACCAATTCAGAATCTGATTCGCCATCTTGCGAATACATACGAAGTGGATATCAATCTGTATTTCAAAGACGGCACACTGTACCAGACCGCCAACAACATGATTTATCACGAGGGCTGGTTTTCGCCTTACATACATCCTGTGGCTCATTTCGAACTGATACAAAGACGGCAGTACAGCATCAGGCAGTCAGAAAAAATCGGGCAGCTCGAATACCTGTCATACTACACTGCCATATTCGATGAAAACCGAGATCTGATAGGCTATGTACATCTGCCATATTTTTCAAAATCA
>CAZRKA010000089.1:0-13906 GCA_964600345.1 uncultured Chitinophaga sp. | reverse complement strand
GTTTGTCGCATGCCGCTTTGCATTTGCGTATATGCTCTCTCAGAACTTCAGGATACATACTGCCCGAGCCTATCAGCCCCAGTCCGCCTGCATTGCTTACCGCCGCTGCCAGTCTCCATCCGCTGCACCATATCATACCCGCCTGTACAAGAGGGTATTTGATTTTGAACAATTCTGTTATGCGATTCTCGCTCATGATGGCCGCAAAATTAGAGAAAATCAACGACGCTATTCAGATTGATTCAAAATGAAATCGAACCGATGATTTAAAATCAGCAGGACTTTCGTCTTAATTCAATTTTCATTACGTTTGCAGTCCAAATTGTAATTATCATGAGTCATACCCAATATCTCGAATCCAACAAAGACAGATTTCTGAACGAATTGCTCGATCTTCTCAGAATTCCTTCGGTAAGTGCAGACAGTAAATATGCGGCTGATGTAAAGCGCACCGCAGATTTTGTAGCAGAGAAACTAAAGGCCGCAGGCGCCGATAAAGTAGAAGTTTGCCCTACTGCAGGCCATCCGATAGTTTATGGCGAAAAATTTGTCGATGTCGGATTGCCTACCATACTGGTATATGGACATTATGACGTTCAACCTGCAGATCCGGTAGAATTGTGGCATTCGCCGCCTTTCGAGCCGGTTATTAAACAAACGGAGGAACATCCGGAAGGGGCTATTTATGCTAGAGGCGCCTGCGATGATAAAGGTCAGATGTATATGCATGTCAAAGCTTTTGAAAGCATGATGCAAACCGGAACACTTTCGTGCAATGTGAAATTTATGATAGAGGGTGAAGAGGAAGTTGGATCTGCCAATCTCGGTACATTTATCAAAGCCAATAAAGAAAAACTGAAAGCCGATGTGGTGCTTGTCAGCGATACCAGCATGATAGCAAACAATACCCCGAGCATAGACATCGGATTGCGCGGTCTGGCATATATGGAAGTAGAAGTGACCGGTCCGAACCGCGATCTGCACAGTGGTGTATACGGAGGAGCTGTAGCCAATCCCGCTACGATTTTATGTCAGATGATTGCCTCCATGCACGACGCCAATAACCATATCACCATTCCCGGTTTTTACGACGATGTAATTACAGTCAGCGACGAAGACAGGGCAGAAATGGCCAAAGCCCCATTCAGTCTGGATGCCTATAAGAAAGATCTTGCCATTGAAGATGTATGGGGAGAAACCGGATACAGCACCGTAGAAAGAACCAGCATCAGACCAACACTTGAGGTTAACGGAATCTGGGGCGGCTACACAGGCGAAGGCTCAAAAACAGTATTGCCCAGTAAAGCATTTGCCAAAATCAGCATGAGGCTGGTGCCGGGTCAGAATTCGCACAAGATTTCTCAACTGTTCAAGCAACATTTCGAATCGATAGCGCCATCGTGTGTCAAAGTGAAAGTAACTGAGCATCACGGTGGTGAACCGGTGTTAACCCCAACCGACAGCATTGAATTCATGGCTGCTGCTAAAGCAATGGAAACTACTTTTGGCAAAAAACCGATTCCTACAAGAGGCGGCGGCAGTATACCGATTATTGCACTATTTGAAGCGGAACTTGGCATCAAATCAATGCTGATGGGCTTCGGTCTTGACAGTGACGCCCTGCATTCTCCAAACGAAAAATACGGGCTTTTCAATTTCTACAAAGGGATTGAAACCATTCCTTATTTCTTTAAGTACTATGCAGAAATGAAAAAATAGTTGTTTTTAACAGGTATATTTATTTAATTGCGTTTATTATAAGCTGTTAATTATATGAAATATTTAAAACTACTATTTATTTGTACTGTTTTTTCGAGTCTGGTTTTCTACGCATGTAAAGAAAAGACAGACGATCCGGCTCCGGGTAATTCGGATAAATGCGCTTCGAAGTCCATTACCGTTACTGCCGACATTACCAATACCATTAAATGCGACAAGGACGGAAAATTGATTATCCGCGCAAGAGGCTCCAGTGGCTTTACCTATCAGTTGAATGCGGGTGTTTTCCAGAGCGATTCTACCTTCAGCAATCTCGCCGGGGGTACCTACAATGTCACTGTTAAGGATGCCGACGGTTGCACAAAATCGGCCAGTTTTGTTGTCGCGGAAACAGGAAGTAAGGGGCCAACTTTTACGCCTGTAGCCTCAATGATAGGTGCAAAATGCAATCTGGCCTGCCACAACACAGGACAAGACGGGGCACCGATTGGCATATTTTCAACTGATTGCAATATCGTAATCCGCAGTGCCCTTATTAAAACCAAGGCATACGACGGCAGCATGGGCAATCTGAATGCAGGTGAAAAAAACCAGATCCTTACCTGGATTAATGCCGGCGGAGGATACACCGACTAATGATAAAAAATAAAACATTTGAAAGGGTAGCGGTCTTGCATCGCTATCCTTATTTTTTTATATGAGATACCTGCTCGAACTTTCTTTTAAAGGTACCAATTACCAGGGCTGGCAAATACAACCCAACGGAAGTACCGTGCAGGATGTTTTAAACAACGCCATTTCAGTTATTACCAGGCAAAATATTGAAACAGTTGGTTGCGGCAGAACTGATACAGGTGTGCACGCCAGACAGTATTTTGCCCATTTTGATACAGAACTCGAACTGCCCCCGCAGTTTCTGAAAAGTCTTAACGGCATACTGCCTTACGATATCGCTGTTCACGATTTTAACCTTGTCAGCAGTGAGTTTAATGCCCGCTTTGATGCCATTTCAAGAACTTACGAATACCATATTATTTTTGAGAAGGATCCCTTTCTCAGTGAGTATGCAGTCAGATGGTTTCACGATCTGGATATCGATGCCATGAACAAAGCCTGTCTGGAACTGATTGGAGAAAAGGATTTTGCTTCTTTCAGCAAGGTCAACACCGATGTAAAACACTATATGTGCAAACTGAGTTCAGCTCGATGGTATTACCGCGAGAATATTCTTGTTTTTGAGGTGAGTGCCAACCGCTTTCTGAGGAATATGGTAAGGGCAATGGTGGGTACCCTGATTCAGCTTGGAGAGGGTAAAATAAGTCACGAAAAATTTCGCGAGATAATTGAAAGCAAGGACCGCCGCAATGCGGGAAGCTCTGTGCCGGCTCACGGCTTATACCTAACCGTAGTGGAGTATTAGTATTCAATACTTCATTCTCACACTCACACTCACTCTCACTCAAATCGTTTGTGTTTCAATGGTATTAATATTATATTTTCGCAATAGATTTGCTGCCTGAATAAACAGTGACTTTTAACAAACTGAAATTTCTTCTGTTGCCATTTTCATGGTTGTTCGGATTCATTACCTGGACCAGAAATAAATTGTATGACAAAGGGATTTTAAGCACTTACCGCTCAACTTTGAACACAATAGTCATTGGAAATCTTCAGGTTGGTGGTTCGGGCAAAACACCACTGACGGCATATCTGAGTGCTTTGCTGAAAAATGACTTCCAAATTGCCATACTCTCCAGAGGCTATGGACGAAAAAGCAGCGGACTGATTGTAGCGCATGATGGATTAGATGCTGACGAAATAGGCGACGAACCTATGTGGTATCACCGCAATCTTGAAAATGTAAAAGTGATAGTGTCTGAAAGCCGCAAAAAGGGTTTGCAATATCTCGAAAACACCGAAACAGAACTTGTTTTGCTGGATGATGCATTTCAGCACCGTGCCATCACCGGAGATATTTCCATTATTCTTAGCGAGTATGCAAGTCCTTATTACCGTGATTATCCAATGCCTTATGGCAGAATGCGCGAGTTCAGAACAGGAGACAAACGCGCGGATATTATCATTTTGAGCAAATGCCCTGCAGAAATAACTTTGCAGGAAAAAATTGACTGTATACACCGCATCAATCCCCTCGATCATCAAAGTGTTTTTTTTACCTCTCTGATTTCTTCCGAACCAATATCACTTAAAGGTAATAAAACGCTGAAAGAGTTATCTTATAAACGGATCATTGCTCTTTCTGCCATAGCAAGTCCTGATTCTTTTTACAAAATCTGCAGGCAATATGCGCCCGAAATTATTGAGGCGGGTTTCAAAGACCATCACTATTTCACTGTGTCGGAAATTAAATCTGTGCTCGAAAAACTGGATGCAGACACTGTGGTTTTTTGTACCGAAAAGGATGCGGTTAAACTTCAGTCAGAGCCGCTGTTTTCCATTTTACCTGCCGACAAAATTTTTGCGCTGCCCGTAAAACCCGCCTTCCTGTTTGGGGAAGCTGAAAAATTCAACAGTCTGATTAAAGGAATGCTTTACCGAAAGTCGAAACAAGAATCTTAAATTCGCTGTCAAATATGAAACTCATTCCCCTGATCAGGTCGAAAACAAACACATTCCTGATACTTTTATGCGTTTATGTATTGTGGTTGTTGTCTGTCAAGAACAGGCAGACCGGCGGTATGGATGATTTTGATATTTTTTTTAAAGCCGGTGAAAGGCTTTTAAACGGTGAAAACATATACGGGCCTCCACATTATTACAATCTGAAATATTTTTACAGTGTTTTCTTTGCCGGTATTATGTCGCTTCTGCAATGGATGGACATCAATACGGTTAAATGGCTTTGGTTTTTACTCAATACTGCGCTTTTTGTCAGAGTCTATTTTCTGATTAAAGAATATATTTTATCAGCAGGTCCGCGCGGTTCTGCAGTTTTCTTTTTTCTCCTGCTGATAAGCGGAAAAATGGTGCTGGTCAATTATACATACAACCAGATCAGTGTGCTGATTTTATGGACCATGTTTGAGTCGTTGCATCAGCTCCTGAAAGGCAGAATCACGCTTGCAGTTTTTATTCTTTGTCTCGGAATAAATATTAAAATCATGCCGGTGGTTTTGGTGCCGTATTTTCTGTTAATCAGCAATCGTTTCTTTAAGGTACTTTTTACCGGAATTGGATTTTTGCTTTTGTTCACTTTTCTCCCGGCTTTTTTTATCGGCTGGGAATACAATAATCTGCTGTTGTCAGAATGGTGGAAGACGCTTAACCCTGTTAGCGAGATTCACGTCATGCAGACTTATGAGTACGGATTTACAGATGTGTCTTCCATGATTACAAAATTCCTTTCGGGCGAAGCCGTTTACAAAGAACCTCAGCTAAATTTTGCAGATCTGCCTATGAATATCCTCTTCATCATTACCAATGCCATCAGGGTTGCTTTCCTTGCAGCCGTTGTTTGCCTGGCGGTAATTTTGAAAGGAAAAGCAGGTGGTATAGACAAGAGGATAATAATAACTGCCGCATTTATGGCTTTGATTCCGCTGTGTTTTCCTCATCAGCGCGAATACAGTTTTATGTTCAGTATACCTTCGCTTGCGGTTTTAATGACGCTTATTCAGCAGCGTGCAAAAACCATTAATTACATAATCTTTGTTTTACTTGTCATGCTGGCCGGATTAATGATATGGGTAGATTTTGCCGGTCAGGAACTTACCGATATTTTCAAACATTACAGGCTGATTACGATGGGGATGAGCGGTATGCTGATTTTTTATATATCCCTTGTACTGAAAACATACAGGGAGTCGAAGAACGTTGTTGATTAATAATTCTGAATAGGCTTTTTGTTAATACTGTATAGCATTTCCTTCGCCGGTGTCTATAATATTCAGAATATTGACCGGGTCCTGTCTGTAGTAAATATTTCCGCTTCCGTAAAGTTTTATTTCAAGTACCTCACTGCCGTTGACATAGCTGTCGTCGCGGCTGAAACTGCTGATATAGCATTTCTGAGTCCGCATATCCCTAGCGTTTATAAAACTGATATCATCAATTGAGGCCGACATTAAAAAACAGGACCCGCTGAGATTGACACCACCTGTATTGGTGCAGTTAATATAAATATAATCACTTTTGACTTTTAAATCAGCGTCTTCAAGTCCTCCATGCGAAATTTCCAGTTCGTTTTTGTCGTAGATGCTGTCGCGGCAACTGAATTTGGCCGAACCGTTAATCTGGATATGGTTCAGTTCTTTGAAATAGACCACAACCGTCTGTCGCACTTTCAGTTTTCTGACCCAGTTGAATTTATTGTCATTGACAATCTGAAGTTCGCCATTGTTTACTTCAGTTGTATAACCGTCAATGACATTTTTTCCGGCAGTAATTTCTATGGTCCCTGCTTTCGAGGAATCCTGTACCAGTATCACATCAAATTTTTCGCCTGCGCTGATGCGATTGAACTCACCTACATTTCTGGTTTTGGTGGTTTCTTCGCCATAAGACTTAAATAAATCACCCGCTTTTTGGCAGGAAATCCCGCTTAAAGTCAATAAGATTAATATGATTTTAATGTTATTCAAAGCGGGTCAGAAATTCAGGTGAGGTTTTTTGCGTTCAAGTGGATTAAACCGATAGCCGGCACCCCAGTAAAAATAGTCTGCAACAGCCATATGCGATTTCAATCGGGTTTGGGCGAGTATTCCTTTATTGAAATAATAGTTGAAACCGATGGCAAAATACGCCGCTTTCTTATAGTCGTTGGGTCTGTATACATAGACGCCAAGGTCAGTTACAATAGCGATACGTCCGAATACAAATTCGTGTCCGGCTTTCACTGCAACTTCTGTCATATCAGCTGCCTTCAGGTTTTTTAAAGAAGCACTGTTGAAAAGGGTGTATGGATAGGTGCGGTCGAAAAATATTTCGCTGCCAAATCTCCAGTAACGGGTTTTAAATATATTTTTTCCGTGTTTAAAGTAATAAAGCAAGCTTGTTGAGTATATATTAAAGAAACGGGTATCAGCCACTGCAATTTGTTTGCGGGCATAAGCTCCAACGATTTCAAATCCTGTATTCGGGAACAATTCAGGCAGTGTTTTCTGCGCCGGTTTATCGGTGATGAACAGTTTATTACATAAGCCTGCACTGAGATGCACCATGTTGATTCCCAAATTAGGACGTTTGAAATTGCCATTGCTGTAATGCGTAACACCGGCACCTAAAACCAGCGACAATTTACTGCCAACATCGAAGTAAGCTTTGTACAAAACCTGCATATTGCCGTTGAGATTGGATCCAATGGCCTTGTTTTTTTTATTGGTGTTCAGGTTATATGGGCGGTCGAGATAGCCGATTCCGGATCCAAAACGCAATGTGGACTGAAATTTTTCGCGCTTCTTCAGATTGGCCTCCACGTGAATATGCCAGGCGTAGACATTGCCGTTAAGGCTTCTGTTTCCCAGCGAAAAGAAACTGAGTCCGGTACCCCAGCGCAAATGCTTAAAGGCACGGTCGGCCTGGGCCCAGCCGGTAAAATTGCTGCTGTATATTATTTCGGCGCCAAGGGTATGCGCCTCCATATTGGACATATATTCCCGGTGAGCCACCAGGAAACCGGGAAAGATATTTACCTGTAATCCTTTGTAATACTGGGCATTTAACTTGGCGAAAAGAGTTAATGACAATATAAGGGAAAGGCGTTTCAGCACCCTGCAAATTTAGCTAAAAAAATCTTGCGGTAATTTGTAATATTAAGGTCATAAAATTTTTTGAACGGCAATTTTTTTTAAAGAACTTCGTTATATTCGCAGTTTAAAACCCTTTAAAGCCTATAGATAACACGCCTACGAATTAACTTTTTTTTGAGACTTCTTATCTTTATTTGTTATTTGTGAAATCAACGCGATCGATTAAAAGGCTTTGGTCGGGTGGAGGTATTGTGCTGCTTTTTATGGCGGCAGGACTGCCAATCTACAGTTTGTCCAAATCATTTTCAAAAATGATGGGTCTGCCTTCAATGGCAGAGATAACACTGGAATCGCTTATGGCTGAATTTGTTTCGGCCGGCAATTCATCTTCTTCGCTTGCTTTCGATCCTGCGGATAGTACTAAAAAAGGTCGTACAGGCAGCGACAGCGGCGACCTGATTTACCCTATCAAGGAAAACAAGGGCCGTGAAGATTCAAAATACAAGAACAGTATCGACCTTAACGACCCTTCGGTAGAAAAGGTGGTTGAATATAATCCCGATACCAAGATGTACGACGAGTATCGCGAGGTAGCAGGTAAAAGAACACTGTTGCGCAGCATGACCCGTGAAGAGTACATGGAGGAGAGTGCGAAGGAAGAGAGAAAGCGCTACTTCGACCAGCGATCAAGAAGTAATGCCGGAGAAAGCGGATTTAACAACAACAAAAGCATTCCGCTGGTAAAAACGCCGGAAGTACTCGACAAATTATTCAGGGGAGGGCTGGTGGATATACAGCCAAGCGGATCTGCCGAACTCACTTTCGGAGGAATATTCAATACAGTCCGCAATCCCCAGTTCAGCGCCAGACAGCAGAAGACAGGTCAGTTCGATTTCGATCAGAAGATTCAGTTGAATGTCAACGGTAAAATAGGAAACGCCCTTAATCTCGGAATTAAATACGATACGGACGCCACTTTCGATTTCGACAATCAGACCAAACTCAACTGGGTAGGAAAAGAAGATCAGATGCTGAAGGCTGTTGAGCTCGGAAATGTCAGTCTGCCATTAAACGGGAGTCTGATTCAGGCCGGACAATCACTATTCGGTATCAAAACGGCCTGGCAATTCGGCAAACTGAAAATGACGGTGATTGCCACTCAGAACAAAGGACAGCGAACCGAAACCACGGTTAACGGAGGTGCCCAGATAACCAACTTCAATATTCAGGCGCACAACTACGATCAGAACAGGCACTATTTCCTTTCTCAATTCTTCAAAGATCAGTTCGACGGTGCCATGTCAACTTTGCCGCTGATTAATTCAGGAGTGGTCATTAACCGTGTAGAGGTATGGGTTACCAACCGCAGCGGAAACTACGAAAACACAAGAGATATTCTGACAATAATGGATTTGGGCGAGAAAAACCCGCACAACCAGACAGTTAAGAATTTTGCAATCATTTCGCCTGTCAGCGATAATTACTCCAATAATGTTTATGCCGATATCATAAATGGTTCAGGAAAGGAACTGATTCGTCAGTCTAAAACCTGTATCGATCAATTGAACAAAGATTTTACAAATCTTAAACAGGGCTTCGATTACGAATTGCTGACCTATGCCAAACAACTTTCCGATAACGATTTTACCGTCAACCAGCGACTGGGTTATATTTCGCTAAATACGGCACTTAATAATGATGAAGTTCTAGGAGTGGCCTTTGAATACACCTACAACGGTCAGGTTTACAAGGTAGGTGAATTTGCCAGTGAGATTTCGAGCTCCCGCGATAACAGCAAGGTGCTGATGGTGAAAATGCTGAAGAACAATATTATCAGAACCAAACTTCCGATGTGGGAGCTGATGATGAAAAATATATACTCGCTGGGTTCATTTAATATCAATCCTTCAGATCTCAACTTCAATATCATTTACAATGACGACCCCTCAGGTGCCGACCTCAATTACATGCCGGTAAACAATTACCCGCAGTTGGCCGGAGGTGTGCCTTTGATCAGAGTCTTGAACATGGACAAAATCAACAGGCAGAGTGAATCTAAGCCTGATGGTGTTTTTGATGCCATAGAAGATGTCACCTTTCAGTCGCGCAATGGACGTGTCATATTTCCGGTGAGAGAACCTTTCGGAAACTTTCTGAGACAGAAATTTGAAGGCGATTCTCTGGTGGCTAATAAATATGTGTTCGATGCACTTTACGACAGTACCAAATGGCTGGCAGAACAGGATGTTGCCCACAATAAATTTTTCCTGAAGGGTAGTTACAAGGGAACCAGCAGCAACGAGATATCTCTCAATGCGCTCAACGTGCCGCAGGGATCAGTTGTTGTAACCGCCAACGGTACCAAGTTGACAGAAAATGTAGATTTTATTGTGGATTACAATGCCGGTAAGGTAACCATTATCAATCAGGGTATTTTGCAGTCAGGGGCCGTTATCAAGGTGTCTGCCGAAAGCAACAGCATGTTCAATATTCAGCAAAAAACATTGCTTGGTGCGCGTTTCGATTACGCGGCCAGTAAAAAACTCTTGCTGGGTGGAACCATACTGCACATGTACGAAAGGGCTCTTACACCGAAAACAAATATCGGCGACGAGCCTTTGCTCAACACCATTATCGGATTTGACGGCAGTTATGCTACTCCGTCACTTTTCCTGACTAAGCTTGTAGACCGCCTTCCTTTCATACAAACCAAAACCGAAAGCCGGTTCAGCGCACAGTGGGAATATGCAAAAATATTTCCGGGTCAGGCCAGAGGGCAGAACAAGACAAGAGGAGTAAGTTATCTCGACGATTTTGAAGGTGCCGAAACGACCTTCGATCTCAGACTGGTTTCGAACTGGAAACTTGCCAGTCTTCCTCAGTATCAGCCATTGCTCTTCCCTGAATGGAATCTGATTGCAAGCGATAAAAGAACCTGGGGTGCTTACAGGGCAAAGCTGGCCTGGTATAATATCGACCCTACGTTTTACAGGAAAGACAGTTATACGCCAACCCATATAGCAGACGACGTGGAAATGCAGAGCAACCATTTTATGCGTGAGGTATCGGTTAACGAGGTGTTCCCGAATAAACAGATTCAGCAGGGAGCTCCTAATATTTTGCCTACCCTAGACCTTGCATTTTTCCCGGGAGAAAGAGGCCCATACAATTACAATGCTTCTAACGATTTCACGGCAGACGGGTTTTTCAAACAACCCGTGGCTACCTGGGGCGGTATCATGCGCAGAATTGAAAGCAACGACTTTGAAGCTGCCAACATCGATTACATTGAAATCTGGATGATGGATCCGTTTGTTTACAACCAGTCGGGTTCCAACAGCGGAAAACTCTATATCGACCTCGGTAATATCAGTGAGGATATTCTTCCCGACAGACGAAAAACTTTCGAGAACGGTTATAATCCGCAGGGCGATCTAAAAGATGTGGACACATCTGAGTATTTCGGCAGAGTGCCCGAACTGCCGCAGCTCAACAATGCATTCGACAACGATCCGGATTCCAGACAGTTTCAGGATCTTGGTCTCGACGGACTGAACGACGATGAAGAGAGAATATTTCACGCAAAATTCCTCGATTCTTTAGAGACATTATTCGGACAAAGTTCAGAGGTATACCGAAGAGCTTACGCCGATCCTTCCAATGACAACTTTGTTCACAACCGAGACCCAAACTACAGCGGAGCAAAAGCTTCTGTAGTAACACGCTATAAATCTTTTAACGGGCATCAGGGAAATTCGACGCTGGATAAACTGGCCGATGGCACACCCAAAAGCGCAACTACCATTCCCGATAACGAAGACATCAACAACGACTTTACCATGAATCAGACGGAGGATTATTTCAATTATGAAATCAATCTGAGTCCAGGCGATCTCGCAATAGGCAAAGGATTCGTAACGGACATATCTGAAGTTGAAAAATTACTGAAAAACGGTAAGAGAGAAAAAATCCGCTGGATTCAGATCAAGGTGCCGATCAGGGAATACACCAGATCAGTGGGTAATATATCAGATTTCAAATCAATCCGTTTCATGCGTGTTTACATGAAAGGATTTAAAGACAGCACCATACTGAGATTTGCACAGATGCAACTGGTAAGAGCCGACTGGAGAAGGTATCTGCACTCGCTTAACACACCCGGTGCAGTTGTGCCGCTTGATCCTACTGATAACACGACATTCGTCGTATCGACTGTCAATATCGAAGAAAACGGAAAGCGTCAGCCAATCAGATATGTTGAACCTCCGGGAATTGACAGGGTGCGCGACCCGGCCTCTCAGAACGTTGTTCAGCAGAACGAACAGTCGTTATCATTAAGGGTGTGTAATCTGAAAGCCGGCGATTCAAGAGCCGCCTATAAAACCACCAATTTTGACATCAGAAACTACAAGTATCTGAAGATGTTTGTTCACGCCGAAGGCAGTGAATTGAAAAACGGCGACATTTCAGCCTTTATAAGAATAGGAACTGATCTTGTCGGCAATTATTACGAATACGAAATACCACTCAGAATCTCGCCCGACGGGTCGTATTCGGAAACATCTATCTGGATGCCTGAAAATGAATTTGACTTTGAACTCGCCGATCTGTTTAATGCCAAAAACAAGCGAAGTGAAAGCAATGTGCCCTTAACCAGACCTTTCTTCTACTTCAACGATAAGGGACACAAGGTTACCGTACTCGGTCTTCCCGATCTGAGCAATGTAAGGTCTATCATGCTGGGGATACGCAACAACACGGATAACCCCAAATGCGGGGAAGTGTGGTTCAACGAGTTGCGCGTAACCGATATCACTAATAAAGGAGGCTGGGCTGCAACCAGCAGAGTGGTGGCTCAGATGGCAGATTTTGCAACATTGTCTGCTTCCGGTAATATTTCCACTATCGGATTTGGCGGAATAGACAAGAGGCTGAACGAAAGAAACCTGACAGACAATTATCAGTTCGATTTGTCATCGAGTTTCGAACTGGGTAAATTCTTCAGCCAGAAAGCCGGTGTAAATATTCCGATGTTTATCGGATACAGCGGAACCATCATCCGCCCTAAATTCAATCCGCTCAATCCGGATATCGAGCTCAAACAGGCGGTGTCCAGATTGCCCGACGATCAGAAAAAAGCAGTGCTTAAAGCTGCGGAGGATTACAATACGCGATACAGTGTGAATTTTACCAATGTCAGAAAGAATCCATCTTCGGGGGGTAAAATTATGCCATGGAGTATTTCAAATTTCAATCTCACATATTCATACATCTTCCTCCAGAGACGGAATATTCAGATTGAAGAACAGTTTAGTAAAACTTATCACGGCAGTCTGGGTTACATGTACAGCCCTAAGTCCAAACCCTGGGAGCCGTTCAAATTCATTAAGAGTAAAAAACTGGCATTGCTGCGCGATTTCAATATCAGGCCATTGCCACAGAATATAGCCGTAAGACTGGATATAGACCGTTTCTATTCAGAAATGCTGAGCAGAAACAATGATTTATTCAAACAAATAACGCCGAGGCTCTACGATAAGAACTTTACCATGCAGCGGGTTTACAATGTCAATTACCCGATAACCAAAAATCTTAAACTCGATTATTCGGCCACGGTCAATTCGAGGATTGAAGAGCCGTTTGGAGAACTGAATACCCAGGAAAAACGCGATTCGGTGAGAAAAGATTTCTGGGCACTCGGCCGTATGCGGGATTTCAATCAGATTGCCAATTTCAACTACACCGTGCCCTTCGATAAAGTTGGTTTCCTCAACTGGATTACGACGACTGCCAGATACAGTGCCAATTACGGCTGGGTTCAGGCTCCGCCTTCATATTCATCGCTTGGAAATACTATTCAAAACAGCCGTGAGTTGAATATTAATTCACAGTTGAATATGGTTTCACTTTACAACAAGATTCCGTTGCTGAAAAGGATTAACCAGGGTACGAAAAAAACAAGCCCGAAAAAACCGGAGGAAGAAAAAGGATCAGCCGCGACCAGTAAAAACAAAAAAGAAGCACCCTCATTCGGAACCGGATTTTTGCGTGCATTGATGATGGTAAGAAATGTGAGTGTTAATTACACTCTGAGAGACGGTATCATGCTGCCGGGATTTGTCCATCAGATAGATTATTTCGGACAGAATTTCCTCCATGATGTACCCGGTTTGCCGTTTATTCTCGGTAGCCAGAACAAGGAAATCCGCTACAATCTGGCTAAAAACGGCGCATTGAGCAACGATCCGCGTCTTAATAATTTCTTTACCCAGAACAATGCTAAAACCATACAGGGTAATGCGACTCTCGAACCGCTGAAGGAATTCAGAATACAGCTTAACTTCAATCTGAGCCGTTCCAATTCCATGCAGTCATTATTCAGGTATGATACAGTAGGAGTTGACGGATGGAGAGACATTTCATTCAGAGAGACCGGTAACTTTTCAATGACCGGTATATTCATCCGCACGGCTAACGAA
>CAZRKA010000088.1:0-14290 GCA_964600345.1 uncultured Chitinophaga sp. | reverse complement strand
GCCTGCCATGCATCAGAAAATAACCCATTCGTCCACCACTTAAAGCCGACTGTAATGTCTGTGCAACATCCTGTACGCTAAGTCCAAGATCTTTCGCTTTAATCCTGTCAATATTTATTTCCAGCTCAGGTTTATTGAATTTAAGATTGGCATCCACCATTTGAAAAACCGGATCTTTTCTTGCCTCCGAAAGAAACTTTGGCAGTACTTCCTTTATTTTTTCGAAGTCCAGATTTTGCAAAACGTATTGCACCGGCAGTGAACCTCTTGATCCGAATCCAACGCTGATGGTTTGTTCCTGAACCAGAAAAACTCGACCATCGCTGAATGCAGAAAGCCCTGCATTTGTTTTGTTGACAATCTCATCCTGAGACATATTTCTTTCGGAAGGACGTGCAAGTACAACCCTGCCGAATGCACTGTTGGCCGAACCGCTTACAAAAGCATTGTTGACCGAGGCAAAAACAAAATCCCTGCCCGGTATACTGTCGTAAAAATAATCGGCAAGCCTTTGCGTAAACTTATCCATGTAGTCGAATGAAGTTCCTTCGGGGGTGGTAGCATTAAACCTGAACTGACTCTTATCTTCTATTGGCGCGAGTTCAGATTGAAGTCTGGTATACAGGAATACTATCAAAATAGCACAAACGCCTAACACCGGCCAGCTCACCCATCTGATACGCATAAAACCCTGCAACATATTTCTGTAACCGGATTCCATTTTTTCAAAGAAAGGTTCTGTCTTTTTATAAAACCAGGATACTTTGGCTTTTTTGCGTGTCAATAATACGTTGAGTACCGGTGTAAGTGTCAGCGAAACAAAAGCAGAAATGAGCACGGCCCCGGCTATTACTATACCGAATTCCCTGAACAGGCTTCCCACAAATCCCTGAATAAAAATGATAGGAAGAAATACAACCGCCAGCGTAATTGATGTGGAAATAACTGCAAAAATTATTTCGCGCGAACCTTCCCTGGCGGCATCCTTGATATTCATACCACCTTCCAGTTTCCTGAATATATTTTCGGTTACCACTATACCGTCGTCTACCACCAGACCTGTGGCCAGTACTATCGCCAGAAGTGTCAGTACATTGATACTGAACCCTGCCAGATACATAATAAAAAATGCACCAACCAAAGAAACGGGTATATCTATCAGCGGCCTGAATGCAATGCTCCAGTTTCTGAAAAACAGATATACTACAAGCACAACCAGAATAAGTGCCACTACTAATGTTTCTTCAACTTCGAGTAAGGCTCTCTTTACATTTACCGTATTGTCGAGCACCACAGTAAACTCAATATCTTCCATTCCCTTTTGCTTCTTGACTTCATCAAGTCGCTTGTAAAACTCTTCCGAAATTTTTACAAAGTTGGCGCCGGGCTGAGGCGCAATTCCGCAGGCAACGGCATTGACTCCGTTAAGTCTGAATCCAACTTCTTCTGCTTCGCTCCCAAGTCTGACATCTGCCACATCGCCTAAACGAATAATACCCGTGGCGTCTTCGCGCAATATCAGATTCCTGAAATCAGATTCATTGCTCAAACGCCCCATTGTTTTAACGATAAGCTCTGTATTGTTACCGTATATCTTACCTCCCGGAAGCTCAATGTTTTCCCTGTCAAGACTCGCCTTTATATCACTCACAGTAATACCGAAAGCGTTCATTTTATCGGGATGATAATCGAGACGCATCGCGTATCGTCTCAATCCGAATACATTGACACCACTCACATCAGGAATGGTCTGAAACTTTTCCTGTAATACCGTTTCAGCGAAATCGCTCAGTTCTATAATGCTTTTGTTTCTCGACTGAACTGAAAGAATTATAATGACATCTCCGCTTGCATCAGCTTTACTGATAACCGGCGGCGCATCGATATCTGCCGGTAATTGCCTCTGCGCCTGTCCAACTTTATCCCGCACATCGCTGGCCGCATCATCCAGATCTACTTCCAGATTAAATTCGACAGTGATGACACTGCTTCCCTGATTGCTTGAAGATGTAATTGTTCGTATTCCCTGAATACCGTTTATTGCTTTTTCGAGGGGTTCGGTTATCTGACTTTCTATGATATTGCTGTTAGCACCCGTGTAATTTGTTCTGACAGTAATATTGGGTGGATCGATGGCGGGATACTCGCGCAAACTCAAAAACTTGAATGCAACAGCCCCGAAAACAATAATGATGATACTGCATACAATTGCAAATACCGGCCGCTTTAAACTGAATTCTGCTATATTCATTTCGGCCTTTTAATCTTGTTTTAAGGATTTTATTTTCACTTCCGATCCGGGTTTCAGATACAGAATACTGCTAACGGCAAATGTATCGCCGACATTGAGTCCCGAAATTATTTCAACCGAATTTTCAGACCTGTAACCTGTTTCAACATTGACCATTTCCACCAGCCCGTTTTTAATGACTGCCATTTTCTTGAACCTTGTTTCGGGTATTATACTGTTGGTCGGCACCAGTATGCCTTTCTTATTTTTCGCTGCATCAATTCTCACTTTCACAAATGCACCGGGTCTTAAAACACTGTAGTTGGTTCCGGTAAAAATTGCCCTGTACTGAATATTCCTCGTACCTAAATTTACCATTGGTTCTATCCCTATTATTTTAGCCGTATATGCGGCATTTCCATCCGAAATAACACTGACTTCATCGCCGGTGTTTAAATCCTTTCCCTGTGATACCGGTAATACAAAATCCAGTTTCAAAACTGAGGTCTGCTGTATGCTGGCAATCACATCCTGTGTGGTGACAAATGCACCGCGGCTAATCCTTCTCAACCCGATGGTACCGCTGAAAGGCGCTCTTAATTCAGTCTTTCTTATCTGAGCTTCTATCAGTTCAATATCCGCTTCAATATTTTTCATCTGGTTTAGTGCCAGATCGTATTCCTGCCTGTTCAAACCATTCACTGATAACAAAGCTCTCAATCGCTCTTCCGTCTTAACGGCAATATCATGTTGTGATTTGTATTTCTTCAACTGGGCCTTCAAATCATCATCATATAGTTTTAAAAGAAGTGTGCCTTCCTCTACATTTTTTCCTTCAGGGATATTCAGGTATACAACACGACCTGCGGTTTCGGGCATCAATTGCACATATTCTCCTGTAATTATATTGCCATTGGCTTCAATAAAATTGGAATAATTCTGCAGCGATGCCACGGAAGCATCGATCATTACAGGTCCTTTGTTTTTGTCACTTGCACTATTCTTTTTGTCTTTGCCGCCTCCACAGGCCTGAAGTAAAAATACACTTAGTAATAATAAATAAACTTGTTTCTGATTCATGATGGTTGTTAAAACGAATATATAGAGACCCTGCATTTTACAGAAGTCGCCGAAATTTCAAAACTAATTATTTTTAAGCGATTTGCACCAATTAAGGCGGCAAATATAATTATAGATATAAATGATTGAGAGCAACACGACCGGTCTTACAGACTCCAGTATTCCATACTCTCAAACTGACCTCTGTACATTCCTTTCAGGTCGAGTACAAACGATTTTGGGCTACAAACAGACTGAAAGTACTTTTCGTTCAGTCCGCGGTATTCCTGATGACTTACAGCGGCTATCACCCCGTCGTATCCACCGCCGATGGCAGGTGTCAGATGAAATCCGTATTCCTCGAAAACCTCCTCAGAATCTGCACGCGGATCGACAACTTCCACATCTACACTGTAGCTCTTAAGTTCTCTTACAATATCAACAATTTTAGAATTTCTGATATCGGCTACATCTTCCTTAAAAGTGGCACCGAGTATCAGAATTTTAGATCCTTTAATTTTTTTGTCATTGCTGATGAGTTTCTTGATTGCAATCTTGGCGATATGCGCACCCATCATATCATTCGTGAACCGACCTGCGGCAATTACCCTTGGATGAAGTCCCAGTTCTGTTGCTTTGTAGGTCAGATAATACGGATCGACGCCTATACAATGGCCGCCAACCAGACCCGGACTGAATTTCAAAAAATTCCATTTGGTACCGGCAGCCTCTATGACATCGTAAGTGTTTATATTCATTTTATCGAATATCAGACTAAGTTCATTCATCAGAGATATATTCAAATCTCTTTGTGTATTTTCAATGATTTTTGCAGCTTCGGCAACCTTAATCGTCGGTGCTTTATGTATACCGGCCATGATGATAGAACCATACAGGGCTGCAATCTCTTCAAGACTTTCTGCATCACTACCCGAAACAATTTTCAATATTTTGGTCAGGGTATTAACCTTATCGCCGGGATTAATTCTTTCAGGCGAATAGCCTACTTTGAAATCACTGTTAAACACAAGACCGCTTTCCTTTTCCATAACCGGGATACAATCCTCTTCGGTACATCCAGGATATACTGTTGATTCGAAAACAACATAATCGCCTTTCTTCAATACCTTTCCTACGGTTCTTGATGCGCCTATCAAAGGCTTGAGATCCGGATTCTTACCATCGTCTATCGGAGTAGGCACAGCCACTATATAAAAATTGCAGTCTTTGATGTCAGACAGTTCGTGCGAGAAAGTGATGTCGCAGGACTCAAATTCTGAAGCAGGTACTTCTTTGCTGGGATCTTCGTGCCTTCTCAGCATTTCAACCCTTTTCGGATTGATATCGAAACCCACAACCCTGTATTTTTTTGAAAACTCAAGCGCCAGTGGCAGTCCTACATAACCCAGACCAATCACTGCTATTGATTTCTTTTTTGCTTCGATATCATTGAATATTCCCATTGAACTGTACGTTTTTTAAGTGGGCAAAAATAGAATTAATTAAGCGAAAAAAAAATCTTACTGCTGCACCGTAATGCATGGTTCTCTTGAATTTACCTTAGTTCCCCGGCTTCTTAAGCCAAATGTGTGACACACGATCGTAATAAACGCCGTTGCCCGGAAATTCGACCCATTCACCTTCGCTGTTTTCTGGCAGATACTTGTCAACATTTCCATTCTTCAGTATTTCTGAAAATAAAACCTCTGATTTTTCGATAAGTTGCTCACGTTTCATTTTCCATGTCCAGAACAGTTCTTCAAATCCTGATGTATCAATTCTGCCCGAAGCATCCCTGCGATATCTGGCACACAAAGCGGATAATTTATCGTTTTTAATTGAAGCTTCCTTTCTGCTGATCATGACATAAACAAATGAATCACTGTGCTCGGCATAGTACAAAAACCTGTAATCATTTTCCTTTTTATGCTGATCCATGTAGGCTTTATATTCTGATGAAAACCTTTGTTCCGTTGGTATACTGTCATGCAGCCTGGCAAAAAACGGCAGTAATGTATCCATCATCCCATCCAGATTTTTATTCAGACGGGTAGCAGAATAATCTGCATTAGCGCCACAAGATGTCATTACAATCAAAACCAAAAAACAAGAATTGAAATTCCTCATATTAATACCTGATTAAATTTCCGCAAAGTTAATATCAGCCGTCACAGCTCAGGTTCATCTTAAGTTGTGTTAAAGTTAAATTAAGGTTTCGGAGTGCAATAATCATTTAAAAAAGGTTTTATATTTTTGTTTAGCTTTAGTAAAAGCAATTCCGGTTTTGATTAATTTTTAAAACCACAATTCTTCATCTTTATAATTTTGATTTTCTGAATATTACAACGCAATAATTCAAAGGCCACCCTTATTTACTTGTTTAGAATTATTTACACATACACCTATTCTGTTTAAGTTTTCAACATGCTTTATTATGCAATATTCTATAAAATACTTTGCTGTTTTAGGCCTGAGGTCCTGCAGGAAATTCTCTCATTAAACTTATATTTGCCTCATGCTATGGTATCAGTCAATTCCAAAGTGGTTTCAGAAATTTTTTCCACTTTACATCTGGCAGATACCGGGCAAGGAAAGCAATGATGTTTATCTAACTTTCGACGACGGACCTCATCCGGATATCAGCATCTGGGTGTGCGAACAACTTGAACGATATCAGATGAAAGCTACGTTTTTTTGTGTAGGAGACAATGTCAGAAAATACCCGGGAACACTGGAAAGCATTCTTTCAAAAGGACATATAGCGGGAAATCACACTATGCATCATTTAAAAGGCTGGAACACCGGTACGGAAGTGTACACTGATGATGTTAAACAATGCAGCGATTATGTTAAGAGCGATCTTTTCAGACCGCCTTACGGACGGATCAGCAAAAACCAAAGTCGTGCATTGCAAAAAAATTACCGCATCGTCATGTGGAATCTCCTTTCATGTGATTTTGATAAAAAACTAAACCCTGAAAAAGCACTTAAAGGACTCAAGAAAAAAACAACTAATGGTTCAATTATTGTTTTTCACGATTCGGAGAAAGCAGAACAAAATCTCAAATTCATTCTGCCTCCTTACCTCGAATTTTTAAATGCCAAGGGATATATATGCAAAACTTTGTAAGTGTTCTTTTTATCATAAGTCTGGTACTCTGCGCAGCTTATATTCTGATTCAGATTGTTTATCTGGGCTTTCTGACAAGGATGAAAAAGCAGGAATATCACCCGCTTGATTCATATCCGCGTATTTCAGTTCTGGTAGCTGCGAGGAATGAGGCCAATAATATTATAGATTGTCTGAACGCATTAAACAGTCTGGATTACGATAAAGATAAAATAGAAATCCTAATCGGCAACGACCAGAGTACAGATTACACCGGCATGCTGGTCGAAAATTACATTAAAGACAAACCCAATTTCAGACTTATTAATTTAGACGGTAAAGAATTTCCTGAGACCAGAGGTAAGGCAAGGGTGCTGGCCTGTCTGGCAAGAGAATCTAAGGGAGATTACCTACTGATAACAGATGCGGATATTGAAGTGCCTTCTTTATGGGCAAAAGGGATGGTAAGTATGATGGTGATTGAAAATGCCGGGATGTGCGGTGGGACGACCAATATTACAGCTCATACCGTTTTTCAGAAATTTCAGCAGGTGGACTGGCTTTATTTCATGGGCATACTGCACACCTTTGCCTCAACCGGAAGATCACTAACCGTGGTGGGCAATAACATGGGTTTATCTCGAGCTGCCTACAACAGCACAGGCGGATACGAAAAAATACCCTTCTCTATAACCGAAGATTACGCACTGTTTGATGCCGTGAGAAAAAACGGCTTCAAAGTCGTTCAGAAACTGAATCTTGAAACCATGGTTTATTCCAAACCTCTGGAAACGATTAAAGCAGTGCTAAAACAACGCAAACGCTGGCTGACCGGAGGATGGGATCTTCAGTTATACTATCATATCATGATATTTATTTTTGGCGCCTGGTATTTTGCATTGCCGGTTATTTTTGTTTTGAACTGGAAACTCGCTTTGCTGCTTCTGATCATCAAAGACAGTCTGCAGCTTGTTCAACTTCTCCAGATCAACAAACATCTGAATCTAAGGGTTGAGCATCCGATATCCGTACTCTTTTATGAAGTATATCTTTTCTTCATGATCCCGCTTACGGCCATTTATTTTCTTCTTCCTACAAAAAATACCTGGAAAGGCCGAAAATACTAGAAGCTATCTCAAAAGTAGATTTTTGTGAATTTTCAAATATTTTTCATTTAGACGAGGCACTCGAAGAAACCCATACCGGAAGTAAGTCTGGGTAATGAGAGTAACGAAGTATAAATGAAAAAGATGCCGAAAAGATTAAATAGGTACTATTGAGATAGCTTCTGGTATCTGTCATATCGGCAAATAAGCCTTTTACAAGTTGGATATGCGCTTATGATTTAATCAAATCATACTACTCCGGCGTAGTTTTATTTCGATCTGAATCCGGCGAAGAAAATAAAACGATGTCAATCCCTGCATTACAAATAGAAAATACAGGTGCTAATCCTTAATTTCGCGACATGCAACTGAGCCGTTATATTGCCAAACGACTTGCCCTTGGCAAATTCAGGTCGTTTGCATCGCTGATTATCAGACTGGCCTGGGTGGGAGTTGGCTTAAGTGTTGCCGTTATGTTGATTGCCATTGCCATTGTTGTTGGATACAAGAAAGAAATCACTGAAAAGGTAATTGGCTTCGGAGGAGATATCGAGATTCATTCTACAGGCACCAGCGGCAGTTTCGACTATGTTCAGTTCAGCGATTCCGCAGCCGTTGTGCAACAAATCAAAGCATTTCCGGGTGTGATAAATGTCAGTCCTGTCATGTCGCGTCCGGGTATACTTAAGGCTAACGAAGACCTCGAGGGAATAGTTTTCAAAGGCGTTGATGGAAATTACGATTTCAGCTTCCTGAAAAACAGTCTGATTCGGGGCAAGATACCTGCGGTGGGCGACAGCACCAGAAAAAGAGAAATTCTGATTTCTAAAGTGATGAGCCGTAAAATGAAACTCGACACCGGAGACAGAGTGAGGGTCTATTTCATTAACGATCCTGTAAGAGTTACTCCCTGTACCATAAGCGGCATATACGAAACAGGTCTTGAAGAAAATGACATGTTGTATGTGATTGGCAGCCTGATGGAAATGCAGAGGATATTTGCAAAGCGCAAGAAACAGATTACCCATTATGAGGTACAAACTGCAGATTACAAAACACTGAACGAAGACACTAAAAAACTGAACAGAACTCTTCCCCAGGAACTCAATGCCGAAAGTCTGATACAACTAAATCCTCAGATATTTGACTGGCTTGGCTATCTGGATCAGAATATCAGTATCATACTTACGCTTATGATTATTGTGGCGAGTATTAATATGATTACTGCACTCCTGATTCTGATAATAGAAAGAACCAATATGATAGGCATTCTCAAATCACTTGGCAGCCGCAACAGCATGGTGAAACGCATATTTCTTAATCACGCATTATACATATTGTTTATCGGTTTGCTATTCGGCAATTTACTGGGATTCGGACTGTATTATTTGCAGGATGAGTTCAGGCTTATCAGCCTTCCACAGGAAACATATTACCTTTCTTATGTTCCTGTTGAGATTAAACTATGGCAGGTATTGGCAGTGAATGCCGGCACCGTATTGGTTTGCATGATGGCTCTCCTCTTACCTGTGCGACTGATCAATAAAGTTGAGCCGGTAAAAGCAATCAGGTTTAATTAAAAAGGCCGTCAATATAATCGTTAAGACGGCTGAATTCTTCCGGCAGATACCCATCAAGCCTGCCATGTATATACCCCTTGTTGTCGACCAGTATTATGACAGGGGCTCCGTTTATTTTAAGAACGGAAGTAAAACTTCCTGTGTCGAAAAATGATATGAAGCCCGTTTCATTCGCAAATACAAAGTCCTTGCCGTCTGTGTTGTTAATTCCGGCTAAATTCAAACCACTGTCTGCATATTCTTCCTGTAATTTGAGCAGCAAAGGTTTGACACGCTTACAAGGCACACAGCCTTCAAACCAGAAATAAAGGAGAGTGTATCTGCCCGACCTGATAATACTATCGAAGTTATTACCACGTTTATTGCTCAGCTTACTCATTGATTTAAAAGGCAGCAATGAATCTGTTTTACCAAGCTTAAGCGCCGACTTAAACTCGACGGATTTCCGGATATTTTTGCGGTAATGATATTCGGCCGAATCCCGCAATTTTGCAAATAGACTCAGCATTTGCCCCGGTGCTGATTTATAATATCTAATTTCGTGATAAGTGCCTGAACTATATGAATTTTTTATATATGAATCTGATTGAAAAACGTGTATGTACCTTCTCATGATTTTCTGTTCATTGAAAACGAATGTTTGCTCAGAATACAAGCTGCCAAAAAAAGAATCGTTTTGTTTATTAATAAGTGTGTATGAATAATCACTGTTTTTGATCAGAGAATCATTAGGATTCAGCAACACTTTATCACCCGGTTTACCGATGACATATCTGAGCAGATTGAAATGACTGTAAAAAGCATTGGGGTCCATAACTGCGTCATATTTATTGACTCGTTTTAAATTCCTGTAATAAATACAAGTGTCTCCTGAACTAAAAGTATAAACTGCCTTTTGGTCAACTGAATCAATTTTTAAGGCGTGCAGTAGATTTTTCTCCCTGTATGCAAAAAATCGTTGCCGTTTAATCACTGTGTCACTTCGACCATCATTAAACAGGATATGAGACGTGTCATCGACAGTAAAACTGACTGCATTGATCTTCAGCATGCCTGAGCGAATTTTGATGTATTGCTTTTCATTAATACTCTGAGAACTAAGAGAAGAAAACAATCCTAAAGTAAGTAATGCAGTTATTAGCTTCATAATTCCTTTTTCACAAAAATAAGCTTTGAGAAGTCAAATCAAAAACATGATTTAGCTTTCAAAAGCAGCATAAAGACATATTCATTGATAAAGTAAGGCCAAGAAAAAATGATCCGACTATAACATAAAACTGTGTATACATCCGTGTTTATTTAAATTAAATTTTAATCAGCACTTATTTTTAATCTAAGTCCTTGTATTTTTGCATTGTCTTGGACTACCCTTTTATATTAAAATTTTCGGCGCTCAATAATTTAAGTGATGCGCGCTATGCAGCCGGCATGTGGGCTGATTTCACCGGATTTTGCTTCGACCCTTCGGATGTTTCCTATATCGAACCGGGAAAAGCAAAAGAAATATCCTCCTGGATTAACGGTCCGTTGTTATGTGGCGAATTCGGCATACAACCTGTTGAATGGATAATGGACTTTGTAGAATCGCTAAAGCTGGATGCCATTCAGATTCCGGCCGATTATCCGTTTCCTGAAATTTACAACAATACAAACATTAAATTCATTGTACTGGCAGATAGCAAGTCAATTGACGAGCTGCCATCCAAAGCAGACATTTTTATTTGCAGAGACACAGAAATCTACAAGAGGCTTAAAAAAATCAGTGATAAACCGGTGATTCTGGAAACCGAAGATTTAGATATCGATGCCGGTTTATATGATGGGATAGCCTTTAAAGGCGGTGTCGAAGACAAACCTGGTACCCGTAACCACCTGGAATGGACTGCATTTCTGGAGAAGTGGGCTCTTGAGTAATAAAATCATTATTGTTTAAATCTCAAATCACAGGGGTTCAAAACAAAACTTCAGGTATTTGATTTTAATACCTCTTTCGCGCCACATTTTTTCGTAATACGTTTTGATTATCAGTTCTTCCTGCAAATCTTCCTTTTCGTCAATATCAAAGAGCAGTTCCTTTACTCTCGCATTAACCGGTTCAAGCGTTTTAAGAGTATAATTCAAAAAGAAATCACTGTCTGTTTTAAGATTGATATTTTTACCGGGACCCAGCAGTTTAAAATACCTGCCAATGAATTTAGGGCTTGTAAGTCTTTGCTTTTCTCTGGGTTTCTGAGGCTGAGGATCGGGAAAAGTAATCCATATCTCGTCAATTTCACCACTTTCAAAATACTCCTCCAGAAAATCTATCTGAATTCTAAGAAAAGCGACATTTTTCAGCCCGGTGTCGAGGGCATGCTTTGCCCCTTTCCACATTCTGGATGCCTTGACGTCAATTCCTATGAAGTTCCTGTCGGGAAACATAGCGGCTAAGCCCACGGTGTATTCGCCTCTGCCGCAAGCCAGCTCTACCGTGATGGGATTACTGTTGCCGAATACAGTTGTACCCCACTTTCCTTTCAGTTGGTTGCGCGCGTCGAATGTATTTCCGAAACTATTGTATTCGTCGAACTTTCTGAGTTTATTTTTAGGCATAAAAAAAGTCTGCGAATTTACTCTAAACCGTCTCTAAATAAAAGAGAAATACAATATCATTACCCCTAAACTATGGTTTTGGAAATAGGCTGACAATGGTTATTTTTGCCATTCCTAAAAATAACCCATGAGAGAAATCCAATTCAGAGAAGCACTCAGAGAAGCCATGAACGAGGAAATGCGCCGCAACGACCGTATTTTCCTGATGGGAGAAGAAGTAGCAGAATACAATGGCGCCTATAAAGTAAGCCAGGGGATGCTGGCAGAATTCGGACCTAAAAGGGTTATAGACACTCCCATAGCTGAGCTGGGATTTGCAGGTATTGCTGTAGGTGCAGCCATGAATGGTCTGATTCCTATAGTTGAATTTATGACATTCAACTTTTCGCTTGTTGCAATCGACCAGGTCATAAACAGTGCCGCTAAAATGAATAGCATGTCGGCAGGACAATACAAATGCCATATGGTATTCCGCGGCCCTACAGGAAGTGCCGGACAACTGGGAGCCCAACATTCACAGAATTTTGAAAACTGGTACGCCAATACACCCGGACTGAAAGTTGTTGTACCATCCAATCCATATGATGCTAAAGGTTTGCTTAAATCATCTATCCGCGACGGTAATCCTGTTATCTTCATGGAAAGCGAACAAATGTATGGCCTGAAAGGCGAAGTTCCTGAAGAAGAATATACGCTTGAATTAGGCAAAGCACATATCGCAAAAGAAGGCACTGATGTAACCATAGTCTCTTTCGGCAAGATGATGCTGCGCGTCAACGAAGCAGTAAAAGCACTTGAAGAAGCCGGCATTAATGCAGAAGTTATAGATTTAAGAACTGTACGTCCGCTCGACCACGAAACCATTGTGAATTCTGTGCGTAAAACCAACCGACTGGTAATAGTCGAAGAAGCATGGCCTCTTGCATCTATCAGCAGTGAAATAACCTATCAGGTGCAGAAACACGCATTTGATTATCTGGACGCCCCTATTAAAAGAATCTGCAGTCTTGATGTTCCGCTTCCTTATGCGTCCACTCTTGTTGATGCTTACCTGCCAAGTGTAGCCAAAATAGTCGAGGCCGCGAAAGCAGTTTCATACAAATAATTTTTTTAAATATACTTTCTGTAAAAGCGGGTTTATAAAATATCCCTGTTTCACAAAAATCGTGTAGGTTTGCATTACCCGATTAATTATGACCTTTAAAAATTACAAATCCGGTGTTGCAGAACGCTTTATGCGATACGTGCAGATTGACACCGAAGCTGATCCCAACTCAGAAACTCAACCTTCTTCAGAAAAGCAAAAAGACCTCAGCCGACTTCTGCTTGAAGAACTGAAAACAATCGGCATCGATGATGCTGAACTCGATGAATATGGTTATGTATATGCCACCATTCCGGCTAGCAGTGAAAAAAAAGTTCCCGTCATTTGTTTTTGTTCGCATGTTGATACGGCACCTGATGTGACCGGTGCCGGCGTAAAACCTGTATTGCACCGCAATTACAACGGCGAACCTATCAGGTTTCCGGATGACCCGGAACTGGAACTCAACAGCACAGAACATCCATACCTGAAACAACGCATAGGCGACGATATCATAAGCGCTTCGGGTAAAACTTTGCTCGGAGCCGACGATAAAGCCGGTGTTGCTATCATTATGGATATGGCAAAATACCTGATGGAAAACAAACAAATTCCACATGGCAGGATCAGAATACTGTTTACCCCTGATGAAGAGATAGGACGCGGTGTCAATAAGGTTAACATGGAAAAACTCGGAGCAGATTTCGGATACACCCTCGATGGCGGTCCGAGAGGCGTACTTGAAGGTGAGTCTTTTTCGGCCGATGGGGCTAGTGTTATTTTTGAAGGAATCAGTGCTCACCCCGGTTATGCCAAAGACAAAATGGTAAGTGCCATAAAAGTTTCGTCCTATTTTATGAATTCGTTGCCAAATGATTCATGGTGTCCGGAAAGAACCGAAGGCAGGCAGGGTTTTGTGCACGCAGTTCACTCCGAAGCCTCTGTAGAAAAAGCCACCATTCAATTTATAATCCGTGATTTTGATACAGCACAGCTTAAAGTTCACGAAAAAAGGCTTGAAGAACTGGCCAGAGAAGCCGTAGCCGCATTCCCCGGATCAAAATACACAATGCATGTAAAAGAACAATACAGAAACATGCGCGAAATGCTGGACAAATATCCTGATGTTATGGCAAATGCCATGGAAGCTTACCGAAGGGCCGGATTGGAACCTGTCATCGAAAGTATCAGAGGTGGTACGGATGGGTCAAGATTGTCGTTTATGGGTATGCCATGTCCGAATATATTCACCGGTGAAATGGCTATACATTCAAGAAAAGAATATGTCAGTGTTCAGGACATGGAAAAAGCAGTTGAAACTCTGATTCACCTTTCTCAGGTTTGGGAAGAAAGCGCCTGAAAAAGCGCAGTAAATAACAGCTGCGTTTAACCGTATTCACGAGACAAAGAGATATAAACTATAGAGATTCCTGCAAAAAAACAGGGGAACAACTTACGCCGTTCCCCTGAATTCCTGGAAATGTATCAATTTACATTACTTCACAATTATCTTCTGGGTTGCAACAGCCT
>CAZRKA010000087.1:0-14291 GCA_964600345.1 uncultured Chitinophaga sp. | reverse complement strand
TCAGCTATTATCACTTCATTTCTCGTCCGCAAACCTTTAAACCGTGAATCACTGGAAAAACTGAGCCTTGAATTTCAGGGAAGCGAATCAGCCGCAAAAGCTATTAAAGACCTCACAGAATTGCTGGATTATTGCCCTGAAGACAATTCAAACATTGTACTCGACGGCTCTCTGGCCAGAGGGCTGGATTACTACACAGGTTGTATTTTTGAAGTTGTGCCAACATCGGTCAAACTCGGCAGTATCAGTGGAGGCGGACGATACGACGACCTCACTTCAGTTTTCGGACTTAAAGAAAAAGTTTCGGGTATAGGAATTTCATTCGGTATCGACCGAATATACGATGTCATGGAGGAACTGAATATTTTCCCCGAAAACATCAATTCTTTCAGCGATCTCTTGTTTTGTCCTATGGATGATATCGCATTTAAATACTGTCTGACAATTGCCAACGAGCTCAGACAAAATGGGATTAAGACTGAGCTTTATCCGTCTGTGAGCAAGCTCAAAAAACAACTTGATTATGCCAATAGCAAGCACATACGCTGGGCTGTAATTGTTGGCGAAAATGAAACCCGTGAAAATAAGGTTACTTTAAAAGATCTTATCAGTGGTGAACAACAAATTATTGATAAACATGGTATTGTAAATCACATTTCTTAAACAAAACGTTTTTTGACTTTGTATTTTGTTTAATCTTTTCAGTAAAATACCTTCAAAACCCATTACACTATTCTCCCTAAATGCCCCAAATTCTACTTCCCCCACTCTCCACTCTCCACTCTTTAACTCCTCTACTCCTCTACTCTTCTACTCTTCACTCTTCACTCTTCACTCTTCACTCTTCTACTCCTCTACTCTTCTACTCTTCTACTCTTCTACTCTTCTACTCTTCTACTCTTCTACTCTTCACTCTTCTACTCCTCTACTCCTCTACTCCTCCCTCGCTCCTTTTAAACGATAAATACACGTTTTTGTCAGATTTAACAAGAGCCTGAATTGACCGATAATCTAATTTTCACTACCTTCGCAACAATGTTGAGGAAGCGTGTTTTAATTTTTATGATCTTATTATTCGGACTTTCGCAAAGTTCCGGCTTGATAATTTCATTAATTAATCACAACAGCAGTCTGGTTTCTCTGATGATAGACTGTGAAGAATCCGAACAGGTTGAAAAGTTTGAATTCAGTTCAGATGGTTCCATTGACGATTTCATTTTCAATATCAGATTTACCAACAAAAATCTGAAGAAGGCATTTAACAATACCGATGCCTTATTTCTGAAACACAGCCATTTTTCTTCTCCGGAGACTCCGCCTCCAAATGCTGCTTAGTTTTTACCTAAAAAACTAAACCACTTTTATTTCACCTTTTTTTAAAATTAATAATTAATATAATTATCATGCCTGATTTATATAAGAAAATATTTAACAACAATAAAACATGGGTTCTCGAAAAAACCCAGGAGGATCCCGATTACTTTAAAAGACTTTCCAAAGGCCAGAATCCGCCTATACTCTGGATTGGTTGTTCAGACAGCCGTGTCCCCGCCAATGAAATAACGGGCACCGAACCGGGCGAAATCTTTGTTCACCGCAATATCGCCAACATGATTATACATACCGATATGAGCATGCTGAGTGTGCTCGACTATGCGGTCAATGTGCTGCAGGTTAAACACGTGATTGTTTGCGGTCACTATGGTTGCGGAGGTGTGCTGGCTGCGCTCGAAAACAAGCAGGTGGGACTGATTGACAACTGGCTGAGGCATATAAAGGATGTATACCGACTTCATAAAGAAGAAATTGACAACATTCAAGATAAGGAAGAAAAATCCAGAAGATTTGTAGAGTTGAATGTCGAAGAACAGGTATTTGACCTTGCTAAAACCTCGATTATTCAGAATGCATGGGCAAACGATCGTTTCCTGCAGTTGCACGGTATCGTATACGACGTGGCTAACGGCGTGCTGAAAGACCTTCAGATAAACGTAGACAACAATCAGCAACTTGATAAAGTGTATCAACTCGACATAGACAATATATTGAAAAATGAAGTTTCTAAAGGATCTTATTAAACATTATAAAAACGACATTCCTTCGGGTATAGTAGTATTTTTTGTAGCTCTGCCTCTTTGTCTTGCAATTGCCCAGGTTTCCACAGGCCGGCCCGATCTGGTTTTTTCGGGGATTATTGCAGGAATTATCGGTGGAGTGGTTATAGGCTTCCTGAGCGGATCTTCACTGGGTGTATCAGGACCTGCAGCCGGACTGGTTGTAATTGTTTTCAGCGGTATACAGGAACTCAGTCCCGGCGGTGACACCCTGGCAGGATTCAGAGCCATGTTGCTGGCAACCTTTATAGCCGGTATTATTCAATTAATAGCCGGCTATCTGAAAGCAGGTATCATCGGAAACTACTTTCCTTCTTCAGTTATAAAGGGCATGCTTGCAGCTATAGGAATAACCATTATCCTTAAAGAGATACCGCACATACTTGGTTATGACAAAGATTTTATGGGCGACGAATCATTCGAGCAAAAAGATGGTCATAACACCTTTACAGAAATTTATTACGCAATTAAATACTATTCACCGGCTGCATTGGTCATTTCAGTTGTTTCCATTATCATGCTGGTGGTTTCGGACATGAAACCACTGAAAAATCTGAAAGTCTTCAAATTTGTTCCTGCTGCATTTTTTGTAGTTATTGCCGGTGTTATAATTAACCTTCTGATGCCTGCAGATATCCGTTTAAACGGGGAGCATCTGGTAAGTCTGCCGGTGGCAAATACAGCATCAGATTTTTTCAGTTTCTTTACACTGCCTGATTTCTCATCATGGACCAATCCGGCCGTGTATAAAATTGCCTTTACGATTGCCATAATAGCAAGTATTGAGACTTTGCTGTCTCTTGAGGCAACAGACAAGCTGGATCCGCTGAAAAGAAAGAGTTCCGGAAATCGCGAGCTTAAGGCTCAGGGTGTTGGTAACATGATATCCGGGCTTATCGGCGGATTACCCATAACACAGGTAATAGTAAGGAGTTCAGCCAATATCAATTCAGGTGGAAAAACAAGATTTGCAAGTGTAGTTCATGGTCTGGTCCTTTTATTATCCGCTATATTCATTCCTTATTTCATCAACTTTATTCCACTGGCAACACTGGCAGCCATACTCGTTCTTGTGGGGTACAAATTAGCCAAAGTTTCGCTCTTTAAGTCAATGTATAAAATGGGCTGGGATCAGTTCATTCCGTTTATTGTAACTGTTGCAGCCATACTTTCAACAGACCTTCTTAAAGGCATTATGATCGGCATGATTCCTGCCTTCTTCTATATCTTCCGTTCAGCTTACAGACATGCCTATGAATCATTCAGGGAGGATAAAGAAAAAGGGGAATTAATCAGGCTGGAGTTGTCTGATCAGGTTACCTTCCTCAACAAGGGAGTTATACTTCAGGCTTTGAACGAAGTTCCTGAAAATTCTAATCTGTTAATCGACGGAAGCCGGTCTAAATTCATAGACCCGGATGTATTGGAATTGCTGCATGAATTTGAAAAACACGGTTCAAAACCCAGACGAATAGAAGTCAAATTAAAAAACATTCCTGAACCTGAAAATACCGTTGGCGCACATTAAGCATTAAATTCAGTGACAAATAGACCTTAAAACCACTTATATTCAAGGAGATAACACATCGGCCCGCTTACCCGAACTTACTTGATTTGATTCGGAAATTTAACTACCTTTGTGCTCCTTTTTAATAAAAGCATGAGCAGCCCAAAATTTCACCCTTTAAAAGTCAGGAATCTTAAAAGAGAAACTCCGGATTCAGTATCTATAGCTTTCGAAATACCGCCTGATCTGGCAGAAGATTACAAGTTTACTCAGGGCCAAAGTATCACTATAAGGAAAACGTTCAACGGCGAAGAAATCAGGAGATCTTACTCTATTTGCAGCAGTCCTCTTGACGGAGAATTAAGAGTGGGTGTTAAGAAAGTTGAAAACGGCATTTTTTCAGGTTACGCCAATACTGAACTTAAAGAAGGCGACGTTCTGGATATTATGACTCCAAGCGGTCATTTCTATACAGAACTTAATCCATCCGGTAAAAAGAACTATATCGCATTTGCTGCGGGTAGCGGGATTACACCAATTCTGAGCATTGCCAAAACCACACTTGCCATAGAAAAAGACAGTAAATTCACTCTTGTTTACGGCAACAGAAACACAGGTTCTATCATGTTTCTCGAAGAGATTGAAGCTTTAAAGAATACTTATATCGACAGATTCACGGTATTTTACATTCTGAGTCGTGAAAATGTTGATGTACCAATACTCAACGGCAGAATCAACGGTGAAAAATGCGGTGAACTGAACCTGCATAAACTGATAAATGCCAATGAAATGAACGAAGCATTTCTATGCGGTCCTGAAGACATGATTATGTCTGTAAAAGACAAACTCACAGAACTCGGCATGGACCCCAAACACATCCATTTTGAATTGTTTACCACACCTGCGTCTGCAGTACATTCAATAAGCAAACCACAGACAGCTGCAACTCAGGCAGACAGAAGTGCAACAGCTTCTGTTTCAGTTAAAATAGATGGCCTTACCTATCAGATGGATTTGCCATATGGAGGAGATACTATTCTTGATGCCGCACTCAAAACCGGAGCCGATCTGCCTTTTGCCTGCAAAGGTGGTGTTTGCTGTACATGCAGAGCGAAAGTTACCAAAGGAAGTGTCAGCATGGAAATGAATTTTTCTCTCGAGGACGATGAAGTGGAAAAAGGATATATTCTTACCTGCCAGTCGCATCCGACAAGTGAAGAAGTATTTGTTGATTTTGATATCAAATAGATTCAAAAGGAAACAATTAATTTTTAAGCAGTAAGCACCGCAATACGAATGCCCAGCAACTACCGGAAAAAAATCCTCAAACAGATAGTCAATGCCGGAAAGCGTATCGCTCTCCCATTTACCCTTAATCAGGAAAAAGCTTACAGGCAGCAACTCAGGACACTTAAAAAGTTGCTTCAGAAGGCAGAAGATACCGAGTTCGGCAAAACTTATCATTTCGACCGCATCATCAGTTCAAAGACCATCTACAGGTCGTATAAAAACAGCGTTCCGGTTATGGATTATTCGCGTATGCACGACTGGTGGCAAAAAGCATACAACGGTGGTGAAAATGTGACATGGCCCGGTAAAATAGAATATTTTGCACTTAGTTCCGGAACTTCAAAAGGCAGCAGCAAATTCATCCCCGTTTCTGAAGACATGCTCAAGTCGATTACAAAAGCAAGCATGCGCCAGATAATAAGTATTGCCAAAACAGATATCCCCAAAGATTTTCTGACCAAAGACTACTTAATGATGAGTGGCAGCACCAGCTTGTACTTTAACGACGAAGGAAAGACCTATGCAGGCGATCTCAGTGGTATAACCAGCAGCAATGTCCCCGGATGGTTCGACAGATTTTCAAAACCTTCACACGATATCAGGAGCGAAAAAAGCTGGCAGAATAAAATTGACAGGATGGTTGAAGAAGCGCCCAACTGGGATATTGTTGCCATAGCGGGAGTTCCGGCATGGATACAAATACTGTTTGAAAACATCATTAAAAAGTATCGTTTGAAAAACATTCACGATTTATGGCCTAATTTCAGCGTATATATCTGGGGTGGTGTCGCAATAGATCCTTACAGAAAAAGTCTTGACGCCTTGCTCGGTCAACCTATCATGTATTTTGAAACCTATCTGGCATCAGAAGGATTTGTCGCTTATCAGGCTAAAAAAGAATCGAAAGGTATGCGACTCAATTTCAGAAACGGTATGTTCTACGAATTCATACCCTTCAATGAAGGCAATTTCGACAGCAATGGCAACATCAAACCCGAGGCAACGGCACTCAATATCAGACAAGTCAAAAAAGGTCAGGATTACGCCATTCTGCTTACTACCTGTGCCGGTGCCTGGCGCTATCTGATTGGCGATACCATCAAATTTACCGATACCGAGAACTGCGAAATACATATCACAGGACGAACTAAACACTTTCTGAGCATTTGCGGAGAACACCTTAGTGTCGACAATATGAATACCGCCATTTCACAGCTTAGCGACGAGCTTGGAGAACCGATCAATGAATATACGGTTAAAGGCATCAGTGCAAACGGAAAACACAGCCATCACTGGTATATTGCGTGCGACAAAAAGGGCCTGAACGAAAAAGAAATCGCCATAAAGCTCGACCGCTTTCTGATCAGTGTCAACGACGATTATGCCACAGAAAGAAAACACGCACTTAAAGAAATAAGTGTAAAGCTACTCCCGCATGACACCTTTATTACCTGGATGCAGGAACAGGGTAAGTTCGGCTCTCAGAATAAATTCCCAAGGGTTCTGAGCAATATTAAATACATGGAATGGCTCGAATTTCTTGAACATAAAGGTTTGGAAGCTGCCAAATCCGCAGGTATCCATTAGATATTACTTTTCCGGATCGGCACAAGCCTCACCGGGCATTCTGCCACACAGACCGCATGCAACACCCTCTTTGTTAATCATTGGATTTTGTGAAGCACATGTGCCCCTTACAGCTCCGTCTTTAATGAATAATACCCGCACTGCCAGACCTGCCATGCATAGCATTAAGACTCCCATTACCATCAAAAACTGAATCATACTACAAAGTTAAATAAAAAAAGGCAGATTAAATCTGCCCTTTAATTACATTTTCTTATATGACCATTGTCATTGAGCAGTTTTCTTGCTGTCAGCGTATGCAAAGGCTTTTTTCATCAAATCTGTAGCCCTTAAAGCAGGATTCTCTCTGATTAGGTTTTCTTCCTCTTCAACTTTATTAAACAAGGCTGTAAGTGCCTTTTCGGTGACATAAGCGTTTAGATCCGGATTCATTTTGGTAACCAGCGGAATCTTGTTATACACATTAACCAGTTCAGTCCAGTTAGCAGTAAATCCTACCTGATCAAGAGAGGCCTGGATTTTAGGTCTGAATGCAGTGGTAAGTGCAGTTGTGGTGTTTTGCTTCAGGTATTGAGTTGCTGAACCCTTGCCACCGGTAAGTATGCCCATTGCATCTGTAAAACTCATATTGCTTACTGCATCCATAAAGATAGGCTTGGCTGTTTTTACAGCACTTTCGGCGCCTTCATTCAGTTTATTTATGACTAAATCTACCTGATTGCCCATGCCTATGGATCTGAGTTTATCGGCTACCTTCTGAGCATCGGCAGGTAATAAAATCCTGATAAGTGAATTATTATTGAATCCGCCGGCAACAGACAAAACATCCACACCCTTCCCGAAACCCTGTTTGAGGGCATCTTTCAACCCACCGGCAGCCTCTTCTGAGGTCGGAATTGTTAAAACTTCTTTTGCCACTGTTTTTACGACATCACAGGAGACGATGCTAAAACAGACTATTGCGGTCATGAGATATTTATTCATATTTTATTGTTTTTAAAATGAAAATTACAAAAGACATACCACTTTTAATCCCTTAATCCATCCCTGATACGGTCGAGCGTTTCGGACAGCGAAAGCAGTTCGGTATCTGAAAGTGATTTTAGTTTCTGGTTGACTTCATTAAATAAGGGATATATTTCTTCAAGGGTTTTTAATCCCTTTTCCGAAATCTTGAGTAATATTTGTCTTCGGTTAGTCCTGTTATTGTTGCGCTGAATCAGTTTCTTCTCAACCAGTTTATCACATAATCTGGTAACATCCGGATTTTTATCCAGCATAACTTCCTTAAGGTCGCCGCAAGTGGCATATCCATCCTTTCTCCCTTTGAGAATTCTCAGAACATTATATTGCGGAAGACTTATACCATGAACCTTAAGAGCCTGTTTAAAAGAGTCTTCAATGGCATTAGCCGTGTAAATAATGTTCACTATCGCCTTTTCCTGAGGGCTATTGAACTTAGACTGATTTATTTCTTCTTCTATTTTCAATGGAACAAAGTTAAAAAAAAACCTGAAAATTCAATTATTTATATTTTTCAGTGCTTCTCTTTTGCTCAAAGGCTTTAATTTACAAGTGTCGACAAAGTTTCTTACCCATTTGGGATTGATTTTGGCGTATTGTCTGAGCGACCAGCCAATTGCCTTTTGTATGAAAAACTCAGCAGAATCGTTGTGTCTGTTTATCAGCGATGAAAGGTAATCCTTATCCGTTTTGTCACGATAACTCAACTGGTGAATAAGACAAACACGAATCAGCCACATATTGCCGCCTGTTTCCCATTTATTCAAAATATCGTATTTCTTTTCGGGGAATTTCAAAAGCCAGGGGCCGATGCAATTGCTGCTTAAACCGTCGACCGAATCCCACCAGCTTTTACTACAAACCAGTTTTCCGAAAAAGTCAATTAAATCTTCCGTCCAAAGTTTTTTATTGCCTGCCAATAACAAAATCGCTGTGTATTGCCATTCCCTTTCGCGTTTTTGCCACATATCATCCGCAAGTTTCAGCAGTTCTGATGTGGTTTTTACAGGAAACACTTTTAATACTTCTCTGCTTATTTCATTTCTCAAAGGGGCATTCAATCCGTAAAACGGAAAGAGATTTTTCATATAGGCCGACATGGCCGCAGCTCTTGACGGATCGGCACTTTTCTCAAACCTTATTTCAAGTTCACTGATTAAATTACTTTTCACCCTGACTGATTGAATAGGCAATTTTACCGTTAAAGGTATACAGATTCTCGGTTTTTATGATTTCAAGTCCCGCTTCGTTTAACATTTGCTGCAAAGAAAGCAGGTCGCTGTAATTCAATCCTGAAGCTGAGCTCGATTTAAACCTGCACCTCCAGTGGCTGGTACAAAATGTTGAAGGGTGTCCGGAAGGATAAACTACTACTCCCCTGTTCGAAATCATGTCCAGTTTAAGAGCATGATGTTTGATTCCTGAGATTAAATCTCCCAGAATGGCCGGATTCATTTCACTCTGAGACCAGTCCAGAAAAATATCTGCACCTACAAGTATCTTTTCACCGGTATTATGCTTATCAAGTACTATCCGGATTGGTTTTGCATTGTGATTTAATTCAACAGCCCTGAATTTTTCCGGCTTCCTGCCAAGTCTTTCAATTACGGCATCCGTAAATTGACTGGTACCTGCCTTAATTTTACTTTTTCCTTCTTCATAAATATCACCGGTATGTATGCCGTCTTCCAGAGTCTTTAATAAAGCGTTTTGAATTTTTTCGGCAATAGCAGCTTTTCCGATCTGAACCAGCATCATACAAGCCCCGTTTAGCAAACCGCTTGGATTGGCAATGTCCTTTCCCTCGATATCGGGTGCAGATCCGTGTATTGCCTCAAACATCGCAAAATTTTCGCCGACATTACTGCTTCCGCCAAGTCCGACACTTCCTGCCACATCAGCGGCAATATCAGAAATTATATCCCCATAAAGATTCAGTGTGACAATGACATCAAATCTTTCCGGATCGCTGGCAAGTTTTGCGGCACCAATGTCAATGATGTAATGGTCGGTGCTTAATCCGGGATATTCGGCAGCCACCCTGTCAAAAGTCTTGTGAAACATTCCGTCTGTCATCTTCATGATATTGTCCTTGCTCATGCAGGTAACGTGTTTCCTGTTGTTTGCCAAAGCGTATTCGAATGCGTAACGTATTATTTTTTCGGTTCCCTGGACCGAAACCAGTTTCAGACACTGAATAACATCATCTGTTTGCTGGTGTTCTATTCCGGCATAAAGATCTTCTTCATTTTCGCGGATTATAACCAAATCCATATCCGGAAAATTGGTTGCAACAAATGGCGAATAACTGACACATGGACGGACATTGGCATAGAGTCCAAGGGTTTTTCGGATAGCGACATTCAGACTCTGATACCCTCCTCCCTGCGGAGTTGTAATTGGTGCCTTCAGAAAGATTTTATTCCTTTCAAGAATATGCCAGTTCTCGTCTGATATACCTGAAGTATTCCCGGATAAATAGACTTTCTCGCCTATCTCTATTATATCATATTCAAGTCCGGCCCCTGCAGCATCCAGAATTCTCAGTGTGGCGTTCATTATTTCGGGGCCAATGCCATCACCGTAAGCTACGGTTATTCTGTTAGTATCCATTGTAAAGGTCCGCGAATTTAAACTTATAGAATCAGAATTCAAAGACCTGAACAAGCCTGAAATGGGTCAAATCCAATTCATTTCTTAAATTGCAAATCATAAACTTAAACAATGTTTAAATCTCAAAAACAGTAATTTCTATTCTTTAAAATCCTATTGACAATCAGTAAAAAAAGCAAAATTAATTCAGTATTATTATTTAGAAATATTCTAAATTGCGACCGAATTCCGAATGAATGCGACCGAGTTAAAGAATGGTGAAACAGCCTTAATCAGTCATGTTGAATTTTCTGAGCTGCAGAATAAACTGATTGAAATGGGGTGCTTTGAAGGCAATCCTATCAAAAGACTTTATGTTGCGCCATTCGGTGATCCCATAGCATACGATATCAACGGATACATTCTGGGTCTGAGGAAGGATGAAGCGCGATTAATAGAGGTTGTAATAAAACCCATTGGAAGCTAAAGAAAAACATATCGTACTGGCGGGTAATCCAAACTCGGGAAAGACTACCCTGTTCAATGCACTTACCGGCCTTAATCAGAAAATCAGCAATCTGCCCGGCACTACCATAGAGAAAAAAACCGGTTCATTTGTTTTAGACGGTACACGCATAAGTATAACTGACCTGCCCGGAACATACAGCATACACCCTAAAGGTGAAGACGAACTCATCAGCGTTGGATTTCTTATCAATCCGGGTGATACTCCGATTGATCTGATAGTATTTGTGGCAGATGCTGGCAACCTGTCAAGGAACCTATTGCTTTACTCTCAGGTTGCGGATCTGGGCTACCCCATTGTTCTTGCCCTGAACATGACCGATTTATCCGAAAAAAAAGGCATCAGCATTGATGTGGAAGAACTTTCACGCCAGCTGGGGGTCATTATATGTCCTATAAATGCGCGGAGCGAAAAAGGCCTGAACAAACTCAAAGATGCGATACTGAAAACTGATACAGCCCATCAGACTATATTCTTTAATCCGGCTGAACCGGGATTCAGTTCAATCAGCGAAAATTACCGGGATTATCTCAAGGTGCACATGCATCTGCTCAGCACGCATTCGCCCGAACTCAAACAGCAAAATCAAACGGATATCTCGCTTGAAACCACTGCCAGATACAAGAAAATTGACAGTATACTGGCAACTTGTCTTAAGAAAGATGAGAAAAAAAACCGCAACCTTACCCAGAAAATAGACAGTGTTTTACTGCATCCTGTGTACGGATTCATAGCATTTTACTTCACATTGTTTTTGATTTTTCAGATGATTTTCAAAATAGCAGATTATCCCATGAACTGGATAGAAACCGGATTTTCTGTATTTGCAGAATCACTTAAATCCGTTTTACCTTCAGGTATGGTGAACTCTCTTATTTGTGACGGAATAATACCCGGTGTTGGAGGTGTTGTTGTATTCCTGCCGCAGATAATCATATTGTTTGCCCTACTGGCCATTCTTGAAGACAGCGGATACATGACGCGTGTAAGTTTTATAACAGACAGACTGATGAGAAAATTCGGCCTGAACGGAAAATCGGTAGTCCCGCTGATTGGCGGAATGGCTTGTGCCATACCTTCCATTATGGCCAGCCGCAATATTGAAAACAAGAAAGACAGACTGATCACCATTTTAGTAACTCCTTTGATGAGTTGTTCGGCAAGACTCCCTGTTTACACATTATTGTTAAGTTTGCTGTTTATTGAAAACAAAGGTCAGTTGTTTGATCTGAGAGGGCTTATACTGCTGGGCATGTATCTCCTTGGTTTTATTGCAGCTCTTGTATTTGCCTTTATTTTCAAACTGATACTCAGACAAAAAGAGAGGAGTTTCTTTATTCTTGAATTACCTGATTACCGCAAACCCAGATTGAAGAACATTTTACTGACCGTAAAAGAAAAATCTGGCGATTTTGTATTCAATGCCGGAAAAATCATTGTCATTGTCAGCATTGTTTTGTGGTTTATGGCAAGCTATGCACCGGGCAATCGATTTGAACAAATTGAAAATAACTTTAGCGCCTATACCGGTGAAGATAAAGCTTTAAAAATGCAAAGTGCCAAACTGGAGGCCAGCTATGCCGGAATTTTGGGAAAACTTATAGAACCCGCCATTAAACCGCTGGGCTACGACTGGAAAATAGGGATTGCACTCATCACCAGTTTTGCTGCGCGCGAGGTTTTTGTTGGGACTATAGCCACCATTTACAGTGTTGGCGATGCAGAAGATGAGCAAACTCTCAGCAAGATTCTATCTGTTCAGAAAAGATCAGACGGATCCCCACTATACTCCATTGCCTGCATTATTTCTTTACTGGTTTTTTACGCATTTGCGATGCAGTGTTTTAGTACACTGGCTGTCACTTACAGGGAAACCCGTTCTATTAAATGGCCTCTGGTACAATTCTTTTATATGAGTGGCTTTGCCTGGCTGATGAGTTTTCTGGTTTATCAGGTTTTGTCCTAAAAAAACAGGGTTCATTTTAATGAATATAGGATTCAAATGCCCTCACAATGATATAAAGTATACTCAAAATCTAAATGCAGTGTTTATATAAATGTCAACAGACTTTTAAAGCCCTTAATAACACTTTCGCAGTGATTAATATGTTTTAATATTCACCAGTGCTGGTCTCAAAAATAGTGTTTGCATTAAATGAGTATACATGCGAGTTGCAGGAATCCCGGGAAGTTTTTTTCATAGTAGTCTAATCGCGTTTGACCTCTTCTGTAGGTTTGCAGCCAGTCGAAGAACCGTTCAATCTTCCATTTGTTCTTATATCTTCTGAGCGGTCGTCCATCTTGCGTTTTTTTCTTAATTCGATTAGCCTTATGTGGCGCTATTAGTTCAATTCCTTATTTCGTTAAAACCACATCAGGTTTATCACTGTCAAAAGCTTTGTCTGCTATAATCCTCTTCGGTTTATTTCTGACAAAGCGTCGAGATAATATTTCTTCAACTAGCGTAACTTTATGGGGACTTGCCGATAAATCACAGTAATTTAAACTAAATGTATTTATGAGACCAGCTCTACAATCATATTTTATTGGCAACGTTCTATGTTTAACATATATTACAATTTGCGGTAATTGTTTTTGGTAAATATTCAGGACTGGTGTTATTCTTCGACCCCTCCGGGGTCGTTTGTGATGGCGATTGTTTTTTCTATTGGGCTGGTGACTCCTCCGGAGTCCGGGAAGAATGTATATTGCGTATTTATATCAGCAGATATCTACGACCTCTTTGCGACCCCGGAGGGGTCACAGAATTTTAGCAAATTTATTTGCCGGCATGACCCGGACTCCATAGGAGTCCAAGATTATTCACAACAAATTGCGGGCTTAATCCATATTGCATCAATTGAAAGGAGATTCTTGTTTGCGTGTAGATTACCTTGGGATTTATTCTGCCGAATTCGCTTCGTCTCAATGAAAAATATTTGCTCTTGTCTTAAAATTCTATTTTTGAGATTAGTTTTAATTACATTTCATCGGTCATTTAATACATTTTCGAAGTTGATTCATACACTATTGCGTTCAGTTTTTTTTGTATATAAATCTCAACATGCTTTTTGGCAAAATCGCTAAAACAACTTAGAATGAAAGACAATACCTGAAAACACATACTCTTGTAAAAACAAAGTCCCCCTGACTTTCGACAGGGGGACTCCATTAAATTTTAAAAATATGTCTGATTACTTTGTGATTGTGATCTTTTTGGTTGTGACCTGATTTTCGGCCATTACTTTCACAACGTAAACACCTGAAGCAAACTCAGTCATATCAAGGTTGGCAGTATTGCTGTCAACAGTGATGGTTTTAACCAGTTCGCCAAGGGTATTGTAAACATTTACAGTCATTGAACCACTGATTTCTGCAGCCAGGTTTACATTGAATATACCGCTGTTCGGATTTGGGTAAATGCTTACCGCATTTCCAAGACTTTCAGAATCTTCTATTCCTACAGACATTGTAACGCACTTGGTTGTAGTACATTCGCAACCGGCAGAGTTAGAAGCTATCATAGTTACACAGTATTTACCCGGAGCACTGTAAGTATATGTTGCACCTGTACCGATTGAGTTAATTGAGTTACCGTCGCCTGTAATCCAGGTGTACTCTATACCTGTGGTAGCACCACCTGTTGGAGTGA
>CAZRKA010000086.1:0-14432 GCA_964600345.1 uncultured Chitinophaga sp. | reverse complement strand
AACAAAAGATAAAGAGACTAAAGATGTTAGTGTAGCGAGGGATATTTCGGTTGATTGAAGGATATACTATAGCTATCGCAATGCATTATATATATAAGCAAACGTCTAAGCACCGACTTCAGTCGGTGGACATCGCCACCGTTAGTTCATTAAGGGTATAGAGACCTGCTAAGAATTATTACGCCAACCCATCACTACCGTATCAACTGTATCACCCCCTCCACAGTCTCAACCACATCCGGCTTGCTTTTGAGGCTATAGCGGAAAATATAATAATACGTACCCGAAGGGCATTCCTCACCCGTGTTGAACACTTTGCCATTCCAATTGCCTTCAGTTGTGTTGTCGGCATCCTTGTCGCTTTCAAATACCAGCACGCCCCAGCGGTTGTAGATCTTGAGGTCGTAGAGAGATTCGCCTTCTATCTGTATGTCGTACTTGTCGTTCAGCTCGTCTATCTTGCCGGGGGTAAACACATTGAAGATGCCGAAGTCGCTGAGGTAATCGTTGAAGACGGTTTTGCAGACGGTGTCTGAACAGCCATAGGGGATGGTGGCTACCAGACAGATGTTGTAAGTGCCGGTATCTGTGCCGTAGCTCACAGTCGGGTTTTGCTCGCTGGAGTTGTTGTCAGGGCCGCTCTTGCCGAAGTCCCAGTTCAGTGCAGCCGAAGCGGGAAGGGAGCGGTTGTTGAGTTTGAATATCGGTGCCACGCTCTGAGGGTCTATGTCGAAGTCGGCCTTGACGCCCATCACGACGATTGTTTTCTCAGCGCTGTCGCGGCACAGCATGGCAACACTGTTTGTGTAATATGGTCTAACCTTCACCTTGTAAGTACCGTCTTTCATATAACGATGAAGAACTGAAGAAGGCGCTATAGTGTCGTACTCCGCACTGTCACCCATATACCAGTAATCGCCGTTATATGCCGTGTCGCTCAGACTGCTGAAGACAACAGGCGTGCCGCTGCACACGGTGTCGGGGCCGGTGATACCGGTTTTATGGAAGGGGAGTACCAGCACCGAACGGGTGGTGTCTTTCTGGAAGAGCTTGTCGGGGAAGGAGCTTACGCATGCCTGATATTTATTGGTGAAGGGGTTGTAGACGGTGTCTATGCCGGTAAGACTGATGTGGTAGCGCCCTGGTTTGTTATAGGTAAACTGCACGTTCTGTTTGTCGAAGCGCTGCAGCTGGCTGTTGGCCGAATCGCCGAAGTACCAGATGTACTGCTTGCTGAACCTCGACTGGTTGATGAAGGTAGCGGTGAGAGAACCGCAACCTATGGTATCGCGTATACTGAAATACGGTTTGGGCCCGACGGATTTGATGGTGAAATGTATGGTATCCGTGCATCCCGAAATCATTTCGATGACATGTGAGGCATTGATGGAATCGAGGGAGGTGTTGATAGACTGCACGGGGTTTTTCTGAAACGAGTTGTAGACATTGTCGCCGAACCGCCACGAATAGCGTTTGACACTGTCGCGGTAGGTAACAGGGAAGAAAGTTCTGTATTTGGGGTTTACGTAATAAGACGATGAATCGAAGAACTGCTTGAGTTCGCTGCAGAATATGATGAGGCCGTTCTTTTTCAGGTTGGCGCGCGGCCTCTGTATGAAAACCGTATCGCTCAGGGTGTCGAGACAGCCCAGACTATCGCTCACCATCAGCTTATAAGCCTGCATGCCGTACGAATTAAAACGGTGGCAGACGTTAAATGTTGAATACGACTGATTGTCGCCCTCAAAATACCAGCTTACCTTGTTGCCGGCCGTATTGCGGCTCCAGAATTTCTTCGGAATCATCTCGTAGACAAAGGGCGAGAAACAGACGTCCTTGTCGTGGCAGTTGATGAATTTCTGGGTATTCATGGAAATGGACTTGCCTCTTTCTATCAGTATCCGCTGTACAGACTGGCAGAGCCACTGGTTTTCTATGAGCACCTGTATCTCGTGGTTCAGTCCCCTGAGGTTGTAATAATGCATCACAGAATCAACCCGGGTATTGCTGCTGAAGGTGCTGTCGAAATTACCGTAGTCGCTCCAGTTCACCATCAGCCTGTCGCCCTTGCTGAACTGCCCGTTCTTAAAGAATATAGTCACCCTGAAGGGCCTGCATTGACCGTAGACCTTATAGCTGAGGGTATCGCGCTTCTGATTATGTACCCAGATGCGCTGCCCTCTGAATATGGTATCCCTGTAGGTCATGGTGTCCTTATGTATCTTGATGGAATCTTTCCCTATGGTTTCGGCCCAGGGCGATACCTCCGACTTAAAACGGAAGCCTATGTCGTAGATGCCCTTGTATTTCGAAGGTAACACAGAAGGGAAACGCAGCCACGATTTGCCCGAATCCAGCGACATAGAATCGGGGAAGGGCAAACTGACATTGTCTTTGAAACTACTGCCCTCGCAAACATGGAAGGTATCCGGAATCAGGATATTGCTGCAGTACTCCATATTCACCTTTGCGCTTGCCATATCCGCACAGCCGTTGACGGTATCCTGCACATAGAGGACGACATCGTAAGTCGTGCGGCTGAAGGGGAATTTATGCTTGAGATACCAGTCTCTGGAACGGTTGCAGTTTTCGTAGAGGTTGATGTTTTTGGCGACGTGCTTGATGCATGTGTCGCCCGAAGGGTCGTATACCGACCAGAAGAACTTGCAGTTATTGCGGTCTATGCCCTTGCTGGCATCCACCATGTACACTTCGCGTTTGCCGTAGCACTGTGCGGCGTCTATCAGTTGTATGGCAGCGGCAGGACCGGTAAGCACGAAGTTCTTGCGCACCGAATGCACGCAGGAGCCGCGGAAAATATTGATCTTGATTTCGTGGGTACCTATGCCCAGTTTCGCGTTGTTCCAGAACCAGGTAAAAGTCTGAGGCATGGGCGTCACCGGCGGCGGGAAGCCGTCGCGGTACCAGCACAGACTGTCGCGGGCCACCTCAGGGTAATTGGATTCGATGGCAAAATTATCGCTGTTGCATAATATTGTATCGCTAAGCGTCAGTTCGGTAGGCAGGGGATCCAGAATAAAAGAAAAGTTCTGTACCATGGTATCCCTGCAGGCGTTATTGGCGTAGGCTATCAGCGTTACCTTGCCGCTGCGGCTGCTGCTGTAGTTAACGCGTTTGAAATTATTGAAGTACAGGCCCGTATCCAGCGCAGACGTATCCACATACCAGCGGTAGTGCGCCCTCGAATTGGGCGTGCCGAAGGACTTATTCTTCATGAATATCTGTTTGGTAGTACAGTTAACAAAGGTGTCTTTCAGAAAGAAAGAGGCCGTGATGTTTTCGACGATATTGACCGTAGTACCGCTGCTGTTTTTGCAACCTTCCTTATCGGTCACCTCCATTCTCAAGGTATAAGCCGCACTCACCGGGTAGCGGTGACAGACCGAATCCCCTTTGACTGGCGATGACCAGGTTTGGAAGGTACCGTCGCCCCATACCATCAGGCGTTGCACAATGGTTTGACCGCTTTTGGCGGGCGAACTGGTATCCTTATAGCAGACCAGGTGATCGTTGAAACAGGTATCGCTGGAGGGCAGGAAATAGAAATGCGCCTTTGGCAGGCCGAACACTTCCAGCTTAAAACTGTCGCTGGCGGTGCTGCTGTTGCTAAACGTAGCCTGCACCCTGACAGTGTATTTGGCAATGGAATTATAAGTATGTGCAGGGGTAAAATTACCGCTGCTGTTGCCGTCGCCAAAATCCCAGCTGATACTGCTGAGCGTAAGCCCGGAGGGTGGGGTATAGGAGAAATTACTGATATCGCCCAGACAGACCTTCAGAGGGCCGTTAATCTGCCCCTGAGCCTGCAGCCCAAGGCTAGCCAAACAGACACACAATACATAGAACAGCTTGCTGCAAGGTCTCATTTGGCCAAATGTAATTAATTTGATTTAATTTCCGATAATTAGGGAGAAAAAATGACGGAGGGGAGACGAAAGCTTGTCCTGAAGCGTTCCGCCTCAGGCGGATCTGCTTCAGGGATGGGAGAGGGATATATAGCTTTTCTATGTGTTTTAGCAATGGGAAAAACGGTTTGCAGCTACAAGAAGTTGGCGATTTTTACCACAAATGTTCATACGAAGAACGAATGTTTGTTGAACCACAAAACTGTCATAGGAAGCACTGAACCGCCAATTTTTTGTAGGTGCTGTTACCATCTGTCGTTCTTGTCCACCACGTCTGTAAACCATTTTCATTATTGAGTTTCTGGGTCATTGTCATGTCGACTGTGCGTTACGTTTTTTATTTTTTTGAAGCGATGGAAATATTTAAAAATAATTTTTCTTTTGGGTTGGTATATGTGGTTTTTAATTGTGCTCGCAAAATGCGTTGGCTATATTGCATCAAATAATCTTTCATTGCTTATGTCGTTTGGGTTGATTGATTTTAATTCTGTCAAGTCAGATTTGTAACGAACTTCTGAAACTTTGTTGGGGATATCTATCTTCTCTATTTTATGAATGTCTTGATGTTTGTAAAAACGTAAAGAGTTTTTTGCCAAGTCAAAATCAAACTTGATTTTAATTGATTGTTCAACTGTATTGCCAAGTGACTTCGAGATAAGAGTAAAAAGTTTTTCTGTCAAATCATTGTCTGTAACCTTGTGTTGAATGGAGTTTGCTAATTGAGAAATACTATGTCCGTGAGTCGTCTGCTTAACGAATAGCGAAGCTACTAAAACTTGTTTGTCTGTTGGTTGATTTAACTGTTCTGATGCAAATGTGTGTATTCGTTCAAGTGTGCTGCTACTTTTAACCTCTAACTTTTCTGTGTCAGCATTAAAATCAAATTTTTCTTCTGGTAAATTGTGCCAATAGTTCAAAAGGGTTGTAGGTTCTTTTGCATTGGCAATTACGAAAAGTTCTGCCCAAAGGCCTTGTATTGTTTTTGTTGGTGTATCTGATAAAGTTCTGAATATCTCTACAAAATTTCTGAAGGATTGAAATACTTCTTGTTCTGTTGGATTTGCTGAAAGTGATTTGATAAGTGTTTCAGAAATCCCTAAAAAATACTGTTGTAGAGATTCTTGATTACTTCTGAAAACAATTACAGTGAAGTTTTGAAATTGTGTTTTGTTGTTTTCAGAAATCTTGCATTCAAGATTGTGCGTTAACTCTAGATACTTTAAGCGAATGTTTTTTTGAGCAATGAATGACGAATCAGCAACGGATGAAATTAGAATTACTGGAAATTCTTCACTATTTATTGCAACTTTCACAAAAGGAAAATCTGTCAATGTAGTTGTGTTAAACAAATTACGATTGCTTGTGTCAGGTGCTTCAAGCGAATAAAATACTTCAGCTAAATTCATACGATATTGTCGGGTTGTCTAACTATGTCCTTACCAATGTTTTCAGGAAACCAAATTGCAATACTCGGAACGTCTTCATACAAAGTATTTCCGTTTTCATCAATGATATTATTGCCTTCTGTGTCTTTCAAATGCAAACGATGAAGTTGTATAGAAAGAACATTTTCATTTCTAATTTCACGGTCTCCGGGGTATATTACTTCACCTGTTTTCGGGTTCTTACCTTGAAAAAGTTGTCTAATTGTATCGCTTCCGTTCTCATGTAATCTACGGTCTCTGATATTCTGAACTGCTTGTCCGTTTTGCAAATTACTACTCATTAAATAAACCAAACAGTTTTCATTTGGGTGGTCTTGTAAATACATACCTATTACTCCTCTCAAACTTGAAAAAGTTTGACTGTCACTTTCCCTTGTAAACTTCAAACGGTTTAGCAAATGAGTTAAACAATCAGCCAAGGGTAATTCTGCAACTAAATGTTTTTGTTCATCTGTTCTTCTTTGGTGTCCATAGTCTAATGCAAATTGATTGATATTAGCTGTGATAAATGCAGAAACGACATTTCTGTTTTGTAGGATTAAATTATCGGTATCATGCGGTGCTCTTACAATAAACCATTCTTCGCCAAAATAATCTCTATCCAAATCATTGTATAGAATGTTCGGCCTTGTAAGGTTTAAAACTTGATTCAAAACTGTTTCTCTGTCCCACTCATTAAGATGCTTATTATTTACATTATACTCCTCTAATCTTTGACGAACATCTTCTTCATGTTCAATAATTGCTCTGTAAGCATTAATACTTGCAGCATCAAGCCAAACTCTACAAAAGCCTAAGTAGCTTCTTTTATAGCCAAAGAATCTTGCACGCTGTAATGTTGTATCAACTTGTCCACCGCCTAAACCTCTCGGCATATAAGTTACAGTTAAACCTTCAACTGTAAACCCTCTGTCCATTGATTGTCCACCAATTAAAATATGAGAATAAAAATCACTCCATCGAATTGCAGGAGTTTTACCCCTGCTTGCATTGATTTCCATTATTCGAGTGTTTTTTATTGCATGTATCAAGCGACTTCCAGTAAGTTCTTCAAAAGTTGGCAAATCATTACCAACGGACATTCTTAAATCATTGTATGCTATTTGAAACTCTGCAAGTAATTCTCTTTTATCTTCTTCATCGCTGCTCTGTACTAATCGAACCCAACTTTCACAAATATTTCTAATCCAATTGAAGAAAATATTTTGTGAGTTTGTCAAACGTGATGGGTGAACCATCATTGAACGATTGCGTTGGTCTTTCTTTATTTCTCCTGCTACAACTCCAAGAAAGAATATTTGCAAAGAGTAAAGCAAACTTTCAGGCGGTTCATGAATAGGATTGTGGTTAGTTGGTATTTGTGCAGGTGGTATTTCCCGAACAAGGTGAGGGTTCTGAATGAAAAATGTGTTTCCACCTGTGTAATCTTCGCCAGGTGTTAATAGCTTTATAAAATTTGGTGATAATCTGTCCATAATATTGATGAACAAATTCCCCTGTGGTGTTGCGGTGTATTGCAAAAATGTGTGATGAGGAAAAACATTTCTCAAATTATTTATTCGTCTGTAAATAGTTGAAACATCGCCTTCATTCACTCCAACGCCTGAATTTGAGTTTGCACTTGCTCTGGTGTTCAAACTTGCTTGGTCGCCCTCATCGTCAATTATCAGAGTGGGGACATTAATGAAATCAATTCCTCTTAAAATGTTAGTTAGGTTCAGAAGATGCTGACTGTTTTTCATTACAGTCATTAAAATAGTTGAGCAATTTTCTTTTAGAAAAGTTGGGTCTGCCCATTGCTCTAATTTCATTTGAATTGTATCTCGGTCTTCCTGTGTTCGTGGACTTTTTATAATTGTCCACTTTCTATCATAGCGATTTTCATAGCGTAAATCCTTTTTCATTCTCTCATAATTTTGCTCTGAAAGTGGAATTGATGTTCCCGCAATTATGATAATAATTTGAAAATGATTGTCGTTTGCTAGAGCAGAGAGGGACGTGAATGAAAGAGTCTTGCCGCTTTGAACATAACCGATAACTAAACCAGTTTCTTGTCTTGCTTGTGCTGTTGGATTTCCGCACATTTCCATAATACGAAATGTCTCGTCTATAATCCTTTCGCCTGATGGATTGATATTTCCACCTGCATTTGCGAAGCCTTTAAATTTTAACAAACCGTCAATTTCTTCGCCTTGATAAGGTTGCCATTTAGCGTTGTTGTTGTTATTTGCACCTGTGATTTCTACTGTTTCAGACATAGCATATTTTATGAAGTGGATATTTTTGTAATTAATTCATTAAAGTTTCTGCGGATTTCTCCTTGCGTTTTTGCGTTGCTCTCTCTTGCTATTACTTCTGCTAAACCCAATGCTGCTGCCATTCTTAAAATCGGCTCTATTTTAAAGTAATCTACGCCTGTAAATTGAACCATGAAAGGATGTGTAAGTGATAAGCGGATACCAACTTCACGAATTGCTTTATCGTTTTTCGGATTTGGTATTAAATGATTTCCTACTTCAATTAAATCTTTCAATGAAGTGTCGTAAGAAAGTTCAATTGCAATGTGCCAATCAATTTTATTGAAGTGTGCTGTAAATTCTTTATGTATAGTTTTTTCGGTTGCAACAAGTTTTATTTCTTGTTCTTTTACTACAGGTGGAATACTTGCAACTTCTTCAATTGCCTTTGGGGCTTTACTTTTTAAATCAGTAACAGTTTGCTCCAACGCCTTTGTTGCAGATTTGTATTCTTTCTCACTTGCTCTTGTTCGATAATTTTCTGCTGGTTGCAAAAGCGGAAAATCTTTTGAGCTTATTTCTTCTTTCAGTAATTGCAAAAACACTTCTAAATTTTCATCCCACTGTATTCCTTTTTTTGTGAATGAAACATCAAAACCCTCTAAATGCAATTCTCCGAAAACTCTTTGATAACGGTAACTATTTGGTGCACCAAAAATAAATTCGGGTCGGAAACCATTGTCAAAACTTCCTTCAATAACTCTGCCTCTGCGAAACAATGCAAAACCTGATTCGGCTGTTGAACCTGTTTCTCTGATTGCAACAAAACCTTTTACACAAAGGCCTTCTTCAACCGGAAAATCTATTGGCAATTTCCAAAGTATTGGTTCGCCTACCCCCACATAAGGTTTCTCTTGAAACTTAGCAGTTAAAATTTTGGGTTCTTCAAAATGCAATTCAATGTTATCAACTTTTAATTTCAAAATTCCTTTGCGAAGAAACTCACGATAAATACTTGTCAGATGTGATTTCACTTTTCCAAGCCCTTTTCGTCTTGGCATTTTTTGAACTTCATAAAGTTCAATGTAAGTATAGTGATTGTTTTTGTCGGCTGGCTTACTTTCAAATTCTAATTCTTCAATTTTGTCCTCAAAGATTTTATTCATGTCAAACTTCACACTCTTTTCAACTGCCTCTCCTAATGCAGAAGTCCTAACACTCCACAAATCAGAAAACCAACATGAAGCTGATTTCATTCCCATTCCAAACTCTGAAAGTCCTGTTGTATCTATTGGAATTTCTGCTGCTCTAAAAGCTCTTGGATAATTTGCTTCATCAATTCCAGCGGCATTGTCTCTGATTGTAATTCTATTTTCAGCATCATTGATCTCAATATTTACTTCTAATTGAAAATCATCTCCGTGAAGTTTTTTCAAAGCTGCTTCATTGGCCTGGTAGCTGCCAATAGCATTATCTACAAACTCAGCTAAAGCAAACCACGTCTCATATTCTAAAAATTTTAGAACAGAAAGCATAGATACATTTGGTCTTATATTTACTTTATTATGCTGTTTCATGTTGTTTTTTGAATGAAGCCTGCGGGTGCTGCAAAGCAGCACCATTCAGTTTTTCAGTTTTTTGATTTTCTGTTAGCAATTTTTCAGCAATCAATTTCACAATTTTTGAATTAACAGCATTACCTAACGCTTTGAAAGCTGCGTTGTCGTTTGGCGGTAATGTCAAACCGTCTAAGGATTGTAGTTTTAATCCTTCTTCCTTTGTAATGTATCTTTTTTGCCAACCGATAATTGGAATTTGTGTATTGGTGCAAACAAGCGAAGGGAAAAAATCAACTTTTTTGATTCTTATTCCCGATGCTCTAAACTGAATTATGTAATCATTGATTTTTCTTTTATTACTACCAACATTCCATTCTAATTTTTGCCAACTCTGTGAAGGATATTTTGCAATTTCCTTTACTACATCACGGACATATTTTTTGTTGTCTTCGTAAAATGCTCTGCTTTGTTTTATGTAGCTTCGTTTCCAATCGGGAAATGCTTTTTCAACTCTTGCATAGCTTGGAAGATTGGCTTCTTGTTCTGATTTTGTCATTCCACTTAAACTCTTACCGAAATTTCCTCTAAATTCTGCTAACTCATTTGCAGAAAGTTTGAGAGGATAAGATTTTTCGTAAGGATATGTTGCTCCGAATTCCATACCCCAAATTGGAAAACCAGGGAGTTTTGTGTCTTTCGGAATTTGGTCAATAAAAGTTTGCCATAATTTTATACAATCTTGATTTGCTTTTGGCAAAGCCTTGAAATCCTTTGGGTTTGTTTCTATGAATTGATTTATGTCTACAATAGTACTTTTTTGGTCGTCAATGTCAGTGAAAGAGAAGTGTTCAAGTCCAGTAAGACAGCCAACAATGAAAATTCTTTTGCGGTGCTGTGGTATTCCAAAGTCTTGAGGTGAATATATTTTATGGTCAACCTTATAACCAAGTTGGGCTAATTTGTCTTGCATAAAATTCCAAGTTTCTTCATTGTCGTGTTTGGCAATAAATGGAACATTTTCAAGTATAAAATACTTGGGCTTTCTGAATTCTAATATTTTCGCTATTTCATCAAACAAAGTTCCTCTGTTATCTTCTCTACCAAGTTGTTTGCCTGCTTTTGAAAATGGTTGACAAGGGAACCCACCGCAAAGAATGTCGTGTGGTGGTATACTTTCAATATTTTTTTCAACTATTTTTTTTATATCGCCTTGTGCTTCAATGCCCCAATTTTCCTCGTAAAGTTTTCTTAAAGTCGGGTCAAGCTCACTCGCAAACACACACTCGTGTCCAAGCTCGTGTAGAGCTTTATGGAAGCCGCCAAGTCCTGCGAATAAGTCTATAAATTTCATCTATTATCGTCTATTTTTTAGGGTTCTAAGTTAAAGTTTATTGTCGGTGTATTGTTAAGCATTGGTAAAAAATGGCTCTTTTGGTTTTGCCGAGGGGTTGGCTTTTTGTGTCGGGGCAAAGCCAAATGTGCCATTTTTGAGTTGGCAGAAATTCGATTTTTTTTTTGTACGATGGGGGAAATATTTAAACACAAGAGGGTAGGCAATGAGAATTGGCTTACTCGTTGTCCCGTTGCAATATTTTCGATATGTTGGTCAACTGTCAAAATGGTTTACTTTTTTCTCGTTTAAGTTCGTGTTTGTCTGCTGTGTCGTGTCGTTTTAAGCTTGCTGGTAATGGTTTGGCGCTTGGCGCAGTGGCGGATTTCGGAGCACACCGCGCAGCAGCCACGAAGTGAAAACTGTCAATCCAGCACAAAATTTGATGCGAGGTAGAATGTTCAATTAACCACGTCACCCGCCATTGAGCCAAATGCCTTTTAGCAGTGGTTATTCTATTCGTCTGCCAAGTCTGTCTGCCCATTGTGTCAAAAACTTATATGCTACATTTTGAAGTGTTTCAAGTTGGTTAATCACATTCTCTACGTATTGAATGTCAACAGTTACGCCACCATGTGCAATTTTATTTCGTATTTCATTATTGTCATTTACCCATTGCTCATTTCCTTGAATATATTCCCAATTCGCACATTCTCCCCATAGAGTAATGAAACAGTCCCAAATTTTATTGATTACACCTTGTCTTGTTCTTTCATTGTCGTTGCAATAACCTTCTGCTATCACACTAATTGAATTCCAAAATGCGAGAAATTTGTCAAAAGGGTCTTCGGTATATAGCCCTTTCCTATACCAACTAAAAGCACGAAGTAGTTTGTTCTCATTTAGGTTGAGCTGTCTCGCAAGGTCAAAGCAAAATCTAAATTCGCCTTCGTCAATAACGGCACGTACAATATTTCTGTCTGAAATTTGTCTATACTCATTAAGACTAACATTTAATGGTGATTCTGTTTTTATTGATAAAATGTCAAGCATTTTGCCAATAAAAAGTAGTGCAACTTTATATGCCCTGTCTTGGTCTGCTGTAAAAACAGTGGAAGAAATCAAAAAACCTTGCGGATGTTTTTTTATCGAAATGTCACTCCGAAATACATTGCCGAAGTCAAGTTCCTTGTCAGTGTTAAAATTAATTTGTCTCTTAACTGTAACAGGTCCAGAAACTAAAAGTTCTACGCTATAAATTCTCATTTAGTCCCGCTTTTTGTCTGTTCCTTTGAGCAAAATTGCCCCTGCAATAGCCATTAGTCCAAGGTATATTGGAGCGGCAGAGGTGTAACCACCACTGTAGTAACTACCTGTCCATTTAGAACTTAAATTTCTCATCATAGGAATATCTCCAGGGTCATTTGATAGAAGATTTAGCAAAAATAAAATGACACCAATTAGTGGCGGAATTAATAAGATAATTCCAAAAATTCTTTCAAGTTTGACACTTTGTTTTGCTTGTTTTTGTGGTTCTTTTTCTGTTGTCTCCATACTTATAAATTTTTCTGTTGTCGTTGATTATAATTGCAGCTAATTTACTTATATACGCCATAAAACTCCCTCAATCACCAACCCCCTCGCATATGAGTGCCTTTGCCCTCTATTGCTATAATTAATACTAATCCTTTCACCCATTTCCAAACATTTACCCGCAATTAAACCATCTCCCCTCTAATTATCAAATTATCACGCCAATACTTTTAAAAAATACTGATTTATCATTAGACAGCCTGTCATATTCTTAACGGCAGTGGTTTGCTGTTAAGGAAAACCTATTCAAGATCGGCTTTAGGCGGTTCTAATATGGATATTGCTAAACTAGAATCAATACCATATCAGAAATCTTTTCGGAGGACCTCAAAGATTACCCCATACCAGATCCGCTTTGGCGGAACAGTATGGGGCTAAGCGATACGGTATAATTCATCCTAAGTATTTATCCGCTTAGGCGGATTTCTAATAAAGATTGATCTAAATTAGAATCAATAACAGTATTAGATAAGTTTTCGGAGGACCTCAACTTATCAATACGGTATAATTCAGCCTAAAAATTTATCCGCTTTAGGCGGATAAATTAAGGCTGAATAAAAATGACCGGGACATTTCTACCCCGGTCAAGTCTATAAAAATAAAACTAAAATACAGAAAAGAAACTCTTTATCCCTCCGGCAGCTCCGCTTTTTTGAGTTCCAGTTTGAGCTTGGTGTAAACACCTGTTTGTACCACTACCGGGATTATTTGCTCGGCATATCCGTCCGCCGTCAGTTTAAGGGTGTAAGGACCTGCTGCCATTTGGGAGAAACGGAAACTGCCGTCGTCTTCTATATCTGCTTTCTCTTTGTTTTCCATCAACTCGAGTTCGATGTCGGGCAACTCATCCGGATTCAGTCCGCCAAGAGAGATGCTGCCATTGATGCCGGCTGTGCCGGGTCCGCTGATCTGTATCAATAAGGCCTTGAAATTAAATTGCTTTAAGAGCTTATCTTCGCTGTCAAAGAGTAAACGGGCGTCGCTAAACATGGCATTAAGTTCGCGGTAGAGCTTATTGTTTGCGCTTATCTTCCGGGCTGTAGTTTGTTCCTTTAATTTCAAACTGTCCAGAAAGGCGAAATAAGCACTTGCAAATGCATCCGACAGCGCTGATACTTCTGCCGCAAACGAAGCGCTCATGTTGTTACCTGCCTGTAGCTTTTCGGTGTTTTCTTTGATAAACGTATCGACACTGACGATCAGGTTGTGCACTGCTTCCCATTTAAGTTTGTAAGCCTCCCTGTAAATCGCCATACCGGCACTCTTCAGCATGGGACTGCTTTCGTCTCCCGGCCATGCTTCCTGAATATGACTGCGCAGCTTTTTCCAGACCTTAAGGCATTTTCCTGCTTCTGTCTTCAGATTCATGCGCAGCATTTCCTGTCTGGCTACACGTTTATAACGATCCGGAATTCGGGTCACTTCTGCTATCTCGGCTTTACGGGCCTCAATAAATTCGGAAGTGTACTTTGGTTTCAGCGACGCAAATGCCGCCAGGTTTTCGTTGCAGCTTTCCCAGCCGCTGGCACACATAGCATATAATTCGCTTTGTGTGCAATTGTAAGCTTTAATACTTTTCATAATAATTGGTTTTAAATTGGTAAAAGTTTGTTTTTTTCGGGCATAGTATAAGGCCTGTCCCGAGACCTTTTTTAAAATGAACGACTGTTTTAGACACTTGCCGGCTTTCCGTCATCTGTTTCTCTTGCTTCAGACGCTTTTGCCATTTGCTCAGTGTCGTTTGACAGTCAGTTAAACCCGTTTGATAGTCAATAAGAATCGTTTGCTTGTCGTTCGGACTCGTTTGACAGTCATTCAGACTCGTTTGATAGTCCATCAGACTTGTTTGACAGTCCCTCAGACATCTGTTCGAGTTGATTGTAGTTGTTTGATAGTCTGCCAGACCGGTTTGCCACTTGCCCGGATTTGTTTTCCTGTCGCTCAGACTTGTTTTCCAGTGGCGTAAACCATTTTTCTTCAGCCTTAGACTGATTTGTCCGTGGTCCGGATGGATTTTCTCTGCTTTCTGCAAGGGTTTCTCATGCGTCTTGAAACTCGTTGTGAGCAGTTTGTTGGGTTTCGAGGGCCCTTTTGTTCGTTTCGGGAGCAGCGGCATCTCGCCGCCGGATTCCCATTTTTGGTTTAAGTGATACATGATTTTATGTATTTGCTTTTTTAATGTTCCGGAAGAGGGTTTTTCGTTTTGCTCAACCGTTCTACCAAATTTCGAACAGTGATTTTCGAAAAGCAAGGACCAATTAATAAACGGTCAGTCTATTTAATAAACGGTCACTTTTTCTTATAAACGGTCTAAAATTGTCACGGCAAATTGATTTTTGGGC
>CAZRKA010000085.1:0-14477 GCA_964600345.1 uncultured Chitinophaga sp. | reverse complement strand
CTGGCCGGGCGCCCGCTCCTTTGCTGAACGCCGATGCGCACGAAAGCACGCCCCTGCATATTTCAGCAATGCCTATACGCCATTATTACCCGGAATAGATTTTATACATCAGAACGATATTGAATCGGTAAATCGTATGATTGGCTATGATACTGCTGCGGTATTTATTGAACCGGTGATGGGCGAAAAAGGGTATCTGCCATGCGATAAAATCTATCTCGAAGCAATAAGAAAACGCTGCGACGAAACAGGTGCCCTTCTTATTTACGACGAAATACAAACAGGCTATGGACGCAGCGGCGAATTGTTTGCTTTGCAGAAATACGGTGTTCATCCGGATATACTGGTATGCGGAAAGGCATTTGGAGGCGGGTTGCCCTTAGCCGCATTTATATCCTCGGGAGAAATTATGAAAGTATTAAGAGACAATCCCGTTCTCGGACATATAACTACCTTCGGGGGACACCCTCTTAGTTGTGCCGCATCTTATGCCGCTCTTCAGTTCATTGTTGAGGGAAATTATTGCCGGGAACTTGCTGCTAAGGAAGCGCAGTTCAGAAGATTGCTTAAACATGAAAAAATAAAAAGTATAGACGGTTGCGGACTGATGCTGGCCATAGATCTTGAAGATGAAATATTTTGCAGGCGAGTGATAGATAATTGTGTTGAATCCGGGCTGCTGATCGATTGGTTTTTGTATGCAGCTCATAAGATAAGACTGGCGCCACCGCTTATTATTACTGAAAATCAGATAGATATTATTTGTGGCATTATAATTGAGAATATTGATAAAGCCATGCAACCCTGAGCATGGTCTTTAGTCTAATACACAGTTATAAACCAAAATACACACAAATGATTCAAAGAAAATTTATTTTAGGACTTGCAATCATCACATCAACAGGATTGATGTTTACAGCATGCAAAAAAGACAAAAATGAGACGGCAGAGACAATAGTATCTGCAGAAGACAATTCAACTGCAGAAAATGAGTTCACATCGCTTTTCGATGTTGCCGACGATTTTTCGAGTAACGACAGAAGGGTAAGAGCCGGCAGCACAATTTTGCCAAGCGGTGCCATACTTAATTTTACAGACAGCAGTTTTACGGATGGGGATGGTGTTGAATGCAGCATCGACTTCGGTCCTTTGAAAAACAGTGCACCTAAAGGTATGCTTTGCAATGACGGTCGTTACAGGGCAGGTGTCATCCATATCAGTGTCAGCAAGCGCTATTTTCTTGACAGCGCTGAGGTGACCATTACCGCTGATGATGCAGATAAATTTTATGCAGGCAGTGATGGCATGAACATGACACAGGTAAGCGGTACCATGAAACTCACCCGTCTTACTCAAAGCAGCATTCGCATCGATGTGATCGACGCCAGAGCGGTTAACGACAAAGGCTCAGTAGCATGGCAAAGTACAAGAACTATCAGTAAACTGATAGATGCAGGTCCCGGAATTCTCGGCGATCAGTTTGAAATAACCGGTGAAGCCAGCGGAGTAAACAGAAACGGTGAAAGTTTTACAGTTAAAATCGATGTACCTTTGCTTAAAAAAGTTGAACTGGGATGTGCCAGAACCTTCGTAAAAGGAAAGATTACCCTGACCAATGTATCATCAGGAAAAACAATTGCCATAGACTACGACCCATACAGCAATCAGGCCTGTGATCTCACAGCCAAAGCGACAATAAACGGCAAGGAATACTTCTATCTTGTGCGTTAAAAGATAATTCATATTCTATTTTTGATTCTGATCCCGGGTAAAACTTTTATCCGGGATCTTTTTTTAAGCCCTGTCGGTATATAGCAATGCTTTTTATAATCTCTTGTATCCGCATCATCAGGATATAATGGGCATATTTATTTTTGCTGAAACTGATTTCTATAAGTAATTTTCGCCCTTGTATCAATTGAATAATTATTTTTTGAAGTCTGCCGTTTCACTATATAAGCCAATCAGTATAATATGTTTTTTGACACTTATAATATGTTTATTTTCTGAATGTGATTCAGGTGTCAGGAAAAAGCAAAAGACCATTGTCAAAAGCGATGGATTTTACGTTTCAAACAAAAAATTCAAAAGTTTTTCCAGACAATATCTCCATGAGGCCTCTGCATTTTTGCCCCATGATTTTAATGGTTGTATTCTGATGTACAAGGATGGGAAAATTTACCGAAAGGCTATTGGGTACCGAGACCTGCAGCGCAGGGAAAAAATGGACGAAACGGATGTTTTTCAGCTGGCTTCGGTTTCTAAAACAGTTACGGCTGTGGCAGTGATGATGCTTGTTCAGCAAAAGAGAATTGCACTCGATTCCATGGTAGGAAAGTATCTTAATGACTTTCCATATAGCGGTATTACTGTGAGACAATTGCTGAACCACAGAAGCGGTCTGGCCAATTATATGTATTCAACAGATACATTCTGGAAAGACACTTCAGTATGTATGAGCAACAAGGATTTTTGTCATTACATGAAAACTGCGAGGCCTGCGGTTTATACACCTCCGGGAATAAGTTTCAGCTATTGCAATACCAATTTTGCCTATCTGGCGGTTCTTGTTTCTGAAGTCAGTGATACACCATTTCACAAATTTGTTGAAGAAAGGATATTCAAACCGGCAGGTATGCGGAATTCATTCTTTCACGGTTATAAATCGCCGCGAATTAAAAGCCGGGTATTGACAGGCCGATACGATCAGTATGAATACAAGGGAACTTATTACATGGATGGCATACTCGGTGATAAAAGCCTTTACAGCAATATCGACGACCTCCTGAGTTTTCACCTCGCCCTTTCGGAAGGTCGTTTGCTCAAGCCTGAGTATCTCGGCATGATGCAGGAGGCATCATACGAGCACAATGTATATGGAGGAAGTTATGGACTTGGGTTCAGATTAATGAAAACCCACAGCGGTCAGTGGACCTATCACAACGGATGGTGGAGGGGATTCTGGACTTCATTCTGGAACAGATTCGATAAGAAGACCTGTCTGATAATTCTTACCAACAACAAAAGGAGCAGCAAGGTAGACAAGCAGGGACTAGCCGAATTATTGCTGGACAAGGGATAAAAGCATTTTTCCGGATGAAAATATTGTCATGAATCTGTCAAATAAACGCAGAAGCCAATCCTGTATATTTTTCTTATAAAAACATTTGACATTTTGAAAACGATTGACTTATCTTTGTAATCACAACATGAGCAGTCCTCAAAATACATGATATTCATCTTATAACTATGTATTAAACACAGTCTTAACATTTAGAAATTCCGCACTTTTTTACTTCACACTTTATTAATGACAGATACAAACAAGCACTTGGATGATCAGCATATTGACACCAACGAGCAAGCACTTGAAAGCAAAATCGTTCACCTTGAAAAGAAAGGGGACAGCGAGGAGCACGACGAATTTGCAGATGCCGAGGAAGAAAAACGCGACCTGACAGACTATTCGGGTTTCAGCAAAAATGATTTTCTCAGCAAAGCCGAGCAACTGGTTTACATGCCCAATATCAAGGAGGCTCATGATATTTTCAAAAAAATCAGGGTACTGTTTGATGATGCCATCAAAGCGGAAAGAATAGTCCTTGTTAAAGAATGGGCTGATGCCGGCAACGATGTCCGCGATTTCAAACCGCCATACGACGAAGTAAAAGAGAAATTTTATAAGGTCTATACCACTTTCCTGGAGAAGAGAGCCGAAGAAAAAAAACAGGCTGAGGAAGAAAAACAAAAGAACTACCAGGCCAAAAAATCTATCATAGAAAAGTTGAAAGCCCTGTCTTCTGAAGATGAAACCGAAGGAATATTTAAAGAAGTTCTTGAGCTTCAGAAACAGTGGAGACAAATAAGAACTGTTCCGAGGGAGCACATGCAGGAACTATGGGAAAATTACCGTTATTTTCTCGATAAGTTTTACGACAATCACGCCATCAACAACGAACTCAAGGAAAAAGACAGACAAAAGAATCTTGAGATAAAAATCGAACTGATTAAGAAAGTGGCAGCACTTGCCGAAGAAAAGTCGATTAAAAAGGCTCACATACTGCTGAATAAATACCATGAGGAATTTAAAAATGCAGGTCCGGTCCCGGGCAAGGATGTGGCCGAAGAAATATGGAAGCGTTTCAAAGAGGCTTCAGACAGTGTGCTTAACGAAAAACGTCAGGCGCTTGAACTTATTAAATCAAAGCGCAATGAGAATCTGGAATTGAAGAAACTGCTATGTGAAAAAGTAGAACAGATTAATCAGTTGCCTTTGGATTCGCCCAGATTATGGAAGGAGAATGCCGAAAAGGTGACCGCCGTATTTGCGGAATGGAAAACCATCGGCCCTGTTCCTGAAAGTGTAAACGATCAGATCTGGAGGCGTTTCAGAGAGGCTCAGAACCTTTTCAACCACAATAAAAAGTTGTTTTTCGATACGCTGAACAGCGGTAAGGGAAAAAATCTTGAACTTAAAAAAGCGCTTTGCGAAGAGGCAGAGAAATTATCGGACAGCACCCAGTATGATGTCACATCCAAGCATTTGATCTCATTGCAGGAGAAATGGAAATCCATTGGTCCGGTTCCTGATGCAGACAACGAAATGATTTGGAATCGTTTTCGCAGCGCCTGTGATAAATTCTTCAAGCGCAAAGAAGAATTCTATAAAGAAAAAAATGCCGGTCAAAAGGAAAATCAGCAGATCAAGGAACGTATTGTGTCTGATGTGCAGAACCTTTTATCTTCAGAAGACGGCAACGGCGTATTCGAACAACTTAAAAAGTTGCAACAGGAATGGATGACGGTAGGCTTTGTGCCGATTAAAGTAAAAAACGATTTGCAGCATAAATATACAAAAGCTATTGATGCGGTTTACAAAAAATTCAGGAAGTCTGTCGACAACAATAAAACTGAAAGGGTCAAGGAACATTTTGAAATGCTGGCTTCTGCTCCTAACGGCGACGAGAAACTGAGATTCGAAGAACGCGCTGTCAACGACAAGTTGAGGGGACTGAAAGACGATGTTGAAACATTGAAAAACAATATCGAGTTTTTTGCCAAGTCGAAAAATGCCGATGAGCTAAAGAGGCAGATTGAGCAAAAAATTAAGTCGGCAAATCAGCAGATCGAAAAACTGCAGGATGAGTTGAAGTTAATCAGATCATACAGGAAAACACGATAATCACGGGTATTTCCGAAATGATGATATGCTGAACCGCATCCAATTCGCACTTAATTATCTGATTTATTTTTTTAGTGCCGACAGTAAACACGGTGTGCATTCGCCTTTTGTTTATGATCTGGTTACTAACGTCATCAATGCCCGCAAGAACAAGCCCTTATACCATGAGTTTGAACTGATAAGGACCAAAATGCTGAAGAGCAATGCCGTCGTTGAAATTATACCAATAGGGGCAGGGAAGAAGAGCGGAAAAATCAAACTTAAGGAACTGGTAAAGAGAAGTTCAAAATCTGCTAAGTATGCAGAATTACTGGAGCGATTGTGCCATTATTTCAAGCCTCAGATCGGAATTGAACTTGGAACATCCCTTGGAATAAGCACCATGTATCAGGCAGGAGGAATGCAGGAGGGCAGACTTTATTCTATAGAAGGAAACCCCGATAGTGTCCGCATAGCCAGACACAATATAGAGAGTTCGGGTTTGCCGAATGTAACAATTATAGAAGGCTTGTTTGATGAAACACTGCCACAACTGCTTAATGAACTTCACCACGTGGATTACGTTTTCTTCGACGGCAATCACAGGCTTGAACCTACACTTAAATATTTTGAGTTATGTCTGAGCAAGGCGCATACAGGTAGTATATTTGTATTCGATGATATCCGCTGGAGCGATGAAATGACTCTGGCGTGGAACAAAATAAAAAATCATCCTGCTGTGACAGTTAGCATAGATTTGTATAATATTGGCATTGTATTTTTCAGAAAGGAACAGCAAAAAGAACATTTTACAATCAGATTCTGATGCATAGGGAGAAAAGAAAAAAGAAGTCGTTTCAGGAGTGGTTCATGGGACTATTGCCCGTTAGAATGGCAATCGCTTTCCTGGATAGCATTATACCACCCGGATTTCAGGGGGCATCACTTTACTCCGTCAGCAAGTTTTTTTTCAAGGGTATTATCAGTCCGAAGTTCAATCTTTATGCCGGGTCATTGTCGTGGAATTTCTTTCTGGCCATATTCCCTTCACTCATTTTCCTGTTCACGCTGATTGCCTACATACATATACCCGGTTTCAATCTGCAGAAGACCATATTGCTGCAGATGGATTTTTTCCTGCCCGAAGATGCGTATAAGGTAGTGCGTTCTACCGTCAGAGACATAGTTTCCAATCAGCGTTCAGGACTTTTATCCATAGGTTTCTTTTCAGCATTGTACTTCGCGAGCAATGGCGTATTTGCGATGATGCTGGCATTCGACAGCAATTTCAATGAAGGCGAAAAGAAGAAGCGGAATTTCTTTCAGAAAAGAGGCAAATCCATTTTAATCACACTTGGTATCTCAATGCTTATTTTACTGACCCTGGGTGTTTTGATTTCGGGTAATCTGCTTTCAGCCTGGGTGATCAAAATTAAACTTCTCAATAAAGCCGCCATGCTGGTATTTGTGAGCATAGTGCAGTTCATAACACTGAGTGGTCTTGTGTTTTTTATCATGAGCAGTCTTTATTATTTCGGGCATTCGGCAAAGGAGAACTGGAAGTTTTTTTCTCCGGGAGCTATCGTTTCTACCGCTTTATCCATTGTGGCCACCTACTTTTTTTCAAGTTATGTGGACGGCTTCGACAGTTACAATAAATTATACGGCAGTATAGGCGCCATCATAGTGCTGATGCTGATTATATATTTCAATACACTTTGTATCCTGGTGGGATTCGAACTCAACAAGAGCATTAAAACAGTAGTGCGTATAGATCAGGAAAAGCGCAAACAGGAGAACAGGTTTCTCAATTAGAATCAATCCTTTTAAATCTGCTATATTCTGAAACCAAGGCTGAGGAAGAAAGACCTGGCGTCGGCCGGAATAATTCCGGGGCCCGGATAACCGGTAGCTCTTCTGGTAAAATACAGGTTGTTTGTAAAGTTGTTGGAGGACAGCTCCAGTTTAAAGCGATGAAACTGGTATGACACACTTGCATCCAGCACATAATAGGCCGGTATAATGCCCACAACTGCAGAAATGCCGCCGTCTCTTGCGTTACTGGCATCAGTATATTGTTCAGACAGGTAAGTGGCCTGAATGGTAGCTTTAAAGTTTTTACTTCCAAAACGCAATCCCGATTTCAGATTGAGATCGGGAACAAATTCTACCTTATTGCCTTCGATGCCGGGAAGTATTCCCGTTTGATAAGCACTGTGTATATAGGCCAGATTCACGAATACTGCCGCACTTAAATTTTTGCGTCCTGTTTTGATCAATTTAAATAGGTCGCTTTCAATATATGATTCAATGCCGCTCATGGCAGCCTTGCCAATATTGCTTCTGAGACGCATGACGCGGTTTGAGGCGTCGTAAAACTGCACTTCACCAATACGGTTCATATAGCTGAGGTAAAAGGCCGATACATCTATGGTCAATAGGTTTTCTCCATTGCTTCGCAAACCGATGTCCATCGAATAACCGCGTTCGTCTTTCAGATCGGGGTCTATTACCTGCGAGGGATTGGTAATCCGCATGTCGTTAAAGGTAATCGATCTGAAATTCTGGGTGATGTTGCCGTACTATTCTTATTTGATTCGGGGTTTGTAACTTATGCCCACACCACCTATGAGGAATTGCCTTAAATCTTTTCTGTTTTCACTGTATCGCGTAGACTGTATGATGTTGCCTGCAAGGTCGTATTGTATAGAGTTGTAGTAACCCCCGGCTCTGGTTTGAATATGTTCGAAACGCAAGCCCGGTGTTACAGTCATGTTTTTGCAAATCGGAATGATTGCCTCGCTGAAAACAGATAGATTCTCGTTGGGGAAACTGTAGTTGTTGAGAATGCCGTTATCGGTATTGACAAATTGGAAGTCCGCGTCGCTGTTTTTACTTCCAAGTCCCTGTATGCTGGTATTGTTTCCTCTGTAAATACGGGTACCGGCCAGCAGTATGATTGTTTTTTCTTTTACCCTGAATTTGTTGAGATAACGGGCCTCAATTCCCGTGTTCTGAAATTCGCCTTTCAGTAAGTCGCGTTCGCTGTTATTGTCTGTCGTTGCAACTCTGTTGGGCCTGAATCCAATGGCGTATCTGTGAGCGAGCAGTCCGAATACCTTGAAATTGAATTCACTTCTTTTGCTGAACTCGTGTTTGAAATGCAGGGCAAATAAATTCCAGTTGACATCAAACCAGTTGCGCGCGCGGTTGGTTTGTTCCGGATTGTCTTTAAACATGGCATCTGTAAGTCCTCCGGGTTGCTGAGCCAGGTAATTCATCAGCGTGTAATCCAGACTGATTTCCGTCTTACTGCTGATATTGTATGTAAAGTTGCTGTATAATGTGGAGGCGTTGAGGCGCGAATTACTGCGCCATCCCCGCATTTCCTTGTACTGATAAAAGGCAAAGTATGAGAATTTTTTAATGCTTCCTCCTATAGATGTAAAGGCGTTGTAAAAACCGAACGAACCAAAACTCTGACGCATGTTCAGTTCCAGTTTTTTATCCTTCGGCCCTTTTTTCATGACAAAATTTACCAGTCCGCCGAACTGGGTACCGAACTGAAGTGATGCAGCACCGCGAACAATCTGTATTTTGCTCACAGCTTCTAGAGGCGGAGTGTAATAGCTTTCGGGATAACCGAGTGCATCGGCGCTGATATCGTATCCGTTTTGCCTGACATTGAAATTGGAACTGCGGTTGGGATCCAGTCCTCTGCCGCCGATGTTTAATTGCAGGCCTGCGCCATCGTTGTCCCATATATTAAGTCCGGCCACGCGCGAAAAAACCTGACGGGAGTTGTTGGTCGCGAGATTGGCTGTCAGATTTTCGGGTATGATGAGTTCCGATTTTTTGCCTTCAAATATTCCGAGATTCTCTACAGGTTTAAGATGCGAGTCGTCCATATCGCTTTGCTTCTGCCTGAGGCGAAAACCGGGCATATTGCTGGTGTCGTTTACATTGGTTTTGCAGGTATCGCGATTTTGTTTATTGCCCGGATTCTTCTGTGCAAAAAGCGCATTGGACAAAAAGCAAAGCAATATGATACTAAAAACCTTTGATCTCATCATTAAAAGGGTTAATCCAGGTTTTATGTTTAAATGATTCTTTTTGCACTGCCAGATTCACATCAGGATTGATCAATGCTTTGCCCAGCCTTCCGTTTAATGAAACATAAGAGTCCACATAAACTTCGGGTTGATTGAAACCTTTGTCTGCAAAATATCTGCTAAGAATCTGAGCGTATTGCAGTATCATGTCGGGCTGTGTGGCCATCATTTTTTCCTGCAGGGGCGTCAGAAATTCGCTGTTGTTGACTACCTGACTGCGGTCGTTTTTATCTTTAACAGTGAACTGGGCATAACCTGCTTTTTCCATCAACATGACACGCCAGGAAAAGCGATATCCTTCTTCGGTCCAGAACAGTTCGCCGGGATAAGCCAGGTGTCTGAAAGGAAATAAAATCTGAATACTGAAGAATACAGCGAAGAATGGAATCAGCAGGCGATTGCTTTTATATTCAGCCACAATGTTGGTATTGGCGGGGCTGCGAAATATCTTTCTAAGGAAACTGATAATTCGCTGATGAAATTCGGGTGGGAAGAAAATAAGCGCTGCCACCATCATAATATGCGGAAACATGCCGATTGGGAACAATATGGCTGTAAGCACATGAAATATGATTACGGCCAGATAGGCATAAACTCTGGTTTTTCGATAGAGGAGGAGAAAGGGTATGCTGAGATCGTAAATGCATCCGATGATGCTGAAGGCATAGGCGGTAAATTCGTGGTTGAACAATGAGCCAATCAACGGCATGTCGTTTCTGGCAGGCAACCAGATTTTGAGTGGAAGCGCGTGAATCAGCCAGTCGCTGTTAACTTTAGCGAGTCCTGCAAAAACATAAACGATACCCATCATCAGTTTTAGTACACCTGTGTTCCAGGCGGGAATAAAGGCAAGTTCAGATTCCGGTTTACGCAGGGTATCAAGCGAAAAACTCCTGTTGGCAGGCAGGAAGATAAGAATAAGACTCATCAGGCTGATGAAATAATAATGGTTGAGATAGGTGGATTTGTCGAGCAGTTCTATGCAGGTAAAACTCAGAAAAAGCGAGACGGAGGCAATGCGGTAGAACAAACCTGCCGCCACCATTAATGAAGATATTCCGCAGATGATGAAAAGCAGATATGTGAATTGTCCGGGAGGACTTATAAATTCAAATCCGAAATAAGAGAAGAAGTATTTTGGTTCAATATAGAGCTGGTGAATCCAGCCATTTGCCCAGAATCTGACTATACTGAAAGACATCATCAGGCCGAAGCAAAGTCTGAAGAATGCCAGCGGTGCTATTGAAATTTTCTTTGAAAAATAAGTATCAGTCACCGTCATTATCCGTATAAGTAATGGTGATACTCATGGCTGATGTCATATCGACTTTCAGCATTCTCACTGCAGCCTGCATCTGATCATAGACAGCTTTCATGGCCGTATTGTCTGTGAGAATCTGCTGTTTTAAGCTTGGAAGCAGTTTGTCAATTTCCGTTTCAACCAGCGCAAATTGTTCGTTTATCAATGTGCTCAGCAATTTACCGCTTGATTGGTCTCTGGCATCGAGGGCATCCAGATACGATTTCAGACATGCACCCTGATTGCCATAGATTGTCTTTCCGTTGAAATAATCTACATAGGTTTTGTGAGCCGATTTGAGCAATGCAAGCGATATTTCGTTGTGATAAAGAGATTCGACCTTGTCGGGGGCAATCACTCCATTCAGCATAACGCCGGAAGGTATTCCGATTTTACCCGAACGTATAAAGCGTTCGTAATGCATTACAAATCCATTCACCATTCTGGAGGTAGACGCGTTTAAATCGAGCCCGGTTTTAGAAATGAATACCAATTTGTAATAGCTTTTCCAATCATTGATTACCTGGTCAAGTAAATCGTTCATGCGGGTTAGAATTCTGCTCAGGTAGGCTTTTCGCTTACTGCCTTCGCCCGGGTGACTGTAATAAGCTACTACACCCGCATCAGTAGAAGCAACGCCGTTCAACATATAATCAAAAGCCGGAAATCCCTGTTGCGGGTAAGAGGCAGGAACCTCGAGATTAGCGGAGGTGTTGGCGTAATTGGCGACTATGCCCGGGGTATCGGCAGGATAGATATTGCAGAAATTGCGCAGGGTGTATAATTCGCCTGGACCGAAATCAAAGAGTTCAACAGTTTGCCAGCTGAGATAGGCAGTAGTGTAATCAGCCCTGAGTTGGGGAAGCAAAGACTCGTCGGGATTGGCGATAAACTGATTCAGCCGGCTTTGGAAAAGGTCAAAACTTGTCCTGAAACGGAGATAGGAGGGTATGATGAGGCTGTCGGCATAGTGTGTCAGCAATTGCTCACGGTCTTTGCCATTGTATTCTTTATCGTCTTTGCCGGTGTTTTTCTCGCAAGACGTCAGCATCATTACGCTGAAGAGAAGTGTTGAAATGATTGCCTTATTCATATTAAATGCAAAAAGCGAATGAGTTGTGATTCATTCGCTTTTTAATTATTTTAGAGATTAAATTTACCTGTTATGGTGCTGATAGCCTCGTTGATTTTGGTATTGGTGAGATCCCAGTAGCCATCGGGAGAGTTGATCAGCTTATTCAGGATATCGTCTGAAAAAGCAGCGCTGACATTGTGCTTCTGACAGAAGCGAAGTGAGTAGATGAAGCCGAGTCCTTCGCCTATGGCGTGAATCCTGGCGGCCTCTGTGCTGCCCGATTTCCATTTGTTGAGATACCCGATTGCTGCTTTGGCAATTGCTTTTTCCATTTCGGTTCTGATGTAAGCGGCCTGATTGCGCGCTTCGTTGATATCGTTGTTGGCAATTGCAGCTCTGCCTTTCAGGAAAGCGGGATATATTTTTGGATAGGCAGATTTGTTGTACTCCCAGATATACGAACCAAGAAAGGTTTCAGATGTTCCGCGAACGGCATCGGTTGATCCCAGCAGATAAACAGGGTTAAGGGTCAGGAAGCCATAAGCTTCATCCCAGTTCTGTTCGAGTTGTGTATATTTTTCACCGGCGATTATGGTTTTATTGTCTGCGTTAAGCCCGGTGTTGAGCAGTACGTTACCGATATAGTCGAGCTGAGCTGCGCCGATCAGCGATTTCTGTATGATCTGGGCGATTTCAATGCCTTTGGCATCTGCCAGATAAGTGCCGGCTTTTCCGGGTTTGCCTTTAGCGGCGGTATCGGCAAAGTGCACACTGAGTCGGGCCATTTCGCCGAAGAGAGATTCAATTCTTTTGCGCACGACTTCGGCTGAGGCAGGGTCGGAAGAACCTGTAATGGCGCGAAGCTGGAAAGAAGTAGAATTAAGGTCGTTGCCGATGATTTTCAGACCAGGAATATCGTAATAAGGGCTGCCGGAATTTGAGAAGAGATTTTTCATGGTCACGGAGTCAATGGCTTTGGAATCTCTGACTGCTGCTCCGAGGTAGTAGTTAAGCGCCTGAAACATCCTGTAGCGGGTATTACCGGCTTCAAGATCTACCACCGTATCGCCGTTTTTATCGAGGAATAAGTTTTTATATGGTGTAGAAGGCGTAAGTAAATTATAGTCAATGCGAGTGCGTATACCTTCTTCAGGCGGTTTGACTTCAACAGTTTCTTTTTTACAGGAAGACCAGGTAAATGCGCTGATTAGAAGTAGAGTATATGGCAATTGTTTAGAGATAAAGTGCATATAGTTAAATATTTGTATTTGATTGATATTATTTGAATTCGGCTGCAAACTTATCTCTTGTTTAGAATAATTCCAAATAAAGAAATGATTTTATTTAGATTAATTTTAAATAATGATGGATATCATTTCTTTAAAGGAAGGCGGAATATGTTTATAAACATCTTGTTTAAGTAATTATTGGTGTAATACCGGGATTTAAATGCGGAACCGGAATATGAACAGAGTCGGCGCTTAGTTAGCGGGGTGGAGTTTGGCGTAAGCAGTTGCGGAAATAAGGAATAAAGAAATGCTTTGAAAAAAATTTTATAATTATAAATATACTTCTTACTTTTGCACTCCATTTTTTACGGAGAAATGGCAGAGCGGTTGAATGCGGCAGTCTTGAAAACTGTTTTAGCGCAAGCTAACGGGGGTTCGAATCCCTCTTTCTCCGCCAAAGAAAACAGAGACCCCAAAAACGCAGTTTTTGGGGTCTCGTTTTTGATAAGGAGTCCTGCCAAGTGGCTCCGCACTTGAGCAGGACGACGCATCAAAAACGAAAGCACCCGAGGCTCTGCGAGGGGGCTGTTTTCTTTGAAGCCACCCACACAAGGGATCATGTCAATAATCCCTCTGCAATTTTGCAGGACGACGCATCAAAAACGATAGCACCCGAGGCTCTGCGAGGGGGCTGTTTTCTTTGAAGCCCATCCGCCTGAGGCGGAATCATGTCAATAACCCCGTTTAGGAGAGTGAGAATGAGAATGAGAGCGAACGCCAAAAGAATACTTTCTTGTATCGACAAAAATTAATTATCAAAAACAAGCGCATGAGATAAGTTGCGAGGGGGCCGTTTTCATTGAAGCCCTCCCCCTGGGCGGATGAGAGTGACTTATTGACAATTAATTAAATTTTCTTTTTTATTACAATATAATAAGGTTTAATTATATATCCTTTTTCATTTAATAATTGCAATATTCCGTTAGCGCCAAAAAGGTGTCCAATACCTACGGTAATAAAAATTCTTTTCTTAACAGATAATAATGAATCTATTCCCCTTGCCATTGTTTCATTCCTATAAACTACTAAATTCATGTAAAAACTTGAATCATTTTGAGTATTTAGTTCTGGTTTATATATTGGAAAACTTTGATTAAAGTAACTGAGATATTCAGATTGCATATTAATTACATTAAATGAGTCAATGACATTATTTAATTCGCTTATTAAAGAATCTTGAGAGACATAGAAATTTTTAAATAATTTTATTTGGCTTTCAGTAGATTCTAATGCATGTATATTGATCCTATAAGATTTTTTGGCGTATAAAAATAATTCATAATCCATTAGTAAAAATTTCTTATTCTTCATTAATTTAAATTGTAATAGAGTAATATTTAGAAACCCAAGATTAACCTTTTTAGTTAAAAAATCAATTTGTTTACTTGTTGCACCATTTTCTTTTAGAATTTCAACTAATTTTTCATATCTCTTTCTATCAAGACTTTTTTTCGCATTCTTTGATCCTTTTTCTAATGTATATAAACCGGTATAATTATTATTTTTAAATTCTAAATTTGTTTCTAAACACAGATTACCA
>CAZRKA010000084.1:0-14478 GCA_964600345.1 uncultured Chitinophaga sp. | reverse complement strand
GAAGCAGGTTCTATCATCACCATCTGAAACCTTCTTTCGAGGGCACCATCTTTTTCAATATATTGTCTGTATTCATCGAGGGTAGTTGCACCAATACACTGCACTTCACCTCGGGCAAGAGCCGGCTTGAACATATTGCTTGCATCCAGGCTTCCGCTGGCACCACCTGCACCTACTATGGTGTGTATTTCGTCGATAAACAAAATGACGTCATTGGCTTTTTCAAGCTCTGTCATAATGGCTTTCATACGCTCTTCAAACTGTCCGCGGTATTTGGTTCCGGCAACAAGAGAAGCAAGGTCAAGTGTTACAACGCGTTTGTTGAAAAGAACCCGGGACACCTTGCGCTGAATGATGCGAAGTGCCAGACCTTCTGCTATTGCAGTTTTTCCTACACCCGGTTCACCAATCAGAATAGGATTGTTCTTTTTCCTTCTTGAAAGTATCTGTGAAACACGTTCAATTTCTTTTTCGCGCCCGACTATAGGATCCAGCTTTCCTTCTTCTCCGAGTTTTGTCAGATCACGTCCGAAATTATCAAGCACCGGCGTGTTCGATTTAGGGTTTTTCTTTTTAATCTCTTCAATTTTTTTGTCTTCAGGTGCCTCATTGCCTTCATCTTCGAAAGAGTTCATCGGATTTTCTTTTGGCCTGGATGAAGTTCCTCCGTCGAGCAGGGTCTGCTTAAAGAAATCGTAATTGATGCCGTATTGCGACAGAACCTGAGAAGCTATATTGTCCTCATCTCTGAGAATGGACAAAAGCAGATGCTCGGTTCCGATAGTTTCAGTCTTGAATATTTTGGCCTCCAGATAGGTTATTTTAAGGGCCTTTTCTGCCTGTTTGGTCAGTGGGATATTGCCAAGATTGCTGACACCGGTTGCGGTGCCTTTAATAGTATCCTCTATAGTTTTCTTCAGCCTTATAACATCTATTTCAAGATTTTTAAGTGTAGTAAGTGCCGTGCCTTCTCCCTCCCGAATGATACCGAGAAGAAGATGTTCCGTGCCGATATAATCATGCCCCAGCCTGATTGCTTCTTCGCGGCTGAACTGTATGACCTCTTTAACTCTCGGTGAAAATTTTGCTTCCATTTGATTATATGAACAAAGTTATGAAAAAATGATGGTTTTTAAAAATAGAATTCTGTTATAGACTATACTGTGAGGCTTATACGACAGCAGTTCCGGCCGCAGATACCTGTTTCCTGAAATCAGACATCCAATTTGGTGCCATATATTATTCAGGATGTTTTTCATGACATTTAGTCCAGTGAACAGGTCATCATGGCAAATGTACTTCATTTTTATAGCTTCGGAACACGCCAATTGTATTTTTATCAATAATATTAACATTGTGTTCACATTGTAAAAGTGTATAAACAAAATTGTAGAATCTGAGTAAAGAATTTAGTTTCGCATCATGTTAGAGAGACCCGGTGTCAGAAAAAGTAAGCGAATAGATTTAACCTCACTTGACGCTGGAGGAAAAATGCCTCCCCAGGCTATTGAATTCGAAGAAGCCATACTGGGTGCCATTATGCTGGAAAAGGAAGCTCTCAAAGATGCAATGGAGACACTGCAGTCCAAGCATTTCTACGTAGACAGCCATCAGTATGTATATGAATGCATGCTGGATTTATACAACGAAAATCAGCCTGTAGACATACTGACTGTTACTGAAAAACTTAAGTCAAAAGCCTATCTGGATATTGTTGGCGGACCCTATTTTATTGCCAGACTTACAAGTAAGGTTTCTTCAGCGGCTAACCTGCAGTACCATGCACATATTGTCATCCAGAAATTCATACAGAGAGAACTGATTCGCATATCCGGACAAACCATTACAGATGCCTACGATGACAGTTCGGATGCCTTCAAACTGCTCGATTCTACAGAAAAAGACCTTTATGAAGTAAAGAATGACGGTATGAAACGCTCTTATAAGGAGATTTCAAATATCATCAACGAAGCCATAGGTCTTATAGAAGCCAACGTGGCTAAGAAAGACGGCCTTACAGGTGTGCCAAGCGGTATCCGGAACCTCGATAACATTACAGCCGGATGGCAGAAATCGGATCTTGTTATTCTGGCAGCCCGTCCCGGTATGGGAAAAACCGCTCTGGCACTTACCATGCTCCGCAATGCTGCAGTTGATTTTCAAAAGCCGGTGGCAATTTTTTCACTGGAAATGAGCGCAACTCAGCTTGTAACAAGGCTGATTGCTTCTGAGAGCGGACTTTCGTCCGAAAAACTCAAAAAAGGTCAGCTCGAAGAGCACGAATGGGCCCAGCTTCACTCCAAAATACAAAAGCTGTCAAAAGCCAAGATTTTCATTGACGATACTCCCTCTCTGCCTGTTTTTGAACTTAAAGCAAAATGCAGGCGTCTGCACAGCAAACACAATATTGAACTGATTGTGATTGATTATCTTCAGCTCATGAGAGGTGACGATTCTGCCAATAAAAACGGCAACCGCGAACAGGAAATCGGTTATATCTCAAGGTCACTTAAAGGACTTGCAAAAGAACTCAATATTCCCATTATTGCGCTTGCTCAGCTAAGCAGGGATGTCGAGAAACGCGGAGGAGACAAAAAACCTCAGTTGAGCGACCTTCGTGAATCGGGTAGTATAGAACAGGATGCCGATATGGTAGGATTTATCTGGCGTCCCGATTACTACAAAATCAACGAAGGGTATGAAACAGACCCTAATATGGGCGAGGTTATAATAGCCAAACACAGGAACGGTCCTGTCGGTGAGGCAAAGGTCAGATATATCGCGCATCTCGCCAAATTTGAAAACTGGGATGACAATCCATACAGCGGCATAGAAGACGACGGCCCTACCATGGTTACCTTCTCCAGTAAAATAAATACTGACAGCGATGACAGTATTTCTAAAACAGACATGTATAATCTCGGAAAAATCAATCTTCAGAATACCGAGAAGAAGTCTGAAGACGACGACTGGATGAGCGATACAGGTGCCAATATCACCGAAGACAATACCCCCTGGGAATAATCAGGGCAATTTGTTTTTTTCTGCCTGACTCAAATATCTGGAATTGATGAGATAAGCCCTGATGGTTTTGTAATAGGGATGAGTGGGCTTGAGATTGGCAATCAGCATGTCCTTATCTGCATTAAGATGCTTGTCGAAACTGACTATAGCCGGTATATTTTCTTCCACAGAAAATCGCAAAAATCTTATTTCAACATCTGCGGCGTCAAGTAATACTGCCGAATTGATGATACCCAGTCCTTTTTTGACGTATTCAAGTTTTTTGTATGGATTTGAATGATGCTTAGCCAGCAGTGCCCAGGCACTGCCGTTATAAGCTTTGAAAAGCGCTGTTTCTCCATCACCGGTTATCTGCTTCAGTTTTTCAGCATAGGATTTTTCATTTCTCCCTTTTTCGAAATAAGTCCTTACCGTACTGATTTCCCCGGCTGTTTTAAAACCGAAAATAAACGGCAGTAATATGATGAAATACTTAAAACGCATTCAGTTTGAATCTGAAAAATGAGTCAGCCAGCAGAGCCATTTTTTCTGTATTGGCTACACGGATTCTTTTTTTCATGATTTCGCGTGCGTTGACATGCTCAATTTTTTCGAGCAGGCGCAAATAATATTTGTAACTGGTGTAGACGCCAAAACGGCAACTGGCCGGTAATTGTTTTATGCCTGCATAAGCTTCTCTGAAATCTTTCCTGACATCATCGATGATTTCCTGTTTGATGTCTTCGTCAAATTTGCTCAGGTCCAGTTTCGGAAAGTAGATTCTGCCCCTGTCTTCAACATCACTCTTAATATCTCTCAGGAAATTGACCTTTTGAAAAGCTGCACCAAGTGCCCTGGCCGGATGCTTAAGTGTTTCGCATTTACTGTTGTCTCCGTCACAGAATACTTTGAGGCACATCAGGCCAACTACTTCCGCACTTCCGTATATGTATTCGCTGTAGGTTTCGAAACTGTAATCTTTTTTGTACAGATCCGCTTCCATACTTACAAAAAATGGTTCAATCAGGTCTTTACCGATTCCGTATTTGTTCGCTGCTTTCTGGAAAGTATGCAGTATCGGGTTCAGGCTGATGCCTTTTTCAATAGCTTCGTATGTATCATGCTTGAATTTCAGAAGCAGCTCAGCTTTATCGTCGCGGTCAAAGCTGTCAACAATTTCATCTGCCAGTCTTACAAAGCCATAAATACCATAGATTGCCCAGCGGTAATCTTTGGCAATCATGCGTATACCCAACGAAAACGAGGTACTGTAGCTGTTGGTTATAGTCTTGCTGCAATTAAGAGAAGTTGATTCAAATACTTCGAACATAGTTATATATAAACAGAATATAACTGAAAATGTTTTAAAATACTTTTACAGCTTACCCGAGGCAATTTGTTTAAGGATTTCTTTGGAGGCAATTCCTCCACTGATAATGGCAGGTGGCACTCCCGGGCCGGGTACACTGAGCTGACCTGTGTAAAACAGATTTTTAACTTTGCTGCTTTTAATTTTAGGTTTCAGAAAAGCTGTTTGTCTGAGGGTATTGGCCAGTCCATAAGCATTGCCTTTGAATGAATTGTAATCTTTTTCGAAATCGCGCATGGCAAAGCTTCTTTTAAACAAAATATGGTCCCTTATTTTCTCGCCGCTGCGCGATTCCAGTCTTTCCAGCACCATATTGAAATACGCTTCTCTACTCTCCTCATTGTCTTCAAGTCCGGGTGCCAAAGGGATCAGAAAAAACAGGTTTTCACAACCTGAAGGAGCGCATGTCAAATCTGTTTTTGAAGCTGCCGAAACATAAAACAGGGGCTTTAATGGCCAGCGGGGTGTATCGTAAATTTCAGCAGCATGCTGTTCGAAATCCTCATCAAAAAAAAGATTGTGGTGCAGGATATTTTCAATTTTCTTATTGACACCGATAAAAAAGAGCAATGAACTGGGACTCATGGTGCGACTGTTCCAGTATTCGGGCGAATAGACCCTGTCTTTTTCATCAAGCAGAAATTGTTCAGTATGATGATAATCTGCCCCTGAAACAACTATATCGGCTTCAAAATCGCCCAGACTGCTTTTAACCTTAACTGCTTTGCCATTACTGCATACAATTTTATTTACTTCACAATTGAGTACAAATCTGACTCCTTTTTCTTCTGCAAGGGCTGTGAAAGCTTTTGATATCTGATACATACCTCCCTCAGGAAACCAGGTGCCTTTAACCAGGTCGGCGTAATTCATCATGCTGTATAAGGCCGGTGTTCGGGAGGGAGTGGAACCGAGAAATAAAACCGGAAATTCGAGTATACTTTGCAGCAATGGATTTTTGAAATTCTTTCTGACCATTTTGCTCAGTGAAGTAAACAAATTAAGTTGCAGAGATTTCAGAATCAGTTTGGGGTCTGCGTATTCAAGAATGGAGTCAGATAAGCGGCCAACATAGTCAGACATGGCTGTATCGTACTTGTATTCGGCATCTTTGAGAAAGGCCGCGAGTTTATCTGCGGATCCTTTTTCCCTTTTTTCAAATTCGGCTTTGAGTGCATCCAGGTTAGCCGGTATGTCCATTTGTTCTCCCTGTTTGAAATAGACCCTGTAGGCAGGATCAAGCCTTTTCAGTTTGTAATAAGAGGAAGTCTTTTTACCGAAACTTTCGAAAAACGAATCAAAGACTTCAGGCATCCAATACCAGCTAGGTCCCATGTCAAATGTGAATCCGTCTTTTTCCCATATCCGGGCCCGGCCTCCGGTCTGATCATTTTTTTCGAGCAGGGTAACCTGATGTCCGGCATTGGCAAGATGTATAGCCGCACTCATGCCCGCAAATCCGCTGCCAATAACAACTATTTTCTTGTTTTTCATTATTTGCCGCTGCGGTATTTGTCGAGATACTTTTTACTGACAAAGAGAAATCCGAAAGCTTCAGCTCCTTCTTTGGTGCTGACTTTGTGATGCACCTTATGGGCAAACCTCATGGCTTTGAAATAGGTGATGCCTGTATTTTTAAGCCAGGGTAGTCTGCGGTGCACAAATACATCGTGGACAAGGAAATACGCAATACCGTATAACATGATACCCAATCCGAGATAAAATTTCCAGTCGTGAGGGGAGTACAGGCTGCCGCTTATTATCAGAATTGCAGAGATGATGGCAAAGACCACCCCGAACAGATCGTTTTTCTCAAATACGCCATGTCTGGGCTCGTGATGGCTTTTGTGCCAGCGCCACATAAATCCATGCATGATGTATTTATGAGTAAACCAGGCAACAGCTTCCATAAAAAGAAAACCGCAGAGGACAATGAATGTATTGATAAGAAATGCCATCTCTTAATCAACAAAAAATTAATAAAAATGTTTTAAACCTATGACTTAAAGTACGGTAAATTTTTGACTGATGATTTGTCTGCCCTGAATTAAAGTCGCCGTATATATTCCCGCCGCCATGTCTTTAACAATCAGATCTGTTCCGGTATTAAGGCCATTAAACGCTTTGACCACTTTTCCGCAATAGTCGTAAATCACAATTGCATAATTTTCGTCAGACAAGAGTTCCGCATTTATTCTGATTTCAGCGCCGTTTGCTGCCGGGTTCGGAAAAATATTAAGCTGAATGCTTTTTTCGCCCGGATCATTTAATCCCATGCTGAATGTACTCATGAAATTAAGAATATGTTTGGTCCCGAAGTCGGCGTTGAAATTTTTCAGCATACTGTTGGTGTATCCGTTTCTGATCTGAATATAACCCGATCCGTCTGCCGAGTTAGCCCACCAGTCCAATCCGTCTTTGTTGAGCGGCATGCTGGCCGGGGGAGTGCCGTCGTCATTAAATTCGAATGTAAAACAGATATTGTTGTCAAGATATACGGTGTCTCTGTAAATCGTATTGGCGGCAAATCCGGATTTGTTTCTGATAATCTTGCCTCTGGCATCCTTCAAAGTATAGGAGTTTTCTGTAGGCGCATTGTTTGATTTGAAAACTATGACCACCTTGTCAGGGAAAACGGGGCTGTTATTGATTTGCGAATACATGGTATTGTCGTCCTTGTATTCGTCTTCCTGCTCATTGACTTTTGTAATGGTAGCGACAAATTTATTGCCGGCACCGCTCCAGTTATAGATTGCTTCGAGGGTCACAAGTCCGTTCTCGAAAGGCTTTATATAACAAGGAACCCAGATTTTTTGCTTTACTCCACCCAGTTTGCCGTATTCAAATTCCAGTCTTTTGATTGTATCCAGTCCCATATTTCTGACACTGATTACAGGCGCACCGCATACCGGGTTCATTCTTAAATAGTCAAAATGAGCAGATGGGGCTATAATATCTTCAATAGCTGCGTCTGTCCTGTAACGGTTGTCTTTGAAAAACATCGCATAGGTACTCAGGTCGTAGTTGGCGCTGCCACCGGTTGTGTTCGAATATTCCTGCATTTCCAGTTCAAAAGTATGACTGCTTCCGGCACCGAGAGATTTGTAAATATCATCGGGTATTACCGGAGCTCCGGGACACCAGCCGGCACGGTCGTAAATCCAGGTACCGGCCTGCGGGAAAAGTGAGTTCATTCCGCAATTATCTCTCCACACATTTTTTTCTGAAACGATATTGCCGTCCAGTTTGACAGTTCTTTTCTTGGAACAGAATTCGGCACAATTCTCCTGCTGGTCCATCCCGTGACCGGTCTGAAGAATTTTGAAGTTTACTGCATCGCTGCTGTCGGGCATTGTAAAATTCTGTAGTTTGACAACATTCGAAAACGGGTTGTTGACATTTCCATAGGGAGCCGAAAGTCTGTAGATAGTACTGATACCTGTTGGAATTCTGGCAGGTTTTCCTTCAACGAGATAAAAATCCATAGTGACGGTCCAGCCTCTGTCTGTATTCCCCTCATAGCCCGAATGCTGATAAATGATATCGAAAGAATCGTGAAGCAGATATGAATAATCTGTAAGATCGTAATACCAGCCGTGCTTCCAGTTCTGACCGCTGTTCCAGTAAAAACCATAAGGTGTAATGAATCTCGCTATCTCATATCTGATACTGTCTTTAAAAAGATAGACGTGATTGCCGTAATCCCATTCACCGCATTTCAGACCCGGGGCGCAACCGAACTCCAGATACATATATACCTTTCTGTATTCTGCGCTTTTACCGGGGAATTCGACCTTTGCCGGATATTCGGTCCATCCTTTGGAAGGGTCAGTTTTTATTACTACTTTATTGTGTGAGGTTATTCTGGTAGTATCTCCGGCTTTTAATGTCAGAAAACAAAATATCAGGATAAACAGAGTAAATGTCGATTTCATTACCTGCAAATTAAGGGATATTCCGCCATTGAAGGAAAGATTTTCTGTTTTTTGAAATCGAATCCCGTCCATGCGAGAAGAAGCTGTCGGACGTATTAATTTAATGGTGACTTTCTAAGCGCGTGATTTAGCGCTTTTTATGAATTTAAAGTCACAAAGTGCTTAAACTTCCCAGGTATTGCCCGTACGGAGTAAACGCGAAAAGGCCTCGGATTTATCGTCTATTTTTTTGCCTTCTATCTGCTCATGAATGCTGTCTTCGAAGCATTTTCTGTCTTCATTTGCATGAATAATTCCAAATGGCCTCGGCAGTTCCGGATCATCCTGAAACCTTGCAAGGATATAAGCCTTTACCGGATCTGTTTCGTCGTGTATCCAGAGTTCATTGGCATTTTCTTCTGCGTTGCACACTTCTGCACGCATGCCGTTCAAGCGGATACCTTTGCTGCCGTTTGCAAAAATTAGTGGTTTCCCGTTTTCCAGATATAATGTGTTAATGGGTTTGCTTTCTTTGTCTGTCAGCGAATCGAAAGCACCATCGTTAAAAACATTGCAGTTCTGGTATATTTCGACAAACGAAGTGCCTTTGTGATGGTAAGCTCTTTTATATATTTCCTGCTGGTGTTTAGGGTCGCGGTCAAGTGTTCTTGCAAGAAAAGTAGCGTTGGCACCAAGTGCAAGGGCAGAAGGATTAAAAGGAAGGTCGGCTGTGCCAAGCGGCGAAGATTTAGTGACTTTACCCTGTTCACTGGTTGGCGAATACTGACCTTTGGTTAATCCATATATCTGATTGTTAAACAAGAGAATATTGATATCAGGATTTCTTCTTAAAGTATGTATGAGATGGTTCCCGCCAATACTAAGGGAATCACCGTCTCCTGTCACTACCCAGACACTTAATTCAGGACGCGAAGTTTTTAGTCCCAGTGCAATGGCATTTGCCCGGCCGTGTATCGAATGCATGCCGTATGTATCGATATAATAAGGCAGTCTCGACGAACAACCAATGCCGGATATGAAAACGAATTCTTCCTTTGGTCTGCCCAGTTCGGGTAAGACCTTCTGAAGACTCTTCAGGATCGCATAGTCTCCACAGCCCGGACACCATCTTACTTCCTGATCTGTTTCGAGATCTCCTGATGTAAATATTGTTTTATGGATAGTACTTTCCGTCACTTGAAATATTGTTTGATGGTTTCTTTAATTTCTCTGACCTGAAAGGGCTGACCTTGTATTTTATTAATACCCATGGCATCTTTCAGAAACCTGTCGCGGATAATTCTGATTAATTGTCCGTCGTTCAGTTCGGCCACAAAAACATGATCAATATTTTTCAGCAATTCACCGACATTAACAGGCATAGGATTGATGTATTTCAGATGCAGATGTGCAATGTCCATACCTTCTTCACGGAGTTCTTTAACTGCAGTACTAATGCTGCCAAATGTTGATCCCCAGCCTATAATTACAGATTTGGATTTCTCGTTTCCGTGCTCAAAAGTCTGAAGTGGTATAGTATCTGCAACATTCAATACTTTTCTTGCACGGGTTTTTACCATGAATTCGTGATTGGCAGGATCGTAACTGATATTGCCACTGATGTTTTCTTTTTCGAGTCCCCCGATGCGGTGTTCCATTCCGGGAGTTCCCGGCACGGCATGCATCCGGGAAAGGTTTTCGTTTCTTTCGTAAGGGAAATATTTTTGATTATCCGGGTTAGACCTTATAAAATGCGGATTGATTTCGGGCAATTCATTAAGTTCCTTTATCATCCATGGCTGAGCGCCGTTGCCAAGATAACCGTCGCTCAGAAACATAACCGGGACAGTGTGTTCGAGCGCAATCTTAACGGCCATAAATGACATATCGTAGCAGTCGGCAGGAGTTGCGGCGGCAATTACCACCAGAGGACATTCACCATTTCTGCCGTATAATGCCTGCATCAGGTCTGCTTGTTCTGTTTTGGTGGGTAAACCTGTAGAAGGACCTCCTCTCTGGATATTGCAGATAACCAGCGGAAGTTCCAGCATAGTTGCCAATCCGATGGCTTCTGCTTTAAGCGCTATGCCCGGACCAGAGCTGGTGGTTAAGCCTATCATGCCACCATATGCGGCTCCGATTGCCGAGCAGATACCTGCAATTTCGTCTTCAGCCTGAAAACTGATCAGTTCAAATCCCTTGTGTTTTGAAAGTTCGTGCAGAATGTCGGAAGCAGGTGTAATAGGGTAAGAGCCGAGAAAAATCGGAATGTCCGCTTTTACCGATGCGGCCAGTAAACCAAGTGCAGTGGCCTGATTGCCGTTTAAACTCCTGTATAATCCTTTTTTATGTGCGGCTGAACTGATCTCGTATCGGTTGCTGAATAATTCTGAAGTCTCACAAAAATGATAGCCTGCTTTTAATGCTATCACATTTGCCCTGGCGAGATTGTCCTTGCGCGCAAAATGCTTTTCGATAAAACTGATGGTGTGTTGAATGTCGCGGTCAAAAAGCCAGTATACCATACCAAGCACAAACATGTTTTTGCATCTTTCCGCTTCCTTATTTCCCAGACCTGATTCACTTAATGCAAGTTTAGTCAGCTTGGTTATATCAGCAGTATACAATTCGTACGAATCAAGACTGCCGTTTAACAGAGGATTGTCATTTTCGTCTATCCTGGCTAGTCTGAGATTCTTGTCATCAAATCCGTCTTTATTGGCTATGATCAGGCCGTTGGGTTTGAGGAATTTTAAATTGGCTTTTAAAGCTGCGGCATTCAATGCCACAAGTACATCATAGGTGTCACCGGCTGTAAGTATTTCATCGCTTCCAAAGTGAATCTGAAAACCGGAAACGCCGGGCAATGTGCCTATCGGAGCTCTGATTTCGGCAGGGAAATCCGGAAATGTAGCAATATCATTGCCAAAAATAGCATTGGTTTCGGCAAACTGTGAGCCTGTTAACTGAACGCCGTCACCGCTGTCTCCGGCAAATTTAACTACTACATTTTTGACACTGGTCTTTTGTGATGACACCGAATTTGAAATTTACTGCAAAAATACTCAATACTTGCGATTCGCGGAGATAATTCTGTAATAATGATATAGATCAGGATGATAGAGAGGAGAGGAGATTAGAAGAGTAGGAGAGTAGGAGATAGAAGAGGAGTAGGAGAGTAGAAGAGGAGGGGAGTAGGCTTGCCATGAATGCGTGCCGACGAAGGAGGCTCTGCTTCATGGAGAGTAGTTGAAAGACTAAAGAATCGTCGCAACCATGAATAACTTTAGTATTTCTCCAGCCACCGACTTAAGTCGGTGGACGAATAATGAATAGGAGAGGAGGAATAGAGTAGAAGAGTAGCTTGCCGTGAAGTGTGTGATGAAGGAGACACTGCTGCGGGGATTAGAGATAAAAAGACTAATGAAGGATTAGCGTTAAAAAGACCAGATGCTTCTCAGCCCTGAAGGGGCTGCAGACTATAGCCCGGGGTGAAGCCCCGGGTATTATATATCGCAATAATATATCGCCCTGCAGGGGCGACACAATTTTATATATGTAGATGGAGGATAGAAGAGGAGAGGAGTAGAAGAGGAGAGGAGTAGAAGAGGAGAAGATAGCTTGCACCGTGGCGACAAAGGAGTGACTTTTCAGTGTGGGGATTTCTGATAACTGAAAACTGTTTGAGTCAATTCAAAGGGAGAAAAGATCTGCCAGATTTTTAAAGCTTAATTTGAAATTGTATTGCAAACGGTCACCAGTTTTAATCACAGCGGCATTTAACCTGAATTTTGTTTTTAAAGGTAGTAATGATTTAAAGATATCCTGATTTACGCTTAAAAGGCAGAGGTATTTGCCGGTTTCAATTCCTGGATTAAGCATACTGTCATTGCTGTTGTAAATAATTAATGGTTGTGACATACCGGAATAACGGTAGCTTAAAACAGCCGACTGAAAACTGTCCGTATTGACCTTTACAATCAGGCTTTTGTTGAAATTGTCATCGTATTCGTAGGTGTATGAACGAATTTCTTTTTTATGCATGCCGCCAAGCACCAGAGTTTTCTCACAGCGGTCAAAGTCAATACCGATAACCGCATCGTCTGAATTGCCAAGATTCAATACCGAAAGTTCTTTAATCAGTTTGTTGACAATGGTAATTCCGCTGTCTGCATGCAGATAATTGATGCTGTCAGGGAAGAGGTATTCATATTGTATTTGATTTATAGTGCCATCCGGATGGTTTTCTGCCGATATCCTGATGCCATTATTCAGAGAAATTATACCGGCAGTATTTTCAATCCGATAGTCGTAAAGTGTTTTATCCCGGCAATAAAACCAGACTGCAGCAGTGTCATTTTTAACCAGACCGCAGGTTTTATCTCTGCTGAAACTCCCTTCGGGTTCGACATTCATAAAGTCATCGGCTCTGATAGTACATTTTGAAAGTTGCGATTTAGGAATCAATACCAGTTGTTTGTCGTTCCAGATTAGTCTGAATGAATCTCTGCTACTGAGGGTCAGGCTCAGATTGCCTTTTTTTTCTATTGTCTGATACAAGCCGGGTTCAGATTCTGAGATGTATTTTTCGAAATTTGCCGGCTTGTTAAGCAGAGCGACAAAGTAATGAAAATTGGCATATTCCACCAGGGCAAGGTCAGATAAAAGGTCTATCCCGCTCGATTTCAAATCGCGAATATTCCTGAGATAGGGATTCTGTTTCAATAAGTTTTTACCGGTATTAAGTGCTCCGGTATCTTTGACATTCTGCCAGATTATCCTTGAGTTGAAATATACAATCATATTTGCCTGAGCGGGTATATGATCACAGAGCGAAGATTTTTTGTTAAGGAGGTAATAGCGGTATATTAACAGCGAAATTGCCGCCGTCAACAGAACACCTGTAACAATGAATATTATTTTTTTAGTTCCCATTTGCCGCCTGCATCATTTTCAGCAGTTGGTAAAGCGCATTGGATGAATTGTCTTTTAGACTGATAACTGCAGTAGCGCCGTACTGGTCTTTAGCCGGTTTGTTGTCGTACATCTCCAGGTTTCCGAGTTTAGCCATCATTTCTGCAAACCATGGCATTGTATCCAAACCTTTGAAATAGGTATCGCGTATACCAGCCATCATTTTATCGGCATTTATTTTGAATGCGAAATTATGACCCATTATATGCCTGAAATCTTCAGATGCAAATTTCCCTGACTTTAAAGGATTGGTGAAAAGACTGCCATCATTGCTCATGACAAAAGCATCTTCGCTTAGCGAGAAATATAGGTTGAACGGAATATGGCGATCGCCGTAAAAAGCAAATACGTTTTCCTTGATTTTGACAAAAACATCAAAGCGGCTGAAAATATCAAAAAGTTTCTTGGCATTTTCTTTATTCCCTATTGATGCAGCCATTACCATTCTGGGTTGTCTTACCATTCTTTCCTCGGTGATTTCTTTTCGGTTAAACTCTTCATCATAAGTGTAGGTAGTGTACTTCATTTTGATATCAGTAAAACCGGTACAGGCGAGTATAGCCCTTCCGTCGAGTGTGTTATACAACATTTCCTTGTCTATAAAAGCATAAGCGAGCTGTATCCCGGGAAGTATGTTCATCTCGTTTTTTCTTTTCGGGATATTCTCAAGAAGTTCAAAATAGAAATCTTCGTAAAATTTTGCCAGTTCTTTGGCATTGACTGCTACCGACATATAGCCCAGTAAATTTTCTCCATCTATATATTTAAGCAGTTTTTTATTTTGTTTCACCCCGTATGAGCGTTTCATGTAGGGATAAACATTTTCGTTATAGGTATTCAGAAATCTGACTGTGGCAGACCCATTGTCAAAATCAATGCTGTATGAAGAACTGATATTGCCGGTAAGAACTGTAGAAGCAGGCTTGTTGACATATTCAGGTTCTTCACCGTTGTCGTACGCATATCGCATTGAGCGGAAAGGGCTGAATATGTCGTTGTCCATAACCGCCAAAGTATTCATATATATGAAAGCATCGTGCGATTCGGCGAGAAGTTTTGTGAAATTCCTGTTTTTGCCCATATGGTTCTGCTTTACCTGAATAAAACTTTCCATCAATGCGAGAATCTCAGCAAAATTTCTGTTCATCAATTCAGTTTTCCGGGCAGTTTCTCTTTGTTTTGCGCGGTAGAGTATACCTGTATCCTCAGATGTTCGTT
>CAZRKA010000083.1:0-14552 GCA_964600345.1 uncultured Chitinophaga sp. | reverse complement strand
TCTAAAATTGATAATTTAGTTTTTAAATTGTATGAACTTACTACAGAAGAAATAAAGATGATAGAGGAATCCCCTCAAAATAGCGCATAATTTAATATCCGACAATTAAATTAATTGATACAAATAAATGCAAAAAATCCTTTTTCTTGATATTGACCCCAAAACCAACAAAACATGGGAAGTAGGATTAATATTCAACGAAAGGGAGTATAAAGGATCTGATCTGAACAAGGTCTCTGAATGGATTTCTCAAGCAGATTACATTTGCGGTCATAACATTATTAAACATGATATACCAATCCTTGAAGAGAAACTAGGCTCCGTATTCAATAATAAAAAACTAATAGATACACTAGTATGGTCACCGCTTCTTTTTGCAGACAAACCTTACCATAGTATCCAAAAAGACTATAAAGGATATACACATAGAGACGAAAATAATCCTTTTCTGGATGCAAGAATTGTAACTGAATGGCTTCATGATTTTATAGAGAAGTTTTCTTCTTTGGATGCAGAATGGAAACTTATCTTAGATGGCCTACTTAGAACAGATAATCGATACAGTGGATTTCTTGATTTTGTTGGCTTTAAATCGGGCAATCATACACTTGATGGGATAATTCGCAAACAATTTGAAGGGAAAATTTGTGCCTCAGTTAATATTAATGAACTGATTTATAGTTGGTCTATGGAATTGGCTTATGCACTATCATTAATTCAATCAACTGATGACTCAGTGTTGGCCAAATGGGTTGCAATTACATATCCTGAAACTGAGAATATTCTAGAAAAATTAAGATTTACAGAGTGTGAAGATTCAACTTGCTCCTATTGCACAAATAAACTCAATCCCAAAAAGGCTTTAAGCAATTACTTTGGGTATCCTGACTTTCGGAGATTCAAAGGGGATGATGAAATAAGTTTGCAGGAGAAAGCTGTAAGGGCAGAATTAATGAATGAATCCTTCCTGACCATTTTTCCAACAGGGGGAGGAAAGTCTCTTACCTTCCAGTTACCGGCACTCATGCGTGGTGATTTAAAAAGGGAGTTGACGGTAGTCATTTCCCCATTGGTATCTTTGATGAAAGACCAAGTAGATGTACTAGAGGCTAGACACAACAATGTTAGAGCTGTATTTGTTTCAGGACTTTTATCGACACTTGAAAGAGAAGAAGCCTTAGAAAGAGTTATGAATGGTGGAGCTCATATACTTTATGTTTCACCGGAATCCTTGCGCTCTAATACTATGACAAGAGTATTAAGCAGCAGAAAAATTGCCCGCTTTGTAATAGATGAAGCTCATTGTTTTTCTTCTTGGGGGCAAGATTTCAGAGTAGATTATCTGTTTATTGGGGAATTTATCAAGGAGTTACAGGAGGGTAAGCCACAAATCCCTGTCTCTTGTTTCACTGCCACAGCAAAACCTCAGGTAATAGAAGATATAAAAGATTACTTTAAAAACAAGCTATCCCTGGATTTAAAAGAGTATGTGACAAGGGCAGAGAGAGTCAATCTCAAATATGAGGTTATAAATGTTGAAGATTCAGATTCTAAAGTCGGCGAACTTATTCGAATCCTAAGAGCTGAGGATTCACCAACAATAATTTACAGTTCTAGAGTAAAGACTGTACTTAGTTTAGCAGCAAAGCTTCAAAAAAACGGAATCGATTGCACCTATTTTCATGGGAAACTAGATAAAGACGAAAAAGTAAAGAACCAGAACAGATTCATGAAAGATGAAGTAGATGTAATTATAGCTACTTCAGCATTCGGTATGGGAGTTGATAAACCGGATGTAAAAACCGTCATACATTACGACATTTCGGATTCACTTGAAAACTATATCCAAGAGGCAGGACGTGCTGGTAGAGATGAACATATCAATGCAAAATGTTTTATTTTGTTTAACGAAGAAGACCTGAACAAGCATTTCTCATTACTTCAAAACACAAAATTAAACCAGAAAGAAATTGCACAAATATGGAGAGCCGTTAAAAATAACACCAAATTTAGAGATAAAATTTCACAATCTGCATTGGAGTTGGCTAAAGCTGCCGGATGGGAGACAGAAGTAAGAGATCTTGAAAATAAAGTGACAACATCTTTAGCTGCGCTAGAAGATAGTGGATTTCTCAAACGAAGAAAAAACAATGTAAAGGTCTTTGCCAATAGCCTTTCAATAAAGAACATAGATAAAGCTGTTCAAATCATTCAAACAACTTCAGGTCTAACAGATAAACAAAGAGAAACCTGTTCAAGGGTAGTACAACGTCTTATAAAAGAAGAAGAGTGTCAGGTTGATTATCTTGCTAATACACTTGGTTTGACAATTCCTCAATTGGAAGAGACAATCCAACTACTTCGTGACATTTCTGTACTTGGAGATCAAAAAGATCTAACAGCATATATAGACGTTAGCCGCTCACCAAAAAATTCTGATAATACGCTCTACAAATTGATTCAAATTGAGCAGACATTACTCACTATTTTGCTTGAAACCAAAAAAAGATTCAGTATAAGAGAATTGAATCAAAGAATTATTGATTCCGAAATAAAAAATTCTGAAACATCCGATATCTTTAGTATTCTTAATTGGTGGGAAAAATTGAGTTTTATTTCAAAATCTAGGGTAGACCGAGAAAAGCAGATCTATACAATCAAGTATAAAACACCGCTAGAGGACATTAGGTATCATATAGAGAAACGTAAAGAAATTGCAATAAATTGTCTAAGATTTCTTGAGGAAAGTTATAATGATCAAAAGTTAGATAAAGGAAAAATTGAATTCCCGGTTGAATTCTCGATTTTAGGAATTAAAAAGGAATTTGAAAAAGGAATGTTTGCTAAATCTTATTCTCAAAAGGAAATTGAAAATGCTCTATTATACTTAAACCACATCAAATCTATAAAACTTGAAGGTGGATTTATGGTGTATTATAAACGTTACAGCATAGAAAGGGTCGAAAAAGACAATAAGATTCAATACACTAAAGAGGACTATAAAAAGATGGATCAATTCTATGCTCAAAAAGTACAGCAAATCCATATTGTTGGTGATTATGCAAAAAAGTGTATCGAGAACTATGCCAGTGCCCTAAAATTTGTGAATGACTATTTCACAATGGAATATGGAGCATTTATTTCTCAATATTTTCCAAGAAGGAAGAACGAAATAAATCGGCCAATGACAGAGGCAAGATTTCAAAAATTGTTTGATGGACTAGATTCAGAACAATTAAACATTGTACGTGACAATAGTGATAAAATTCTTATTGCTGCCGGCCCAGGTTCAGGGAAAACAGAAGTTCTTGTCAGGAAAATTGCAAGTCTTTTAACAATTGAAGACATAAAACCAGAGCAATTTTTAATGTTGACATTCTCAAAATCAGCAGCAATCGAATTCAGATCAAGAACCAATAATATTATTCCTGAATTAGGTCGCTACATTAAGATCTCAACATTTCATGGTTTTTGCTTTGAAATATTAGGGCAACTTGGAGACTTGGGCAAAGCGGGAAATATTATCGAACAAGCCATAGCAGCGATAAGAAATGAAGATGTAGACATAAGCGGAATTACGAATAAAAGTGTCTTACTACTGGATGAATTTCAAGATATAAATGCTTTAGAATGGGAACTCATTTCTATAATTCGTGAAAAAGCTGACAAAATAAGGGTAATTGCCGTGGGGGATGATGATCAGAACATCTATGAATTCCGTGGAGCTAATATTGCATTCATGAAGCAATTCATGAATGAAGAGAAAACGAAGAGGCATGATCTTTTGGTTAACTATCGGAGTAAAGACAATATTGTAGAGTTCAACAATGATTTTGTTACTCGAATTAGTGACAGAATAAAGGCAGATACAGTTTTAACATCAAAAAACAAGGAATCTGGCATAATTCATATAGTCAACCATACAAGTGAAAACTTAATTCAGCCCTTGTGTGAAAATGTATTGAAGCGAAAACTATCTGGAACAACTTCTATTTTGACTAGAACAAATGAGCAGGCTTTAATTGTTGCAAATTATCTGGAATCTAAAGGTGTAAAAGTTAAAATTGCCGCTGGTTTTGAAGGATTTGATCTGAATAACTTATATGAATTCAGGTATTTTGATAAACTCTTAAATGAAGTAAAATTACCCGGTAGTATCATTCCGTTAGAAAGTATAGAAGAATGCTTAGAAAAATTTGAGAATGACTTAACCGGGAATTATCTAATAAATTCTTGTATTCAGGTAATTCGAATGTTTATTGAAAAATTAGGTCCAAGATATACCTATTCAGATTGGAGACAGTATATCCATTCAATAAAAATGGAAGACACACTAACAGCTCAAGAGGCAGTGATCTATGTGTCTACAATGCATAAAGCCAAGGGAAAACAATTTGACAATGTTTTCCTACTGTTAGATAATTACCAAATTAAGGGAGACGAAGATATCCGATTATTGTATGTGGCAATTACCAGAGCGAAGTCCAACTTAATCATCCATGACAACAAGCGTATTTACCAAAATATTTCAAAGGACATTGCTTTTACAGAAGAGAAAGACGAGAAGAAATACAACGCACCGGAAAGACTTGAAATCATCTTATCTCATGAGGATATTAACCTTGGTGGATTTAAGTATGCAAATGTTATTAGAAGTTTAGATTCTCTAAATACAGGTGATTCTTTAACCTATGGAGAACTCCAGTTTGGTCAAGGTGTTGGACGAGGATTAAATATGTTAAATGGAGAAAACATCCTATTGTTCTCCAAGAAGTTCATTAAAAAACTGGAATTTTACGAATCGAAGGGGTACAGAATTGAAAGTGCCAGTGTTGAGTATATAGTGTTTTGGTACAATGATAAAATTGAGAAGGAGATTAAGATTGTGTTGCCAAGGATTGAATTAAGCAGATGATAAACAAAAGATTTAAGAACATTTAAAAAATAACTATCTCTATCTAATGATTTGAAACATGAAAAGGATAACAAAGTTTTCTAAAAAATATATCAAGAAAATATACTGTATTGAAGGTGATTGGGAGACCGACCATCGAGATCAGAAGTCAGTTAGAGATGCTCTTGAATTCATGAAAAAAGTTGAAAGAATTGATTATATCTACAAACAATGTCACAATAAGCAAGATTTAAATTTTTTGTGTAAAAAAAGCGTTGGAGCAAGATATAATAGCTATTCAATTTTGTACTTAGCCTTTCATGGCAGTAACGATCGACTTTATATTGGGGAACGGAATAACTATATAGATCTCGACACTTTGGCTAATGACCTTAATGGACTAGCTTCTGATAAAATTATACATTTTGGGAGTTGTTCTATACTGAGGGTACATAAATCAAAAATTGATAGATTCCTAAAGAACACTGGAGCATTAGCCGTTTCGGGCTATAAAAAAGATACAGACTTTGTTGAAGGGACATTCATGGATATGTTATTTTTCAGTTATTGTCAAATGTATAAAAGTATAAAAAGTTTGAAGAATAAAGTTGAAATTGAGTATTCGGGATTAGTGCGGAAACTAGGTTTTACTATTGAATTCAGAAAAAGTTATTGACACTTGCTTGAAATCCAGCTTAAAAGACTTAATCAGATACATCACCTCAACACCTCCACCACCCCCTGCATCTCCCGTAAAATCCCATAGATATCTCTGATCCCGGCCATCCAGATGTATATGCCCTGTTGTATGTTTACAGCCTGCCAGTGTTCGTTCGGGTTCTCTGTGCTGAACAGCATCTCTCCCCAGCGGTTAAATATCTTCAGGCTGTATTCTGATACAAATTCTGACTGTGAGACAGGCAAACCGAATGATTCGTTGAGAAAGTTGCCATTAGGCGAGAAGGCATTGGGAAAATAAAACTCAATTTTCGGATACACCGGTACTATCATCATGGCAGTATCAAAACACTTGCCCTGATTGGAGGCTATCAGTATCACTTGCTTTCTGCCCGTGTCTGCAAAGGTGTAATCCGGGTTCTTTCTCTGTGAGGTATCCCCCTTGTCAAACTGCCATAGCCAGGCATTGGCATCTGCTGAATGGTTGATGAAGCGGAATCTTATCTCATTGCCCGAGCTGCCGAAGTGGGCATAGCGGAATGCTGCCACGGGTTTGGCCAGAATATAGATATCGGCCGAGTCTGCTCCCCTGCAATCCGGACCTGTTCCCGCTTCAGCCTTTACTCTGTAATTGCCTATAGCAGGGAATATTCTTTTTAAAACACTGTCTGTCTCCGGCTGCTGTATATCATTGATCTTCCAGTTGTATGGAAGCAGCTTATTCGCGTTGAGTTGCGAAGCCTGTATTTCCGTCTGATCTCCCAGACAGAAACCGCTGCTTGTAAGCCTGATCAAAGGTTTGCTGCCAATGGTGATGCTTGCTGTATCGTTTTTAGAACTGCAATCGTCTTTCAGTATGGCCGTATATGTTTGGGTTTGTCCATTGGGATTCACTGTTATCTGTGCGCCGCTTCCAATCTCTGTGTTGTTCAGATACCATAAAATCTGATGCTGCTCCGGTTTTCCTCCGCCAGCCGCTGCGCTTATAATCGCCTGAGCGGAAGGACATGTATCATTGGCACTTAGCTGTAATCTTAGCGGCGCAAGGAAAATGGTATTGAGTGTTATGGTATCATTCTCTGAGCATCCGTCCGATACAATTGCCTTTCTTGAAATATTCTTTTCTGTGTTTTCGTTGTTGAGCAGATTAAGACTGTCTGTATTACCCTGAGGGACATTGTTTTCATCCAGCCAGATAAAAGCATAACTGCCTTTACCTCCGGCAACGTTAACTTTAAACATTGCCTGATTGCCATGACAGACACTGTCCTGCACATTGCCAGTGGCTTTTAACTCGGGCAGTACAGTTAATACAACAGATGCCGTGTCTGCCTTTTGAGTGCAGCCATCGTTTAATATGAGCGAGAGTGTTTTGCTTTCACCCGCGTCTGAGAATTGCTCTTTTGTTTTTATCGCAAGGGTGTCTTTTGTGCCAAGGGTTGTATGGTCCAGTTTCCATTCGTGAGAATAGGCTGATGTCTGTCCTCCGCTCTTACCCGCAGTCAGATTAAGTTCCCGGCCATAACACAATACGGTATCATTGGCGACCGTGTTGTAAACCATGATGGCTGCTTTCAATGCCGGATTCACATTGATGCTGAAACTTTTGGATATACTGCCGGGCATGCAGCCGTCGCTTAAAGTAAGCCGGATGCTTTGTGCGGTAATTGCCGTTACGCTTAAGGAATCAGTTTGCGATAAAGTATCGCCGGTAATATTATCAGTCCAGATAAACCTGTAGTCAGGTGCGTAGCCTCCCTTTCCTTTGGCTCTCCATGTATAGATCTGTCCTTTGCAGAGTGTAGTATCCAAAGTGTTAAGGGTCAGTTGTAAGGTATCCTTCGGTGTAAGTCTGAATATGGAGGTATCCTTTAAATCAGAACACAGGTCTGTCAGTACAACTCTTAATTCCTTTTGACCGGCCCAATTCAGTGGCAGTGTATAATTGAAAGTATCCGACTGTTGATGGCTGCCGGTTTTTCTGAGTGCCCATTGCCCTGCTGAGTTTTTCTCCTGCCATATCCAGTTCAGTAATTTTGCATCACTGCCCTTGAAGTGTGCAATTACCGGAACAGATTTTCCCGGGCAGATGTTTGTGTCGTTGTGTTCGAAAGTGGAGACGGCGCTGGTTTTCTTTACCTTCAATGTGAATATTTCGTAGGTGTTTTTAGGCGTGCATCCGTCGCTCAGATAAATCTGAAACCGCATGGAGTCTTTCTCTCCCGCCGGCATAGTAAACAAGAGTGTGTCTGTGTTTTTACCGGTTCCCGATCCCGGGAAACTATAATTGCCTTTGGAATCTATGGCTGTCCACTGATAAGTATAACCCGTTGAATCACCGCCGTGAAACGATGCGATCAAAGGAATAATCCCGCCTGTACAGATAGCGGTATCTAAAGGTGTATGAACCCGGATTGAAAGTTCATTCCTGACAAATACAGTTTTAACGGCGGTATCTGCCTCTCCGCAGCCTGAGCTGTCTGCTATGATGATTTGATAGATGGTGGTCATTTCCGGCCATGCCTTGCTGACAGCTTTTGTACTGTCCTGCATCCTGTAATAAGGACTCCATGTCCATTTAGTTCCTCCGTAAGTTCTGAGAAGCAGCGTATCGCCTTTGCAGATGGTGGTATCTCTTCCGGGGTCGGCTTTATCTCTTGAATAGATCAGTAGGCGGAGTGTATCCACCTTATAATAGCTCTGAACCGGAGGTGCAGTTGACATGATCCTGATCCTGTATTTTTCCGAGCTGCTGACCTGAAACAGCGGCAGTATGCCTGTAATAACAGAGTCACTGTTAGATTTAAGTCTTCCCAGTTCTCTTTGTCCGCCGTTAAACTCACCGTTCTCGTCGCTGAGCTCGGCGATGAAATAATTGCCCGTATCGTAGTCGCCGATTTTAATATACGGCACTCTGAAAGTATCTCCGGCACAGTAAGGCCCTTTGCTCACCTCGCCTCTTATGATGGCGTTGTCGGATATCTTTGTAATGAAGCCGTCGGAATATCCGTTTGAGGTATTTGTAAAATTGCCGAATGAGATCTGATTCTGAAATGTTCCTACCCCGAATACGGCATTCAGTGATGACTGAAGATCGTAAAAATATCCGCCGGCATTTGCTTTAGTCGCCCAAAGCACATTTCCCATCAGGTCGGACTTGAAAAACATAATTTCGCCTGAAACGTTGTTGGATGAATTCAAAATTGCAGGACCAATGGAAATATTGGTGTACAATCTGGCTCCGAAATACAGAAAACTCGAGTTGTATTCAAGCGCATCGATATGACCGCTCAGATTAGAATTAATTGTAAGCACTTTGGGGTGATAGAACCATTTCGGCGTAAAGCCGCTTGTCAGCGATGCTGTAAAGAATTCGCTTTTACCCGAACCGGAGGGATAATCCGGCAGTATCACTTTATTGCCAAATTTCAGGGTATCCATGAAACTTCCCCCAAAATACAAGTCCTTGCCGTCACTGCTAAGACAGGTAATGCTGAATGAACTTTTTGTTTTTAAAGAGAACCTGCTGATATAATCACCCTTTAAATCCGTTTTAATAATGAATCCGGCTCCGGAAAAAAATGAATCGGAATTAATAATTCTCAAGGCACTGCTATAGCCCCATAAATATAAATTGTTGCTTACCCTTAAAATACCGTTGATTGAAAACCCGCCATTGCCTGCTAAATTTTTATGAAAATATTTAGACCACAACACAGACCCGTCTGTCTTTGATAATTCGCCGGCGACATAAGTCGGTGAAGTATTATCAAAGCTATATGTGCTGTCGCCAAAAACCGCCACTCCCCGCGACTGAGACAGAAAGTACAGTTTATTGTCATAAGCGCGCAATTTATAATCAGTGCTAAAACTATTACCCGCCTGACTCACCCATTTGATATTGAAAACACTGTCCAGTTTCAGAAACAATACATTCCCGTCGGCTTTCTTATAATACTTATTCAATATGAACAGGGAATCAAAGGAGGCAAAGCCGGCAGAAAAATAGTAATTCTCCTGGCTGTCCTTAGATAAATTTTGTATGGATAGCGAGAAGCTGCCCAGGTATTTGGCCAGCAGTACTTTTCCTGACGAGTCAATTTTAACCATATACGCAGCTGTTCCTGCATTTCCCGGCTGAACCACAAATGAGAAAGTATCTATATTAAGATTAAAACTGCCTGAGCTGAGATTCCTCCCCCTTAAGAGCACGTCGCTGTTTCCGTTTTTATCCGTCACAATGGAAACGATGTCCTCATACCCTCCGCCGGACCCGATATTCTTAAGCCATTTAAAGCTTTGTGAATGGACATTATAAAATATTCCCACACATATAAAAACACTCAATATGTATTTAAATCTGCCGGCCACTGTTACAAATGTACATAAAATATATGATTGATTAAAAAGGTTTGCCTTGGGGTTGAGCGCTTTTAACCCTCTAAAAATTGCAAGTATTTGATATGGTATAATTTAAGCACAAAGTGATATTGATTGCGGACCGATTTGAATAAAATGGGAAATACTTGGTTTGCAGGATGTAAAGAAGGGATTACTGGCGTGATCCGCAGAGGGGGCTTTGCCCTGTAGCGAACGCTGCACAAATTAAATTTTATTGACAGAAATACTGCGTTCTGCTACAGGGGCTACAAGTAAAGGCAAAGGCGGACTCATGCTTCGTCCGCTCTTTTTTTATGCCCTCAAGAAACTCAAATACCAGTTTCTTAAAGAGTTTGTTGTAATACTAGTTTATTTTTTTTCAACGAGTTTCAGTGGAAGTATTTGGTTTCTTTCAGGCATAAAAAAAGGCCTTCAACTGCGTTGAAGGCCTTTGCCTTTACTTGTGATCCCGAAGGGACGGTTAAAAACAATGCCAAAATTGTCTTATGTTTGCCGAAAGTTTGCTGAAACTATTTGATAGCAAGCAACTTGCAAAACAATGTTAAATTCAACTAAAAACTTCAATATCGACCAAATAACCCAAAACCTTCCCCCAATATGTCCCCCAATTTTACACAATGGAAATTAAAAGATATCTAAAAACAACTGACAAAAACAAAAAATCAATCATCTTTCATTCTTTCTCCATCAGTAACAAGCGTTACAAAATTACTTCAGGGCTAACCATTCCGGTTAAAGACTGGAATTTCGACTCGCAAGTTCTGAAAAAATCGGCTGAAAATGCCCAGGAGTACAATCAAATTCTAAAAAACCAAAGAGCAGAAATCGAGAATGTATTTCTGGAATGTGTTAGAGACAAGAAAACCTTTACAAAAGAACTGGTTGATGAGCGCCTAAATCCGACAGAAAAAGTCGTCGTTCAAAAAGACTTTATGTTCTATTTAGAAGAATGGCTGGAAAGTTCCAAACTGACAAAGACTGAAGGCACAATGGAAAGTCATAAGACAACTTATAACCATTTACTAGAGTTTTCTAAGAAAAAGCACTACACCATCACTTTTGAAACCATCAATCGTGAGTTCTATGAGAAATTCACAAAATTCCTATTTAATGACAAAGGGAATTTTAACGCCAATGCAGGAAGACATATAAAAAACATCAAGACGTTCCTGAATGACATGACAGAGCGAGGCATTAACAACAACCTCGAATACAGTAAGAAATTCTTCAAAGCATTCAAAGATGAACCGGAAATCTTTGCCTTAACGATTGATGAGCTGAATCAAATGAGCAATATTGAACTTGGTACAAAACTAGACAAAGTGCGAGACTTGTTTCTATTTGAAGCCTATACAGGACTGCGATTTAGTGATGCTCAGAATCTTAAGCATGAAAATCCAGACAGCGAATTTATTCTTGTTCCTGTTATTAAAACAAAAGACTTTCTAAAGCTCCCATTAAATGACAAGGCAAAATCTATTCTGAAAAAATACTACGACCCTGATAAAAAATGTGTTGATTTGCCGAAAATTTCAAATCAGAGAATGAATGCTTACATCAAAGAAATATGCACCTTGCTGGAATGGACTGATAAAATAACCGTTGTAAAATTCAAAGGTGTAAAACGATATGAATTCCAGTATGAAAAACGAGAATTGGTAAGCACCCATACAGCCCGAAGGTCATTTGTTACCAATGCTCTTGAAATAGGCATTCCGCCAACAATGGTTATGCAGCTTGTTGGCCATAAGAAATTAGATACAATGAAACGTTACACAAAACACAACGAAAAGTCTCTACAGGAGGCGATCAGTAAGTTTAATATATGAGTGAAGATATTGGAATGCACGAAGAAATAATCTTTCCATTTGATGAACCTAATAATCAAGGAGATGAGAGAGGGCGCATTTGGAAACTTGGACACGCTGGGTTTACGATGAAATTAACTCAACAAGAATATGATACTTACGAAGCAATAGGAGAAGTAGAACAAAGAGTCAGTGAGGAAAAATTTGGCGAGAACCACTTTGAATATTGCCATTATTTTGAAAGAAACAAATTTGCAATTGATTATATTGTAAATGAAGAAGATTTTGACTTAACTGAAAAATTTCGCAGACTAATTGATTATGCAGTAAAAATTGAAAGAGAATTAGTAGGAATTATTGAATTCAAAAAGGAAAATAAAGATATGGAAATTAAACTTCATCACAAATATCTGGACGAGTATTATACAATGCATGGAAGAAAAGTTCCACAACTCCCAAACGATTTTGTTGAAGATTTTATGGATAGAGATTTTCAAGATAAATTCAAGAATGAATTCGATGAATTCAAAATAAGCAAATCTGACTATTTGCATTATAACACGATGGTTTCTATTGCAGAATTAAACTTCGCAAGTTGTACAAAATCTAAATTTTACATCAATGAAATAATCAATAAATTAAAGGGAACGCCAAAACCTAAAAGAAAAAAGAGTTCAAATTCAACTAATCTAGGACTATTTCCCACTGTTCTTTTATTTGATTTACTTATTAGAGAAAATGCAATTTTAGAACATCAATCCAATTGTTCTGAAGCAATCGAGATTCTAACAGGCTATTCCTCAAAACAAGCTAGTAATGCTTTCGGAAAAATAAAAAAACCTGACACCAGAAAACTATATAAGGAAGACGTAAAAATGTTACTTGAAACAATTTTAAAGAAACTGGAAAACTAATTTTTCACCGTGAGATTTAACTTCTCACGTTTTCTGAAATTTATTCATGCTTGAGATTTGCACCATCAAATTTCAAGAATGAATAAACAAATTATTATCACACTTAACGAAGATGAGTTTTGCGGCCTGATCCGTAAGACCATGCTGGAGGTGAATCAAAACGCCTCCCCTAATCCGGTTGAAAAATCTGAAGACGATGAAGTTTTTCTTAATCCGGCTGAGACAGTCTCACTATTAAGGATTTCTAAAGTCACACTTCAAAAATGGATGAAAGCCAACAAAATCCCATACCTAAGAATGGGGAGAAAGGTCTATTTCAAAAAATCTGAAGTCATTAAAACCTTACACAAAAGGGGGAACAGGGTATAAAAAAAGGCTATCTGCAAATAGCCCTTTAATTCTTAATTATTCAAGAAAGATATAATGGACGAAAATAATTCAATACCCCTAAAGAAAAAAATAGGCCAAAAAGAAATTGAAGAATCCATAAACGAACTGGTCAACCAATTTACAGAAGAAAAGGACGACAACATCATAGCAGAAAGAGAATTCGAAGCTCCAATAACCCGGATTGAGAAATTCATCAATAAACGCTATGAAATAAGGCTTGATATAGTAAGTAACACTATGGAAGTTAGAGACAAATTCAAAGATGAAGGCTTTGTCGCTAATCCAAAGTTAGAAGCGATTCTTAATCTGGAATTGATGCGATCAGGTTTTAAGAACACAAAATACTGTGTAAGCACCTTGTTGGGTTCTGATTTTGTGAAGACTTATCACCCTATTAGAACTTACTTCGAAGAATTACCTAAATGGGACGGAATTGATCGGATAACTGAGATGGCCAGTTGCCTAAAGGGAAATGACAGCGAAAGAAAGTTGTTGACCTTGCATTTTACTAAACACTTGGTCAGGTGCGTTGCTTCCGCTTTTGTTAAAGGGTTTTTCAATAAACATTGCTTTGTTATCATTGGAGTAGGTCAAAGTCAAGGTAAAACTACTTTCATACGAAATTTAGTGCCTAAATCTCTCGAGCGATACAAAACGGATGCAATTCTTGACTGGAAAGACAAGGATGCCAGTATAGCCCTTAGTACCAATTGGATAATCAACTTGGACGAATTGGCTAATCTTAACAAGGATGAAAGTAATAGCCTAAAGGCTATTTTAAGTCGCAATCAAATCAAAGTAAGACGACCATACGAGAAAGTGGAGTCAGAGATACCCAGGTTGGCAAATTTCTTTGGAAGCACTAATGATTTACAATTTCTGACCGATCTTACCGGGAATGTGCGTTGGATCTGTTTCAGGATTTATAGCGTCGATTGGGATAAAAGTAATACCATTGATAATTGCCAAATGTGGGCGCAAGCCTATCATTTATTTAAAAATGGATTCGATTACCAATTGACAACCGCTGAACTTCGAGAAAACGACAGTAGAAATGAATTATTCATGCTTTCCAGTCCAGAAAAAGAAGCCATTCAGAGATTCCTTGAGCCAGGAGTAAAAGGGATTGAAGTGCCGGAACTTGGAGGATTGCCAAAATTTTCCACTGCTTCAGATCTAATGAAACTGATAAACGGCAAAAGTGGTAGTGTTTTCCGTAGTGATTCTAAATTCGGAAAAGCCCTGCAAGCTTGCGGATTTATGAAGGTGTCTGAAAGAATGAAACATCGAAATATGCCCATTTGGGGCTACTGGTTTTTTGAACATGAGACCTCATTAGAAGTTTAAAATCGAGACAATAACAACTACATTACTACAGGGCTACTTACTACAACTCTAAACACCAGTAGAATCAAGGCATTTCATTGTAGTTAGTATCATTCCATTTACTTACTACAAGTTACTACA
>CAZRKA010000082.1:0-14601 GCA_964600345.1 uncultured Chitinophaga sp. | reverse complement strand
ACCCTTTGGTACCGCCATTCTGGGAAAACAAATTAAGATTAGCCGCAAAAAGACATAACAAGGCCGTAATACGAAAAAACATAAATGCAAACTTAAGCTTTTCCGTAAACTTTATTAACTGTAATTTTATACCTTATCAGATAAAAAATCATAGAAGCTGCAAGTCCTGCACTCCATCCCATACAAGCCCCGGGTAATCCCATGGCCGGAATGAGTATGACCGAAAGGATAGTTCCCGCTACCAGACCGCTTGCATTTATCATTAAAATCTGACTGAACAGGTTTTTCGCATGCATATAATGGTTGATGATATTGGAAACACTGAAGCACAATACACCCGGTATGAGGTAAACAAACAATTTGCTCATTTCAGAAAATTCAACGGAAAACAAACGTATCCAGAACGACACCGGTATTAAAAGCAATAAGAGGCATAAAACAAGTGAGCCTGTAAAATTGTAAATGATCAATTTATTGCTCAGAATTATCTGAGCTTTTTCATCAACTGTATTCAGAATCCTCATATGCTGCATCTGCCCAATACTATGACCTAATATCCATACCGATTCGCAGAGTATAACCGCATTGTTGTATATACCCAGTGCAGCATCGCCGAGGACAAAAGCCACAAAAAAAAAGTTGAGCCTGTAATTGAGAAATTGCAATGCCTGAGCCCCCTGCACCCAAACACCCTGTTTTAAAATCTCTTTTTCGAATCCAAATACTTCCGCATTTCCCTTTAGCATAGGTGAAACCATACGGGAAGATACAGCGAGTGAAATTATAAGGGCCATGAATAAGCCGGCCGGATAGGCGTTTATTCCTGAATCAAAGAAATAATATATGATTAGGAAAGCCGGAATAAACAATGCCGGCATTACAAGGATACTGATATTTCTTTTCCCTGCTTGTCTGGCACCCATCAAAATCAAATTGTTGAGGTTGATAAGTGAAAGCAGCAACGCAGCCGGAGGTATCAGCATTACAAAAGGGAGATAACTGAAAAAATAAAGTATGGGATAACTGAAGGCGCAAACTCCGGAAATCCAGATGAGGGCAGTAAACCACAGTCGCCTTTGCGGATGTGTATACGAAAGATTAATGATGACACTGCTGTTGCCGAAATCGCAGAATATCTGGAGCAGAGCTACCGAAGACATAAAAAGTCCGGTATTACCCCTTCCCTCTGCACCCAGCAGTCGCGAAACCAGAATGACCATGAGCAGCCCAAGTCCGGCAACACCGACCTTGCTGATAAAAGTTGAAAGTATGCCGGACTTAAAAGACAAATCTTAAATTATCTTAATGAATTATAAGGAGGTATTCAGATATTATTTGTTTTATAACCCTGAGATTGAAGAAATGATTTTACCTTTTGGACCATATCACCCTGAATTAAAATTTCACCTTCCACAATGCTGCCACCGGTACCACAGTGATTTTTTATCTGTTTGGCCAGTTTTTCACGGTCTTCGTCACTTCCAATAAAACCTTTTATCAGAGTCGCTTTCTTACCGCCTCTTTGCTTTGTCTCCAACCTAATATTCAGTTTCTGCATGGAAGGTGGCAAAGTGGTCTCCTGTTCAGTATCTTCCCGGTAAACAAAAGAGTCGTCGGTACTGTACACCAATCCGTCATCCCTGCGTTTTATCTTTTTACTCATTGCTTAAAATATTTAAACTCAGTGGTTCAATATTAATATTTATTTCCTTTCCAAGCCAAAGTGGTTCACCGTCAACATGAACGGGACCTTCTTCCTCTCTGTTTACCGTAAAATCGCTACCTGAAAAAACAATGCTGTTGCGGTTGGTATGCAGTTTTCCTTCAAAAAGGTTCTTCAGTATCATGAGAAAATCTACTGCATTAAAACGTTTAAGAACAACAACATTGAATACACCGTCATCGGGTTTTGCGCCGGGGTGAAGCACTACGTTATTGCCCCATTGCGTAGCATTTGCAATTCCAATCATAAACGCACTGCCCTCCCATACTTTTTCGCGGCCATTGAAAACGGTATAAACCCTGCTTTTATATCTTATATTTTTACCTATGGTTTTAACATATCCCTGCAATCCGCGTTTTTTATTGTTGGCAAATGCAGCACTGATGTGAGCGTCGAATCCAATACCACCTATATTAATCATGCAATGACGATTGAACCAAACCGTGTCAATTTTTCTGGTATTATAAGAAGACAGCTGCCTGATCGCATCTTCTGTTTTCATGGGTATTCTGAAATGCCTTGCAAATCCGTTTCCTGAGCCCAGTGGAATTATTCCGAGAACAATATTGGTATTTACAAGTCTTGATGCAATCTGATTGATAGTCCCATCGCCGCCGGCACCAAGTACTATATCGGCTTTCATTTTAATGGCTTTCTCTGTAAGCAGGATCACATCATCCGCTTTCTCTGTAGGCCAAATCTCAGTTTCGAATAAGGTATGATCAATGTGTTTTCTGATCAGTTCGGGTAGATTGCGCGTTTTCTTTCTGCCTGAAAACGGATTGTAGATAACGATTACCTTTTGCATTGGCCCGGCATTAACGGTTAAATGCGTATTGGATAATATTGGCTCCCATTTTCAATGCTTCCTGCCTTTTTTCTTCAGGGTCGTTGTATACCGACTGATCTTCCCAGCCGTTCCCCAGGTCGCATTCGTAGGTAAAAAAACAAACCAGTTTGCCCTCGTATATCAAGCCAAAACCCTGGGGTGCTTTGCCGTCGTGTTCGTGAATTTTAGGCAGCCCCTTGTTAAAGTTATAGGTTTGATGAAAAATGGCATGGGTATATGGAAGCTCAATAAAATCAAGCTCCGGAAATACTTTTTTCATCTGAGGTTCAATAAAAGGTTTTAGTCCGTAATTGTCGTCAATATGTAAAAAACCACCGGCCATCAGGTATTTACGGAGATTTGACGCTTCTGCATCACTGAAAACAACATTGCCGTGACCGGTAAGATAAATCCAGGGATAATTGAAAATCTCGGGAGAACCCACTTCCACGATTGCCTCATCGGGATTGATATTGGTTTTGATATTGCCGTTGCAGAATCGCATTAAGTTCGGCAAAGCCGTTTTATTGGCATACCAGTCACCTCCGCCTTTGTATTTAACCTTTGCAACCTTATAGGCATAATCGTGGGTAGCCGACGAAAAGAGTATATAGATTAAAGTGAGCGAAAACAATAGCCTTGGCATAGCACTGCAATTTTAATGAATAAAGCTCAGATTCTGAAATCAGGGGTTGCCGGGCAAATCAAACTCCTGAAGACCTTCGTAGCGCACCCATTTCCCTTTTTTTCTCAGGACAAAATAATCTATCCTGCCGTCGGGGATGTAATACTGACGCATACCTGTTTTTTCGGGATTACTGGGAACCAGATTTGAAAACGTAATCATCTTGCTTTCTTTTTCAAAACGCAGCAGCATAGTAGACTGATCCGCGTATTCAAAATACACCCTGTACTGTGGCGTATAATCAGTCTCCGAAGAATAGAAAACAGGAGCCCCAATATGTAGTTCGCCCATTTTATCCACCCATAAAACATCGATTATCTTGCTGTTTGAAAAACTATTTTTACCGTTGAGTCCAAGCACGCAATAATAATCCTTACCCTTCTTTTTGAAATGGAATATCTGGTAGTACAATGCCCCCGGCCACAAATCCTGAGGATAGTCTTCGTAAAGTGAATCTGAACCCGGAATTTGTTTGTCTTTCAACCAGAATACAGTTTGTTCACCCGAGGTTTTTTTCCTGTATAACACCACACAGTGGTTGGTGTACTCCTCCCTGTCATTGATATAAACCCAGGAAATGACCCTCATCTTTCCATCTTCAGAATTCAGCACTGAAACTTTATTGCTTGCCGAATCGAGTGAAATGTTAAACGGTTTCTCGGTATCGAGTAGTGAGGTCAGTAAGTTGAGAAACGAATCGTTGTATTTAAACCTGACGCTGTCTGTTTTGCTGAATCTGAGACTGTCGCTGTATTTTTTTAATGCGGCTTCGTATGACTCCTGAGCCGATACCCTGTTAATGCATAATGTTAGTAAGAAAAGGAGGCACTGATTGCGGTACATAACTCTAAAACTTTAAATAGGCCGGATTATTGCATTGGTGAAGTAAGCCAATATCGACAAATATGTCAATATCAATGCCAGTTCTTTATCAGCACAGTTCAATTACCATTGCACTCGCACCGCCACCACCATTGCATATAGCAGCAGCACCGGTTTTTCCGTTGTTTTGTCTGAGTACATTGATAAGGGTAACTATAATCCTGGCACCACTGGCTCCAAGCGGATGACCCAGAGCAACTGCGCCACCGTTAACGTTAACCTTTTCTGCGTTAATATTGAGCAGTTTGTTATTCACCAAACCAACTACAGAAAATGCTTCGTTAAATTCAAAATAATCTATAGCATCTATTGAGACACCAGCCATTGCTGCAGCTTTAGGCATTGCTTTACTTGGTGCTGTGGTAAACCATTCAGGTTCGTGTTCTGCGTCTGCAAACCCTTTAATTACTGCAATGGGTTTAAGTCCGAGAGCTTCCATTTTTTCCTTACTCATAAGAATTACAGCTGCGGCGCCGTCATTCATAGTGCTGGCATTTGCAGCGGTTACGGTACCGTCTTTGCTAAATGCAGGTTTTAAACCCGGGATTTTGTCAAAATTGACATTTTTATATTCCTCATCGTGATTGAAAACCGTCACATTGCCTTTTTTATCTGTAATTTCAACCGGCACTATTTCTTCTTCAAATTTACCTGCCGCCCATGCAGCTGCTGCTTTTTTATATGACCCGATGGCAAAAGTATCCTGATCCTCGCGCGAAAAACTGTATTCTTTTGCGCAAAGGTCTGCGCACCAACCCATCATCTGGTTGTTATACGCATCCATCAGACCATCATTAGCGAGTCCGTCGGTCATGTTGAAATTACCGTATTTATATCCGCTTCTACTGCCCATCATATAATGAGGGACAAGACTCATATTTTCCATTCCTCCTGCTACAACAACATCTGCCATTCCTGTCATAATCTGCTGAGCGCCGAGGCTGATTGATTTCATTCCGCTGGCGCATACTTTATTGACGGTTGTACACTGAACTGTATTGGGCAAACCCGCATATTTAGCAGCCTGTCTGGCAGGTGCCTGACCCAATCCGGCCTGAAGTACGCTTCCAAAATAAACTTCTTCAACTTCGCTTGCTGCTAGATTAATTTTCGACAGTGCGCCTTTGATTGCTGTGGCTCCGAGTTTGGTTGCCGGAACAGTAGAAAGTGATCCCATAAAACTACCCATGGCAGTTCTGACGGCAGAAACAATATAAACTTCTTTCATTGATGTATGCATTTAAAATGTGCCGCGAAAATAAGATTATTTTTTCAATTCATACCCTTGTTGCCGTATCGGTAAATTTGATAAAACTATCAGTACTTGAAACTTAGTAAATTCATCTCTGCTAAATGTTATCCTGTCCATAATAATCAAGTTCTTATATTTGCAGTTTATGAAATATTACCTGGTGGCGGGAGAAGCCAGCGGCGACCTGCACGGGTCTAATCTGATCAGGTTTATCAGAGAATACGATCCCGAAGCTGAAATCCGCTTCTGGGGTGGCGACCTGATGCTGAAAGAAGGCGGAACCATGGTTAAACATTACCGTGAAACTGCTTTTATGGGCCTGAGCGATGTCATCCTGAATCTCAGGAAAATAAAACAATTCATACAATTCTGTAAAGATGATATCAGCGACTTTGCACCGGACGCGCTGGTATTGATAGATTACCCCGGATTTAATCTTAGAATTGCCACTTTCGCCAAAGCAAAGGGAATTCCCGTCCATTACTATATCAGCCCAAAAATATGGGCATGGAATACGAAAAGAGCTGTCAGAATCAAAAGGGATATTGATTACCTATACAGTATACTTCCATTCGAAACCGAGTTCTATAAACCTTTTGGTGTTATTCCTGACTATGTTGGAAACCCCCTCTGCGATGCCATTGATTCTTACCGTTTCGAAACAGATTTCAAACAAAAACACGGGATTGCGAAACCAATGATTGCCTTATTGCCGGGAAGCAGAATGAGCGAACTTAAACACATACTACCCGGTATGCTTGAAATTGTTTCTTCTTTTCCGGAACTCGAGTTTGTTCTTGCCGCCGCATCACATATCAGCGACGAAATTTATCAGTCATACATTGGCAATGCAAATGTCAAACTTATCAAAGGACAAACATACGATGTGTTAAAAAATGCTGAAGCAGCTTTGGTATGCAGCGGCACTGCCACACTTGAAACAGCTTTATTGAATTGTCCTCAGGTGGTTTGTTACAAATTCAGCCGCATAAGTTATTTTGTAGGTCGCTTGCTCATCAAAGTAAAATATATTTCTCTTGTCAATCTGATTATGGACAAGCGTATAGTTAAAGAATTAATTCAGGATGAATTCAACAAGCAAAATACGATTCGGGAATTAAGACAAATTCTCATGGGTGAGCCAAGAAAAGAAATGCTGCAGGCATACGCAGCTCTTAAAATCAAGGTCGGACTGCCGGGCGCAAGTCGCAGGGTTGCTCAGTTGCTGGTTGAAAGAACAGGCAAAGCATTATAAAAACAAATTACTTTAAAATTAAAATAGCCCGCAGAGTTACCGCGGGCTATAGTCGTTGAGAGTGTATTTGTGTATTTGTGTGTGTCTATTTTGATTTGTGAAGCAAAAGGTCTCAGTTATCGAAAGCTATTTCTTCAGAAGAAATGTCGACAGACTTGTACATGATATCATTCTTAAGCGAATTGATTTCATGGTTTGATGCCTGCATTTCGTTCAAAAGAAAAAAGGTGAGAATAAGCAGCACAATGATTGATTTAAGCATGAGGATCTCTGTCACATAAAAGCTCTTTTTTGCACTTTTAACGTTCAGAGCCGGATTTTGAGCATTTACTTTGGTCATGGTATTTATAATTAATTGTTTTTTAACTGTTTATCTTAGGATTTTATACTCAATAAGTAATTATACTTAATTTGTTTTAACATCCTATACCCAAATATAAAAAACCTTGTATACAAATCTTAAAAATTTGAGAAAAAACTGATTATTTAGAATAAATAACTGATTATCAATGAGAATAAATTTATCATTATTAGTATTTCCCCGCTTAAAGCCCCGGATTTTTTACCGGATTCGCCCGGATTGGAATTTTTGTCCTGAAAAAGCCGCTTCATTATTGCTTAAAAAAAGCCCCCGGTTTTTGTACTGGATTCCCGTGACTGAATTTATGGTTTTCTTAACTTCAAAAAATTACCTTTTATTTGATTGTCATCTGAATAAAAATAATACTGATGACATTAAAGAATGATATGAGCAATCAGCTTTTCTTCTCAGATGAATTCTGTTAAATCTTGAATAGTCTGTTTTTTGAGTCCGTTTAATTTGCCTCTCACATAAATCTCCATAGAGCCTGAAATGATCAATTCGTTCATTGTGTTGAACTATAAAATTAAAAACCCTGTAACTTGAGGTTACAGGGTTTAAAAAACCGGGGATTGATCTGTGTATTTGTGTAAGTAGACTGCCTGCGTATCAGTTCCTGACGAACCTGATCTGCCCGGCCCCGGTCTTCAGGAGATATACTCCCGGATTCAGGTCAGCAATGTTGCAATTGAATCCGGTGTCTTCGGTATAAAAGCTCAAAATCAGCTTTCCCGTCACATCCAAAATTTCTATTAATCCGATACTTTCTTCTGAATTTACATTGATTTCATTTCCTGCCGGGTTAGGATAAACCGAGAATAAGCGATTGTCGGACATGCCGCATTCAGTCATTACCAAATGGCTGTACGAAACTGATTGATTTACCTCGTGTATCACAATTCTGTAAAACATACCGTTTGTATTGCCCTCGGGATCATTATAAGTATATGCATTTATATTACTTCCCGAATTGTTTGCAGAAACTTTTCCTGCGCTGATCCAGTTCCGGCCATCGGCACTTTTCTCTATTTCAAAAAAGGCAATATTATTTTCTGAGGCTGTTTGCCAGCTGATAATATTTTTTCCTTCGCTGCATCTTGCATTCAGACTGAGTAAATCCAGTGGCAGTGGTGTTAAAGATCCGCCGCCAAATCCCCAGTTACTCCATCCGCTGGCATCGGTGCGCTGAACAACAGGTCTTTCGATTGTACCTGTTACAGGCTGATGAACTCCGCTTTCGAACCAGTTACCCATGCTTACCCTTTTAATTGCTGTTAACTCGCATAAATTGTTTGCTCCTCCGATTCCTTCACCGACCAGTGTAATACTGTAGGCTCCGCCGTTCAATCCATTTGCTGCATCAATAACCCAATAGCCGTTATCAGAGGTGTTAACCAGGTCGAAACTTGAGCATGACCCCACTGAAGCAATGTTGTTAATTGGCAAACCCGCGGTACCCATGTCTCCTGTATTGACACTAGCCGTTAATGTACCACCTACTGTTGGTGCAGTAGTATATTCAACTGTTACAAAGCGATCGTTGCCATCAACTCCAAGCGGAAATAAACCGCTGTTACCTGAATTTGTAGAGGCGTCAAACCATCTAGTCATTAATCCGTTCACCAGTCCTGAAGAATAAACCAGAGTTCCGGTATTACCTGCAGATGTTCCCAGTGTCATTTCGAACGAATTCATATTCACATCGCCCGACTGCATTGAAAGAGTTCCTGCAATGCTTATATTTTCATTGAATACCACACCTGAAGCATTATTGATTGTTAAATTGTAAAACTCGCCATTAAGGATTGAACCGGTAGGAAGATTTTGCTGAGTGCTGCCATTGAAAATCACTTCAGAATTACTTGCAGTTGCATCTATTTCAGCACCTCCAACCACATTCAGATTGCCTTTAATAGTAAGACTGTAGCCATTAACTATCAGGTCGTACAAAGGTTGCTGATTATCCAGATTATCTATAACCTTATGGCCATCGAGCACGAGATTGTTTAGCGGTGATGCGGAAAAATATATGCTTTCTCCTGCGAGTGGCAGAGCGCCGGAATACCAGTTGGCTGCTGTACCCCAATCGTCGCTGAAAGTTCCTTCCCAGATATTGATGATTTTTTCCATGGCACCGAGATAAGGTTGAGAACCGTTTCTGGTATTGCCAAGACAGTCATCAGTAATTCCGACAATAGCCACCCCTGCATTTCTGATAGGAGAAGTTGTTGACCCGGCATACCACAAATCTATTGTGTTGATATCTGCCAGCACGGGATCTGTATTCAGTGAATTCAAATCGACGTTCGGACCTATGCCACTGTTGTAAACTGAGGTTTTCCACTGCGTAAGTGTTCTGTCACTGCTGCTCCATTTCGCCACGGTTGCGGCATTGGCAGTATAATAAAGATTGTTGTCTGTAAAGAAGGTATAATTTGTAGTTGAATAAGTAGTATATCCATCGTTTGCAATTGCAAAGTGTTTGCCGTTTCCGGTTCTGATATTGCAAAACACGTTGTTGTATACCGGTATTTCCAGATACTGTCCGCCTGTCAGACAGGTAGTAGGAATAGTGCCGCCACCTGAAGAACATGCGGTACCGGCAATAACGACTGTATTGTAATAAACCGCTGAGAGCGAATGAACTTCAATACCCTTAATCGGCACACAGGTTGGATTACCGCTGTTTTCGGCCTTAAGGAAAATTCTGTTGTTATAGATTTCGACCAGATTTGTAGAATTGGTTGAATTGTTCATTTCGATACCGCTGATACCGCCCCTTTCGTATGTGTTGGAAGACCAGGAATATGTGCTGTTGTTTTCTATACCGTATATCACGTTATTGAAAATTTTCATTTTCTGTGTGGTACTTGGAATTCCGATACCGGAAACATTGCAATTGACTGAGGCGCTGCCCAGATATTTAATGTTGTAAATGGTATTGTCATTAATCATCAGGGTATACGAATTATTGCCGGTTTCAACATAAATACCTACAGCAACCCTGCTTCCGAAACTGGAATATCCCGAATAGGAAATAATATCGTGAATGCTATTTCCGCTGATTATCTTATTGGTTGTTAGAGTACCACCTGCAAAAGTGACATAAACTCCATAAATCCATGGATTGCTGGAACCGCTTGAGTTCTCGTAAATATGGCAAATGGTGTTGTTGTTAAATTCAATAGAACCTGATGTTCCAAGTGTAACACCGTATATTCTGTAATCACCGGTGGAAGACACTGTTCCCGGACTGATTTTTCCGTTGCCTTCTGCCCCAATTGTATTGCTGTTGACAAAAAATGAAGAGCTGGTACTACCTGCAAAGTAAATCATACTTCCGTACAATGAACCAAGTGCAACCGTTGAAGAATTGATTGAACCTACCTGATTTGAATTTAACTGAACCTGGTAATTATTGGCAGCTCCGTTAAATCTGACAGGATACAAATCCAGCCTTCCTGTCGTTTTGAGAACAATTGAGTTAGCATCTGTCAGAGAACCAACTGCGTTATTCTCAACAGTAAGATCTATTGGAGAAGCAGTGCCGTCGAAATAAATTCCGTAAAATGTAAATGCATTGGCAGATGCATCTATATCAATATTTTTGATGTTATTGTCGCTTATTACAGAATTGTTTGTCGTGGTCGACCTTAAATAAATACCATAAAAAGTATGTGAAGTGTTAGATACTGTATATGCAAAATACCCGCTTGAATTATCAGAGGCATATCCAATGGTATTTCCGGTAATCGTATAAGCACTTCCGTCGTTGATATAAATACCGTAAACCGCCACTGAGGATGAACTGATAACTGAACTAGCAGTTTTATATAACTTATTGTTTGTAATGGTCCACGACTCATTGTTTGCAGCTAGTTTAATACCGCTTTGCGTATTAGTGCTGTTCTGAAAATCTGATATTCTGCAATCGGTAATGGTATTCTGATTGGATTTCCCGACTGTCCCGTTAGAGTATATGGCATTCAAAGGTTTATTCCCATTGCGGTCACCGGCAATAAAACAATCGGAAATTGTATTGTTTATATTTCCGAAAGCCAGGACGGCAGAGGCTGTTGTAAATCTGATTACCCCTGAAGTAGTTGATGTACTTGCGCCAAGCACATAGAGATTATCGAGCAGGTTGTTGTTCGCGCTGTTTACAAAATGAAATGTAAAACCCGCTGTATTCGTATTTTCAAATAGAAGAGAATCTCCACCCGAATTTAAACCGTCTATGGTTACATTGCTTGCCCCGTTCAAACTTATCAGTCCTGCCGCAATGCTGCCGCTGATAATTCTCTTTTCTCCGCCTGATGGTTTTATTAGGACCGAAGTATAACTGGTACTGCCATTGCCATCTGCATTTAAGGTAGCGGTAAGCGTTTCGGAGGTATTTGAAATGATATTCAGTTCAATGTCGCCGGTCAGTGCTCCTGCATTGATGTCATCAAATGCAGCTTTCAGAGTTGAATAGTCGGCTCCCCCTGATCCGCCTACCGTTCTGCTTGTTTGTGCGTTCAATCCGAGGAAAAAGAATGAACTGAACATCAGGAGCAATAAAAATGCTTTTACAAAATACGAAGCTTTGGTGTAAGAAATTAAGTAAGGTTTGTAAGTTTCAGATGATATTTTTAAGTGAGCCGACGTTTCAGCATCAGTCTCTCCACCAGACATTTCGGATCTGATCGCACCATTGAGGGAATCGCTTAGTTTGTAATAGTTTTGAATTTGCATATTTGTGTATATAATTGTTATCCAATGTATTAAACACACCTTGCGGCATGTGTAAGTAAATAAACCTAGATTGTTTTAACATGGTATACCCAAAGATAAAAAACAAGCATTAATTGATTCAAAAATTGGCGGATTAATCAAATATTAATTCTATCCAATTGATTATCAAGAGTATTATTTTATATAATTTTTAATCAAAACATCAGTTTATGGCAGGTATACAGATGATTGGTCCTACTATCCGGTATTATCTTAGTTTGTTTTCTAAATGGATTTTGTACCCAAAATCAGCCTTTCTTTGATAAATCAACTGAGTAAATTCTACTATTAATAAATCTCATAAATATGAGACTTTGTAAATTGAGGATGCTTTCTATTTAATTTTCAAGTAGTTTCATCATTTAATTTAGAAAAAAGGAGGAATTGTCATTTATTTGCAGGCATGAGAATCGGGGTGATTACCTGCTTAATATTGACAATGACTAAAAACACTGAAGCCGTTACCGTTAACTACAAACTCGACATTCAGAATCCTGCGCTGCATTATGCCCATGTTGTAATGGATATTTCTGATATCAAAAACAAGTTTCTGGACATCAAAATGCCGGTTTGGACTCCCGGCAGTTACATGATCAGAGAATTTGAACGCAATATCGATGGTGTAAATGCAAGTTCTAACGGTGGAAGTCTTAAAGTGAATAAAACCGATAAAAGCACGTGGAGAATAGAAAATCCTGCCGGGCTCAAACAAATAAGCGTGTCATACAGGGTATATTGTTTTGAGAATTCGGTAAGAACCTCTTACATCGATAACGACCATGCTTTCCTGCTTCCGAGCAGTTGCCTGATGTATACAGACAAAATGGGTGCAGGCAGTATTGAATTTTCCTATCCCGAAACCTGGCCTGTGATATCCACTACATTAAGTGAAATAAAACAAAATAAATATTCATATACCACTTACGATGAACTTGCTGATTCACCTGTGGAAATCGGCATGCATACCGAACTTAGTTTTACTGTTGGAGAAGTAAAACACAAAGTTGCCATGGTAGGACAAAACAATTGTAACACCGAAAAATTCATCATGGATCTGCAAAAGATCTGCAAAACCACAACCGAAATCATTGGTCATAACCCCTGCAGTTCATATTTGTTTATTGTTCATCATGTTGATGAGGGTGGCGGTGGTCTGGAGCATGCCAACAGCAGTGTTGTTCAGATGCCCCGTTTTGCCTATAGCAACAAAGAAAGATACCTGGCATTTTTAAGTCTGTGCGCCCACGAGTATTTTCATCTCTGGAATATAAAGCGCATCAGACCTGTGGCATACGGCCCATTTGATTATTCTAAGGAAAACTACAGCAACCTCTTATGGGTAGCTGAGGGTATCACCAGCTATTACGACGAAATACTGATGTACAGAGCCGGCTTCAGAACCGAATCAGAATATCTGAAAACCCTTGCTGGCACATTCAGCGCTGTTCTGAACCGGAAAGGTGCCGAAGTGCAAAGTCTGCACAATGCCTCTTACGACGCATGGATCAAAGAATACAGACCGAACGAAAACAGCATTAACAGTTCAATTTCCTATTACATGAAAGGGGCTGCAATAGCTGCTTTATTAGACCTGGAACTATTATCGGCAACTAACGGTAAAAAGGGTCTGGATCATTTAATGCGTTATCTTTATTCCGAATTCTACGAAAAAAAGAAAACCGGATTTACCGATGATGAGTTTTATAATGCCATCAATACAATTGCAGGCAAAGACCTCAATTTCAGAAAATGGGCCGAAGAACCCAATAATGCCTCGACCAATGCAGGCATAGAGGCAATTTTCAAAAAAGCATCCTGCAGCGTCAGCAACAGACAAAGTGAAAATCCATTTTATACAGGCATCAATACAGAAGTAAAAGGCGAAAAACTTCTTGTAAAATCAATAGACGGACAATCGCCGGCTTATGGAATTGATTTACAGGCCGGCGATGAAATTATTGCCATCGATGGTGTCAGGGTTAAAAACAATCTGGATGATATTATCAAACAACTGGGTAATACGGAAGTATTGACTTTCTTGATTTCAAGAGCGGGAATCATCAGAACCGTGAATTGTAAACCAATTCAAAACCCAAAACTTGATTTGCAAATTACGATAGACAAAGGAGATGATCCTATTCTGAAAGCCTGGCTTAAAAAATCTGAAGCTTAACGGGCTGTAAGTCCTATATAGAACAATGCTGCAAGGAAGCCTGCGAAAGCAATCAGTTTAAAAAATGTATTTACCTGATTGTAAGAGAACATGAAGGGTTTGGAAGGCTCGTAAACCAGCGCGAAAGCACGTTCAGACTGGAGGTAGTCGACAAAACTTTCGCTGAGGGTAAATGATTTGTCTGAATGACGTTTTACCTGCATTGTGGCTTTACCGCCGTTATCCGGGCTAAAAACCTCATTGATATCTCCGCTTAGGGAAGATGATTTGTAAAACAGTTTATCAGGATTTACTGCCATAATGATTTCTTTACCGCAATTCGGGTGCAAATTTCAACATATCAATAATTTCAGATTTAATTATTTGATAATATACAATTTAAGAAACTTATTCAAAACTCTTACGGAGCATTTTATTTCTCATATTGAGAAATAAATTCACAAAATGATAAGGCAATGTGAGTATTTTTAAAAAAGTCCCGTTGCATTTACAACGGGACAATACAATTTGGGTAAACTATAAGCCGGGTTCTGTTTCCGCCTGAGCGGATGCTTGTCATTGATCTGATGCAGCCTACCCTCCGGAGCGCGAAGCGAACTTCGACCAGGACGGGCAGCCCTGAATCTCCGGTATATTTGGCCTTACAACCCATAAGGTTTATCCAC
>CAZRKA010000081.1:0-14670 GCA_964600345.1 uncultured Chitinophaga sp. | reverse complement strand
CATTGATGGAAGTAAATCCTCCACCCACATATAATTCATTATTATATACTCCTAAACAAGTTAGTTTATTGTTAAAACTATCGCCAATACCACACCATTCGATGCCATTCCATTTTGCTATATTTTTAGCTGGAACACCACCGGCTGAAACAAATGCTCCAACAACCCATAATTCATCATTAAAAACCTGAATATCCTCAATCTGGACACCACTCAAACCTCCTCCTACTGAATTCCAATTTTCACCATCCCACCTTGCAATTAAATTGTCAGTAGCTCCATTGGTTCTATAAAAATGTCCTGCAACATATAATTCATTCTTATATATTTCCATATCATTTATCCAGTCATCTCCAGTGCCATGAATTCCATTATCTAAATCCTTCCACTTCTGGCCATTCCAACATAATACTTCCTTATACGGCGGAGAATTATTTAGATTACCTCCAAAATAATATTCATTCTTGTAAAATGAAATGCAGGAAATGCTATTTGAATTAGAATTTAAAATGGTGTCGATTCCATTAAATGGCAACCAAACTGAATCTTGTAAAATAGAAACCAAAGGATATTGAGAATTTGGGTTTGAGAAGTTGTCAAATACCCCTGTTATCATCAATATACTGTCACTTGAATTAAAGAAATTCAGAATCAGATTAGAATTTCCATTCGTATCAATTTTAGTCCATTTGCCATTTAATTCATACTTAAACAAACCTTGAAACCCTCCAAAAAATAAAACATTTTTATACCTAATGCATTTGACAGAGGGCCAAGTTAGCAGGTTGTTAGGAGTTAATAAAACTAATGAATCTTGTTTTAAAATAAATATATCTGTATTAGTTGAGTTTATATGAGTAAATTCTCCACCAATGATGAATTGACTAAATGATGTATCATTATATAAATATCTAGGTGCACCATCTAATTTTAAATTTAATTTCTTCCAATTCTGAGCCTCGGTCTTTAGACAGAAAATAGTAAATAAAAATAAAAATAAAAATAAAAATAAAACTCTCACTTTATCTTAATAAATTTAGAACCGAATATAGTGCTTTCTGTATGTATTTAAAAATAATATACGCCTTCATTAAGAGATGTTATATCGATAAACTCATTTACAATCCCTGTAGAAATATTAATTACTTTATCGATAAGTTCTATTTCGTTAATGTTACAAATTTTAAAGAACAATTTCCAGTCTACAATCAGAAAATGCAGTATTTTAAGTGAATTCATAAGTTTTATACAAAGTAAGTGAATTTTATGAATTAAAAAATACCAGAAGATATTAATTTTTACTGGAAAAAATTATAAATACATGAAATACAGGATTATACACTTAGAATATATATATAGTCATTAATGACTATATTATAATTATTTTACAGCAATTTTAAATAGCTTTTCAATGTGAAAGTTCTCATTTTACCCGCCCCAGTTCTCCCTGTCCAGACTCCTGTAGTGAATGGCTTCGGCCAGGTGTTCTGTTTTGATGTCAGGGCTTCCGTCGAGGTCGGCTATGGTGCGGGTTACTTTGAGTATGCGGTCGTAGGCCCTTGCGCTTAAACTGAGTTTCTGCATGGCGGTTTTAAGCAGTTGGGTACCGGCATCACTGATGGCGCAGATATCCTTTATCCTGTTGCCGGGCATCTGAGCATTGCAGTATATGCCCGGATTGTCTGCAAAACGCAGGGACTGGATTTCGCGTGCTCTGATTACCCTTTCTCTGACCATGCTGCTGTTTTCGCTGCTGCGCTTTCGCGAAGCGAGTTCTTCGAAACTTACCGGTGTAACTTCAATGTGTATGTCTATGCGGTCGAGCAGAGGACCACTTATTCTGCTTAGGTATTTCTGCACCAGATTTTGTCCGCAAAGGCATTCGCGGTCGGGATGATTGAAATAACCGCAGGGGCAGGGGTTCATACTGGCAACCAGCATAAATCCTGCCGGGTAATCGACCGAGAATTTAGCCCTCGAAATATTGACCTTGCGCTCTTCGAGCGGCTGCCGCATCACTTCGAGTACAGCCCTTTTGAATTCGGGCAGTTCGTCGAGAAACAAAACACCGTTATGAGCAAGCGAAATTTCACCTGGCTGGGGTGTATTGCCACCACCAACCAAAGCCACATCGCTGATGGTGTGATGTGGTGAGCGAAAAGGACGGCGGGCAACAAGACCGCTCTGTTCCTGCAAACGCCCCGCCACAGAATGTATTTTGGTCGTTTCGAGGGCCTCCTCCAAAGACATTGGCGGCAATATGGATGGCAGCCGCTTGGCCAGCATGGTTTTACCTGCTCCCGGAGGTCCGATCAGTATGATGTTGTGTCCACCGGCTGCTGCAATCTCCATTGCTCTCTTAATGTTTTCCTGTCCCTGCACATCCGCAAAATCGAGATCGAAATCGTGCATGGCAATAGCAAATTCTTCGCGGGTATTATTGGGTTCGGGTATCAATTTTTTTCGGCCCGTAAAGAAATCGACGAGATCTTTCAGTGTTTCTATTCCAAAAATATCGATTCCTTTAACAATGGCGGCTTCTCCGGCGTTTTGTCTTGGAAGAATAAATCCCTTGAAGCCTTCTTTCTGGGCCTGAATGGCAATGGGCAAGGCCCCTTTTATCGGAAGCAGTGTGCCGTCCATTGAAAGCTCGCCCATGATAATATATTTAGAGACTTCCGTAAAGTCGCGTATCTGCTCGTCGGCTGCCAACACGCCGATGGCAATTGTAAGATCGTAGGCACTGCCTTCCTTACGGATATCTGCAGGGGCCATATTGACCACCACCTTTTTTCTTGGGAAACTGTAATTGTTGTTTTTGAATGCAGCCGTGATTCTGGTCCAGCTTTCTTTTACTGCTATGTCGGGCAATCCGACAATAAAAAATTTACCCCCGTCTCTGCTGATGTTGACTTCTACTGTAATGGTATGGGCATTGACACCGTATACCGCCGATCCGAATGTTTTGATGAACATAATTTTAGTTTTGGTTTTAACCAAAGTTATAAAATTTTGTCCGTTATATCAAAGGATTAATCTGAAATGTAAAAAGTTTTTAATACCGGATGCAGCGTTTTAGAAATAAAGTTCGTCTATTGAATGTAGATTAGTAAATTTTTTCATAGACGAAAAAGAAAGGGACACAGGAGACTGTGTCTTTTTTTTACCTATAACATCTGAAAAACGGAAGCTTAAACGTGCTTCTCGATATAATCAATCAGGCTGTGTATGCACTTGATGTGAATTTCCTGAGCGCGGTCGGCGTAATCCGAATAAGGTGCTCTTATTTCGACATCGCACAGACCGGCCATTTTTCCGCCGTTCTTTCCGGTCAGTCCCACAACCTTCATACCCTTGCTTTTGGCAGCATGTATGGCATTGATCACATTGGCTGAGTTGCCACTGGTACTGATGGCAAGCAGCACATCAGCTTCGCGGCCCAAACCCTCCACATATCTCGAAAAAATAAATTCGTAGCCGTAATCGTTTCCCACACAGGTGGCATGGCTGATATCGGAAATGGCGATGGCAGGAAGTGAAGCTCTGTTGTCGCGGTAACGGCCGGTCAGTTCTTCGGCAAAATGCATGGCATCACAAAGACTGCCTCCGTTGCCACAGCTTATTATTTTACCGCCATTGCGAATCGAACCGACCATGATTTTACCTGCGTTTTCCAGAGCATCAAAATTTTTCTGATCAGCGAGAAAGGATTCCAGTACCGATTTTGCTTCTTCGAAATGCTGTCTTATGCTCATGGATTTGTACTTCTTTTTTTGAATTCTGCCAGTCCGTTTTCGAGAAATTTCAGAAATTCCTCAGTGTCGAATTGTTTATTGTTTATCTCACTGCCTTCGGGCTTCTGCAGGAGATTTTCTTTTCCATCAAGCAGACAATACAGCGGCTGCGAAGTTTTGTTGAAATAACAGATTTCGATTTCGGTGTTTTTATCACTGAGGGTTTTAATCAGTTTCTTGCTGAAACGCCCTATAAACCACTCACTTTCGGGGAGTTTAATCTTCTTGTCGTCGACGTAAAGTGAAGCAATGACGTATTCTTCGTTGAGTATTTTAAGCACTCTTGGGTCGCTCCATACCTTTTCTTCCATTTTACGGCAGTTCACACAACCATGACCTGTAAAGTCGAGGAAGAGCGGTTTTTTCAGTTCCCTTGCACATGATAGTGCTTCCTCGTAGTCAAAATAGCCGTTTAATCCGTTTGGAATATGCAGCTGACCGGCATAGGTTGGTTTTTTGCACATATTGCCTGAGAGACCCTGAGATTCGAGAATACTGCGGTTGATATCAAAATCCTGGGTGCTCATAGGAGGCAGATAGCCTGAAAGAAACTTTAAAGGGGCTCCCCACAAACCGGGAATCATGTACATGACAAAAGCCAGTGTGCATACAGCCATCAATAAGCGCGGCACTTTGAGATAGGGCAGATCACTGTCGTGAGAAAATTTGAGTTTTCCCAGCAGGTAAATACCCATAAGCAGGAAAATGATTATCCATAGGCTCAGATAAACTTCGCGGTCGAGAATATGCCAGTGGTAAGTCTGGTCGACTATGCTGAGGAATTTAAGAGCCAGCGCCAGTTCGAGAAAACCGAATACCACCTTGACGCTGTTAAGCCATCCGCCGCTTTTAGGCAGATTGCTTAACCAGTTCGGGAAAATAGCGAACAATGAAAAGGGGAGAGCGAATGCAAGTCCGAAGCCCAGCATGGCTATGACAGGCCTGAGAAATTGTCCGCCTGCACTTTGAACAAGGACGGTTCCTACTATTGGTCCGGTGCAGGAAAAAGAAACTATAGCCAGGGTAAGGGCCATAAAAAAAATGCCGTATAAGCCCCCTTTATCCGCCTGCCTGTCTACTTTATTGGTTAATGCAGCCGGCAACACAATTTCGAAAGCGCCGAAAAAGGAAAAGGCAAAAACCAGGAAAATAACAAAAAACAAAATATTCGGAATCCAGTGCGTGGAGATGAAACTGCCGGCATCAGCTCCGAATACGAACGAAGTAAGAGTGCCAATTACCACATAAATTCCTATGATTGAAACTCCAAAAAAAAGCCCGTTGAAGATAGCCTTTTTACGGCTCTTCTTGTCCTTGAGAAAGAATGCCACCGTCATTGGTATCATCGGAAATACACAGGGAGTAAGCAAACCGGCAAGTCCGGAGAGAAAGGCCAGTATAAATAGTCCGAAGTTGCTTTCATTATCGGTTTCGGTGGTTTGTCCGTTGAAAGTTTTGGTTTTACAGGCAGCTTTATCGCTGTAAGAATTTGTTTTGTATGAGCAATCTGAACATGCAGTGTCGGTCTTATTGCCGGAAAGGCTGTCATTGACCGGCGGCGCTTTAATTTCAGGTTTGGTATCTGAGCTGTCTTCGGGTTGTATAACACTTCCGGTTTCTTCATCCGAGCATTTAACTGGTTTTCCTTCTGCTTTCAGATTGCCTGAAAAGGAGAGGGGTGAAGCAAGTGTGCCAAAATTGAAACAGGTCGTTTCAGTGCACCACTGGCCTTCAATGTTGCCGCTGATGACAACTTTGGCGCTGAGAATTTTGATTTTTTGCCTTACCTCTGCTTTCCCGACAAATTTTCCGAGTTCGCAGTTGAAAATTTCATCGGTAATTTTTTTGTCTCCGATACTATAGGGCTCACCTACGAGACAGAAGGATGGGTCGGGTTTTATGTTTACCTGAAGCTTAAGCGGGCCGATTTCACATTTGTTGTATGTGCTGTACATATAGAGTTCTGCAGGCACATTGGCTTTCAGTATAATTTCGATTACATCGCCGGTTTTAGGGCTGTTATTGCTGAAACTGAGTTTAAAAACCGGGGCAGCGGGTTCGTCGGGCTGGGCTTTTATAGTCAGGCTTGCAAAAACTGCCAGAATAGAGAAACAAAGTATTTTGATACGGTTCATAATTAACGAGTTCACAAAAATAGGGAGTAAGTTTGAGTTGGCAATGAGGCGATGATCCGGGTAACAAATCCTTCATTTGCAATGCTGCATACGAAAATCCCCTGTCTCAGCGTTTTACATACTGTACATGTGTTGACAAGAAAAGCGGTTTCAAGGTTGCCCGCTACTTAATTTTGCAGACTAAATGCCGTCATATTCAAAATCTATAATTCTGACTTTCATACTTTTTATGGGCAGGGTGGAGGCACAAACCATCTCGGTTAAGCAGTATATTGACAGTTTTAAAATGATTGCGATGCAGGAAATGCTGGAGTATAAAATTCCGGCAAGCATAACACTCGCCCAGGGTCTGCTTGAAAGCGGAAGCGGCAACAGCAGGCTGGCCCGGCAGGGAAATAACCACTTCGGCATCAAGTGTAAAAAGGACTGGACAGGCTGCACTATACTCGAAGACGACGATGCCTTGCAGGAGTGTTTCCGTTGTTATACCAAAGCAGAAGACTCGTACCGCGACCACAGCAGGTTTTTAAAAGAGAACAGGAGATATGCCAATCTGTTTACACATGAGATATCGGATTATAAAGCCTGGGCAAGAGGTCTGCTGGCAGCGGGATATGCCACGAATCAGAAATATGCAGATTTGCTGATAAGTACAATAGAGCGAAACAGGCTGATGCAATACGACTCTATGGTTCTTAGCGGCTTTGATCCTTACGCGAGACAAATACGGCCAAATATTGACATAGTTGACAACAATGTGCCTTCAACAGTTGTAGGTCCTGACGAAAGTCTGGAAAGCATAGCGCTCAACAATCAGAAAACCGAAAAGAAACTGGCCAGATACAACGACCTGAGTTATCACAGACAGATTGAGCCGGGAGACGTTCTTTACCTGAGGCCTAAAAAGCGAAAGGCCGGCGTTGCCAGTCATCAGGTGGAGAACGGTGAAACCATGTGGGAGATTTCGCAGAAATACGCCATCAGAATAAATTCACTATATAAAAAGAATCTGATGGAACCCGGAACGGAACCGAAACCGGGTGTGGTGCTATATCTGCAGGGTAAAGCGGCCGCAAGACCTGATACCGGCAGAATAACTGCATCGGAATCAATTAAACAGACAGTAAGCGGGCATGAATTAACCCATATGGTTAATCAGGGAGAAACCTTATACGGTATAGCACTTAAATACGGTATCACTGTAGACGAACTGAAAAAGCTGAACGGACTTGAAAACGAACAGATCAATACAGGACAGATTTTAATCGTTGGCAGAAAAACTCAGACAGTAAACAACAGCGTAACCAGCCATACAGTTCAAAAGGGAGAAACACTATACAGCATAGCAAAAAAGTACGGACTTGGGGTTGACGAACTCAAATTACTGAATAAACTGAGCAGCGACAGCATTAACCCGGGTCAGGTATTGATTATACGCTAAGCCTTATTTTACGGGCCCTGAGAACAATATATTAATAAGGTGTTCCGATTCAATTATCATTTTTTTGTCATAATATCAGTTAAAAATAAATATAAATTTGTTTTTTTTGATAACTTGTTTATTTTTGGACCATAATAATTATTAAAATTCGCATTATGAAAAAATTAATTACAAATTTAAAAATGCTGAAATTAGCTCTGACGGTGCTTTTGGCCGTTTCGGGTATAATGACGGCAAATGGTCAGGCAGCACCTTGGTGTGACGGTTATCACGCGTACAACAATACAGTGAACTCCAGTGCAGCATCTTACATCTTTGCTTTGGACCAAGTGAGAATCAGGACCGGTTCTCAGGTTCTCTGGAACGTACCAGCCGATGGTTTCAGCGGAGGATCAACTTGCGGTATGGAATGGAGATTAGCTAATGCGCCTTCAAGAGCAATCGACATCACTGCAGGTAATACCTACACGGTAGAAGCCAGCGGTTCGAGCGGATCTTATGCTTATGGTGGATCAATCGGTGTTTTCATCGACTACAATAACGATAAAGACTTTCTCGACGCAGGTGAGTATCAGGGTGCATTTACTGTTCCCGGATCTATTCAGACTCCATCTCCACTTGGTTTAAGAACCTTTACTGTTCCATGTAACATCAGCCCGAGCGCTTCAAGGCTAAGGGTTGTTGGTAATTATTCGGGTTATGCAATGAATTCATCTTATGGTTGTACTGGGTGTAGTGGTATGCCTTATTATGGAGAAACTGTGGATTTCAGTATCAACCTGGTATTACCAACCAGCGTATCTGCTAACTTTGTTGCCCCAAGTAATGCCTGGGTTAAAACAGTTAACAAATTCATCAACAGCAATCAGTCCGGTTACACTCAGCACGCCTGGGATGCAAACAACGACGGTACCTGGGAACAAATCGGCGTAACTCCTGATTACAGCAACGCTCAGTTCCTGTGGAGCACTCCCGGTAACAAATGTGTTAAACTCAGAAGTACCAACTGCTTAGGAAAAGACAGTATCGTTAAATGCTTTAACGTTAATTCTCCAACAGCTATTCCGGTTGTTGATTTCGTGGCCGACCGTGTTATGATCGAGCAGTACGAATCAATGCAGTTATTCGACCTTTCAACTAACGGACCATGGGAATGGACCTGGGATGTTTATGACTCTACTACTTATGCTTCTTCAGGATACTATCCTAACCTGACAGATGGCGATCTTTATTCTGATCCATGGGGTAACGGCAACAACGAATTCACCAGAAATCCTGAGTTCGCTTTCGACGTTCCCGGTTGCTACACTGTAGTACTTACCTGTAAAAATGACGTTGGTCCATCTGTTGCTAAACGCAAAGTATGCTATATCACTGTTACCCTTCCAACCCAGTATAACCTTGGTTACGGAACATACGGTCCTAACAACGACAACGTAGTAGGAAGTACCAGCGGTACAATTTTTGACGATGGCGGTCCAAACCTGAACTACGGTAACGGACAGGGTCTCGGAACTCGTTCATACCTGCAAATCACACCTTGTAATGCTCAGAAAATAGTTCTGACCATGACCAGGCTTAAATTCAAAGACAACGCTGACAAACTGAGCGTTTGGGACGGTAAAACACCGGGCGGTCCTGGTACCACTCTGCTTGCCACTTGGACTGCAGGTGCCAAAGCACCTCAGACTGTTACTGCAACAAGCGGAAGCATGTACCTCTTATTTGAATCAGACGGATCAGGTGTTGACTCGGGTTATGCCGGGTTTTACACTTCAGAACTCGGCCCGGCTTCAATCGCCACGCCTTCATTCTCTCCGAATACTGTTCCAAGTTACAACTCTACGCCGGTTCTGTTTACAAACACAACAACCGGTATAGTGGGTGTTCCAACTTGGGAATGGACCATTGATAACAACCAGGTTAACGGTAACACCAAAAAGGACCTGAGATATACATTTACTACAGACGGTCAGTACAAAGTGTGTCTTGAAATCAAATCTTGCGTAGGTAACAATAAATCTTGTACTACAATCGATGTTGAGACTGCCAACAAACAGACTCAGCTTGATTTCATCGCTACCAACCGCCGTCCAAACATCAATGTGGATATCACCACGCTTAAGCCTATCAGCGACAACGCCAACAGATTTGAGTGGACTATATTCCCAACTACTTATACTTTAATGAACCCACCATCTTCTCCATCTACCTACGGTGCAGGTTTTGTTAAATACAACTCAACTCCGGGCGACAGTATCCCAACCCCAAGAATCAAGTTTACAGCTCCCGGGTGCTATACCATCACTCTGAAAGCTTACAACTCACTTGATCCAACCAATACTACCAAAACAGTGGTGAAAAACAAATTCATCTGTGCTTTGGATTATTGCAACCCATCTGCTTATATCCTTAGCAGTGACGTTGGAATCAACAGAGTTAAAGTTCTTGACGGCACAAACGAGCTGATCAACAACTACTCAACTTCAGGTGACAAAACTTACTCTGATTACAGCTCAACTGAACAGGCTAACCTAACTTTCGGTAAAACGTATACCCTTGTAGTAGAAAGAGCCAGCAACGTTGACCCTGCAAACAGAAAAGCATGGATCGACTGGAATATCGACGGTGACTTCGACGATGCAGGTGAGCTTATCTTTACAGAGAGCAGCACTTACAACCAGACTTTCACCACTACCTTTACAGTTCCTGCACTGGCACAGTCTTTCGAAGGTCTTACCAAAATGCGTGTAGCTTCAAACTACAACAACGAAAGCACTACCGCATGCGGACCAATCACTGCAGGTGAGTTCGAAGACTACGGTCTGATACTTGTCAATGACAACATGCCTCCGGTAATTACCCTCAACGGTAACGACACAGTGAGAATCGAAGTTGGTTCTTCTTATACTGATGCCGGTGCAACTGCATACGATGTATCAGAAGGAGATATCAGCGGATTATTGATTGTTACAAGCGACCTTGAAACTACAGTACCGGGTGTTTACTCAGTAGAGTATAACGTTACAGATAAATCAGGCAACAAAGCTGTACCTGCAATCCGCACTGTTATAGTTGTAAACGACCTTACTATGCCAATTCTTACACTTAACCCTGGTAATTCAGGTTGTATAGAAGCACGCAGAGACAACCCTCCTTATGTTGATCCGGGCGCAACTGCTACAGACAACAAACTGCCGTTCATACTGACTTCTTCTATCATCACTGAAGGAACTGTAGATACCCGTACAATAGGTAACTACCAGATCAAGTACACAGTTCAGGACGTAGCCGGTAACTCAGTCAGCAAAGTAAGAAACGTATGCGTTGAAGATACAGAAGCTCCTGTAATTGACACTACACTTGGCGATGCTAAGATTCAGATCGGTAGCGTTTGGTTCGACCAGACTTTCGCAGAAGATGCATACGATAACAATCCTGCACTTATCAAAGAATGGGGCTTCAACGGTCCGGTTAATACTGTACTGAGAAGAACTTACCCTGTAGTATACAAATCTGTAGACCAGAGCGGCAACAATGCAACTCCAATAAGCAGAAACTACAGAGTTGACGACTTCATCCCACCGGTAATCAGCCTTAATACTTTTGATGTTGTAAGACACGAAGTAAGAACTGCTTACAACTCTACTGCTGCAAGCGTAAGCGATAACTACTACGGCCCAGGTCAGGTTAGTTTGGTTAAAATTTACGACAACGTAAATCCAAACGTACTTGGTACTTACACCGAAGTATTCGAAGCTGTAGACGGTTCAGGTAACAAAACTCAGAAAACCCGTACAGTAATCGTTGAAGATACTGAAGCTCCAAGAGTATGGGGTGAAATCATCCACGGTTGCGTTGGCGAAAACATCTGGCCAATGTGGGGCATATCTACTACAGATAACTACTACAGCCCTTCACAATTGAAGCCACTGGTTGAGATCGTAAGCCAAAACGTTAACATCTGGGAAGAAGGTATCTACAATATCACTTACAGAGTAACAGATCCAAGCGGTAACACTTCTAACGAATTCACAAGACTTGTTTACTTCACCTACTGGCCAAAATGCTTTAACAGCTCTGTATCAGTAGATACTAAAACAATCGAAGAGTCAGTGAGTGTTTATCCAAACCCAAGTAACGGTATCGTTAATGTAGATCTTCAGGGTTCACTCGCTCAGAATGCAACCATCGAAGTGTACAACGCAATGGGTCAGCTGATCCTGGTGAAAAACTACAGCGAAGTAAGCGGTAAATTTGAAATAGACCTTAGCGGAAACGCTGCCGGTGTCTACACAATCAAATTAATCGCAGACGGACAGGTAATCACCAAACGCGTGGTTCTGCAATAATCGATTAAGACTATCATACAAAAAGGCGCCTCATCGAGGCGCCTTTTTTTTGCATTAATTTTTAGATAAAACTAATCAGCGTCAGTATTTTCAGATGATCAATATACTAAGTTTGACCGGCTAAATATTACGCGCTTGAGCAAATGATTTCTCCGTTATATGCTCAAAGGATAATGGAATTTCACTATTGAAAGGCGATAGTTTAGAATTGATTTAAACTATTCTTAATTATTTGATAATGAATTTACAAGCTTATTTAAAACCTCATAATTATTTTAGCTTATGGGAAGAATGTTATAAATAATTACAAATCTCTTTAAATTGCCAACCAATTTATTAATCTATATGCTTAAGTATACTACTATCTACAAAAATCTGAATCCGAAAATCAAGCCACTGGCATTGATCTTAGGATTCATTCTCGGTTCGAGTACTGTATCTGCACAGTATTGTACATCGAATGCAACTTCTACCGCAGACGAAGATATTGTGTCGGTTTACCTGCAGGGTAATACTGTGACATTGAATAATGTTTCTTCTGCTCCTACATGTCAAACATATACGGACTGGACAACATTGACCCCGGTCGACCTTTCGGCCGGTCGTTCTTATACCATAACCATTACGGAAAGTACCTGTAACGGACATTATACCTACAGGTGTCTCGCCTGGATCGATTATAACAGAAACAACGTATTTGAATCCGGTGAAGCAGTTGCCAATACTTCACAAACCGGTTCCGGTGCAGGATTCGTCTTTAAATACACCTGGACAGTTCCCTGTAATATCGTTCCGGGAAACACACGTATGCGTGTTGTGATGATAGAAGGCGCAGTTAACAACCCCGGTTCTGCCTGTGGCACATATACATGGGGTGAAACAGAAGACTACACCGTTAATCTCCAGTTGCCGACTTCAGTAAGTGCCAATTTTGTAGCACCAAGTGATGCCTGGGTAAAAGCCGTGGTAAAATTTATCAATAACAATCAGACCGGTTATATTTCTCATACATGGGATGCAAATAACGACGGCTCGATTGAAAATCAAAACACCGTTAACTTTAATTATACCTGGACCACACCCGGACAGAAATGTGTCAAACTAAAAAGCACTAACTGCCTTGGAAGTGACAGTATTGTAAAATGCCTTAACCTCAACAGCCCGACAGCTATTCCTGTAGTTGATTTCGTAGCTGACAGGGTAGTTATAGAACAGTATGAAGATGTTCAGATTTTTGACCTTTCTACCAACGGGCCCTGGGAATGGACCTGGGATGTTTATGATTCTACCACTTACGCTTCGTCCGGATATTATCCGAATCTGACAGACGGAGATTTATATTCAGATCCCTATGGTCTTGGCAATACAGAGTATTCTCAGAATCCACAGTTTGCCTTTGATATTCCGGGATGTTATACAATTGTGTTAACCTGCAAAAATGATGTCGGACCTTCTGTTCCTAAAAGGAAAATATGTTATGTAACAGTAACTTTACCTACCCAGTATAATCTGGGTTATGGCACTTACGGACCCAATAACGACAACATAGTTGGAAGTCCGGGAGGTACAATATTTGATGACGGCGGACCAAACCTGAATTACGGAAACGGACAAGGGCTGGGAACACGTTCTTATCTTCAGATAACACCTTGTAATGCCAAGAAGATTGTACTCACAATGAGCAGACTTAAATTCAAGGATAATGCCGATGTGCTAAAAGTTTGGGATGGTAAAACTCCCGGAGGACCCGGAACAACATTGCTTGCCACCTGGTCTTTAGGCGCAAAGGCACCGGTAACACTTACTGCTACCAGCGGCAGCATGTATATATTATTTGAATCGGACGGTTCGGGAGTTGATTCAGGATTTGCAGGATCATACAGTTCAGAACTGGGTCCGGCCTCGATAGCAACACCTTCCTTTACCCCAAATACCGTTCCGAGTTATAATGCAACGCCGGTCTTATTTACCAATACAACCACAGGTGTTGTAGGCGTACCAACATGGGAGTGGACCATAGACGACAATCAGGTTGCCAATAATACCAAAAAAGATTTCAGGTATACATTTACGACCGATGGACAGTACAAAGTTTGTCTCGAAATTAAATCCTGCGTTGGAAATAACAAGTCGTGCACACTGATAGATGTTGAAACTGCCAATAAAACCACCCAGCTAGATTTCGATGCCAGCAATCGGAGACCTAATGTTAATGTAGACCTGACGGCGCTGAAACCGGTCTGCGACAATGCCAACCGCTTCGAATGGACTATCTTCCCAACATCGTATACCTTAATTAATCCGCCATCTTCACCTTCAAGTTACGGTGCTGGTTTTATCAAGTACAACGCAACTCCGGGAGACAGTATTCCAACGCCGATAATCAAACTGAATGCGGCAGGATGTTATACAATTTCACTTAAAGCCTACAATTCACTAGATCCGACTAATACCACCAGAACCATTGTAAAAAATAAGTACATCTGCGGTCTGGATTATTGCAAACCTTCTTCTTATATTCTGAGCAGTGATGTGGGAATTAACAGGGTTAAAGTAGCAGACGGAACAAATGAACTGATTAACAACTATACTACTTCAGGCGACAAGTCATACAGCGACTTTAGTTTAGATGAAGTGGCCAATCTGACTTATGGCAAAACTTACACGCTAACCGTAGAAAGAAACAGCAGTGTTGATCCTGCAAACAGAAAGGCTTGGATAGACTGGAATATTGATGGTGATTTTGACGATGCCAATGAAATGATATTCTTTGAAAGCAGCACATACAACAAGACTTATACAACAACTTTTACTGTTCCGGCTTTGGCTCAGTCTTTCGAAGGGCTTACCAAAATGCGTATTGCCATCAATTACAATAATGAAATCACGACAGCCTGCGGTCCGATCACAGCAGGAGAATATGAAGACTACGGACTGATGCTTGCCAA
>CAZRKA010000080.1:0-14703 GCA_964600345.1 uncultured Chitinophaga sp. | reverse complement strand
TATTCCGGTAGCCCCGCCGTCTATAAATTTATTGGTAAGAAGAAAACCTTTGAAACCGAAAGCAGCAGAAAAAATTCCCGTAACAACCAGTAAAAAATCCTTGAAATATCGCTTGCTGTTGATGTTTAAACGACGGTAAGCTTTGGCCAGTCTGTATGCCGAGAATTCTGTGGCGTCGAATGGATCATTTGTATGAGGTCTGAGCGTGGTTCTGATGAGGAATTTTTTCCAGAATGTTTTCATACGTATGACATTTGTTGCTGCATTTTAAAAATTGAGTATTGTGAAATACACTCAGGGATGTTTTGATTAAAATGAAACAAAGCAAAATTAATGAAATTTTAACAAACATGTACCGCCCGGTTTACAGCTGTTTTACCGGAATCCATATTTCCTCTTCCGAATCAGGGTGGTCGTTTTTGTATTTTGGTCCTATGATCTCGAAATGCGGGCGATGGTCTACAGCCATGGCAGATTGTGGCAGCCATTCGGCAAATATGTACTGATAGGTTCTGAAAGCGGCCGCCAGATTGCCTTTGTGCAAAAAAACCGCATATTCACCTTCCGGTATGATGAGAGTCTGCATGCCATCGGGTATTTGCGAAAAATCGCTCACTTCCGCACAGGCCCATTTTACAAATTCGGCGTCGGGATCATAAATCCCGAAATTGTGATTCACTGGAAAGCACTGAACAGAATATAAATCTGTTCCTGTCCGTTTGTTGATTTCGTTTAATCGCGGCATAAAGCCCGACCAGAGTTTACCTGTCAGATTTTGGCCCAGGGTGGTTTTCACATTCATGCCAAGCAGTGTTTTGGGCGTGTTGGTGTCAATTCTGAGGAACATTGAGAAGATTTTTTTTTCGAATATAATGACTTTGGACAATATTGTATTTCACTCTGCTCACATCTCACCCGGAAAGTATACGGAATATCAGGAAACATGAACATTAGTATCAGATTCAGAAATCAGTTTCAAGTTCAGCTTGTATTAACTTTTGTCTTGCATTCAATGCCTGTTGGATATGCCTGTCGTTGTGAAGGGTCATGAATTCGATAGTTTCGCCGATGCTCAGCTTGATTGGTCTGAATATGGAGATGGGAATGCCTCCGGCATTGATATCCGAATCGATGGCCATTCTTGCAAGTTTTAAAAGTTTTTCCTGCTGATCCAGATGTTTTGCAATGGCTTCATGAGGGTCAGTGTCGATAGAAGGCAAATGTTTTTTATGGGCTTTAAGCTTTGCTTTGCCTTTCTCAGGGTCAGTTTTGTTGATCAGATAATTGCCAATGAAGCTTTTTTTGTATTCCTGATCAGGCAACTTTTGTCCTTTGGTTTTGATTGCCTCACCGAGCAAAGGAAGATAGTACTCGCCATAAGAATTTAAATGGCTGAAACATTCGGCTATACTCCAAACACCTGCATGTGGTTTGCTTATCAGAAATTCCGTGCTGATGTTTTGAAATGAGTCAGGAACAATGTCCTGCTGTTTATTCAGTTTTGATTCAATGGTGTCAAGAAATTCTTTTTTCTGCATAGTCAAGCGGTTTCAAATTTAACATGAAAAACAGACTGATCAGACAAAAAACAGTTTCTGTTATAATCCACTGATTGCCGAAACTGCCCAGAGCTCCATCCATCAGTATTGTAATTAATCTGGAGAAAGCATACATACCCCAGAACAAACTCAGAAACCTGAGGGCATTTTTTATGTCTTTTAACATCAGATACAAAAGGCAAACTGTGATGCTTAGTCCTACGCCACCATACACACCTCTTATGGAGCTCATGGCATCTGTGTTATCCAGACTGACGCTTACCAGGTCCATGGTGCTTTGAGGGCTGATCATAGACATGATGCTGACTGAGCCGATGCTGAAAACTGATAAAGCTACGAAAACTTTACTTCCGGTTTTGATGAATTTTTGATTGAACATATTTGAATTATTTTGATGCAAAATTAGATGGCCTCAAAACCATCATTCTTGGTAATTGCCAAGATTCTTAATTTTATCAGAATTAATTCGAACAATCAATACTTGATTACAATTTTACAGAATTTACCAGTTTGCTGAAATTGGTGGCATCTATACCCAGGTAATTGGCAAGGTATTTATGCGGGACAAGTCTGAGCAGGTGGGGACTGCGCTGCATCAGTTTTCTGAATTTTTCTTCTGAAGAAAATGACTGAAGTTCGGCCATCCTTTCCAGCAATCCCGAAAGAGCGTGATAGGTGAGTTGTCTGATGATATTGTCAATTTCCGGAAAACGAAGCGTTATCGCATTGAAATTTGTATATGTTGTTTTCAGTATGACAGACTGAGTCAGCGTTTCAAAATAGTAGCGCGACGGCGCCTGAAGGAGGAAAGAATCCATTACACCTGCAAAAGAATAGGGGTAAGTTAACACCAGAGTAGCTTCCCTGTCCTGTTCATCAAAATAGTAAATGCGTTGTACACCTTCGCAAATAAAATATAAGTGCTGTTCCACATCACCCGGCGAGCAAATCGTAGTTTTCCTTTTGATTTCTGTTTCACTCCAGATTTCAGCAAAAGCCTGCCATGCTTCTTCAGACAGAGAGAATCCTGTTTTTTCGAGAAAGGATTTTATATGATGTGTAAGTTCGGACATGAATCTATCAGGGGCTCAAAAATAGGAAATTCAGCGCTTATGCAAGCCCCCTCTGTCCTGTTCTGCATAGCTGAGATCTGGTGCTGCAATGTCATGCTGTAAGCATTCCCGGTTTACGCATGATATTTCAGATGACATTCCAAAAGACATTGATATTTCTTTTTTGTTCTAAAATAAAGTTGATAAAAATCCTTAATTTTGAGTAAAGTTGTAATATTTTGAGTTGGTTTAATATGAAAGATCAGAAATCGGGCAAGGGGTATACCGACCTCAGCGTAGGGATTTTCAGGGAAAAAATGAAAGAAGAAGGAGTCGTTGTGCTCGATGTAAGAACGGCGGCCGAGGTAGCCGAAAGGCAGATAGAGGGAGCTGTAGCCGGTTTAGACTTTTACAACGGCGAGTTCGAAAGCCGTTTCCCTTTAATGGACAGAGACAAAACCTATCTGATATATTGCCGCAGTGGTGTGCGCAGTGTACATGCCTGCGAGATGATGGCAGCAGCCGGCTTCGAAAAACTATACAACCTGAAAGGCGGAATCATTGCCTGGGTTAAGGAAGGGGGATAGTATCAGGAACAGTGAACTATATTCAGATGAAAATTGTGCATATAAAACTTAGTTTGCATTAAATGAAAACGTTGTTAATTTTTACTGTTTTGTTTTGCAGTTGTTCAGTTTTACTTAAACGGAAAATTACATCTGACAGAATAATTTGTTTATATCCAAATGACACTCCTATTAAAAGGGAAAAGGCAATAATAAGCCTGAATTTTGATACAGTACCTAAATTTTATTTGATCAGTTCGGTGAAAAATGGCAATCTTTTAGAAATAGGGTATTATGATACCACTTTTTTACTGGATACATTTCTGGATTGCACGAATTTTATAACAAGCATGAAGTATGTAATTTATCTGGAGAAATATAAAAATAACAGACTGGTATACACGAAAGAGATATCCGACACAATCAAAGAAGCTAATTATTATGGGATTGTAAATAAAATGGGATATAAAAGTATAAGATATAAATCTATAAATTTAGATTCTACAGCTTATTACGATTATTTTGGAAATTTTAAAGGATATATAAAAGAAATTAAAGTTCAGGATTTTATCAGATCAGGGGAATAGTAGAAAGAAATTTGGACTATCACACTGAATTTGAAATATAATAATTTCATTTAGGAATAATCTAAGGCTTACTTTTTATATTAGGGAAATTCAAACTCCAAAGATGGTTGAAATATACAAAATTATAAAGCTAAAGACCCTTGTGCCAAAATTCATACTCATTTCAATATTAATATTTGCTTGTGTAAACAATCTGAATCAGGCAGATATTAACCAGGTTACAAGTTTTAGTATAACAAAGCCAAATAAAGAAAGGAGATTTAATAGAAATGGGGTTACCGAATACGTATGCAGCTACGACAAAACTACCTGGATAGGAGATTCCGTATTATCAACTTACTCATATATTTCAGTTGACGACAGCATTAAGTTCGAAATTAATTATTTAAAAGACAGTGTTTTTGGAATGCCTTTCGTATTTACTTTATGGGATTATGATCTAAGAGATTCGATAAAAGTTGAATTTGAATTTGTAAAGCCTCCGGAAATAGAATATCACTATTATATCAATAACGAGGAGGTTTTTTTCGAATCTGACTCTTCCAACGTTGTTAAATTCAAAAAAATCAGGGAAAAGTCGGATGAAAACTTATATTTAAAGGCAATTTTCTTTTATAAAGGTAAAAAGTGGAAAACATTCAGTCGGAAACAACCGGTATAAAAGAATAAGTGCTATTTTAGATATATATTCCCAATTTTAAGTTTTAAAATACCGATGAAGATTATAAAAGTAATTGACACTTGCTGTCCACATCCATCCGCTCAATTAAACCAAGTAATTGCAATAATGAGAATATCTGATAATTGGAAGCAGTTTGTATCTAATTTCAATAAAATGGGAGATAGAAAAAATGGTCAATTAGAACTTGACTTAAAAGACTTAGAATATAAATCTGAGCCACAAAAACCAGTATTATCAGATTTCAATCAGAAACTTAAAAAGGCATTAAACTATAGTACAAATAAAAACAAATAACAAAATGGAAGCAAATCAACTTGACAACGAAAAAAATATGCGGGGCTTTCTAATCAAAAAGTACATCTTAGAAATTCTCATGATTGCAATTATTCTTAGTTTCATTTTCGTGTGCAGATATAATGGATTTATTGATAATTGCGTTACAGGCACGTTGCTTGGAACTGTAATTGGATATTTTGCAAGTTCAATAAGAAAATTACACGACAAATAAATACAGCTTAAAATCATGATAGAATTTAGAACTGAAAAACAAATAAAAGATTGTACTACATTAGTTTCTGTTAGGAGAAAGTACATTGAAATGATAAAAGCCTTTTTTACAGACCATAAAGTTAGTTTAATTGATGGAATGGAGTCGCCTAAAGACCCAGAGGCATTAATTAGAGCATACAGCACATTTATTCAAAACTATTCTAAAAGAATTGAAAATTTAAATTATATCCTTAATGAATTTCATTCATTTAAAGAAAAAATAACAGAGCTTTTAAAAGAAGAAATTTCAGAAACGGTAAAAAGGGATAATATTGAAAATTGGATTGCGCTTATGTGTTGGATGGAGTTCGAGTGCTTCGTGGACGGAGTAAAAATTGGAATGAATGCAATTGGTGCTTAATAAAGGACTTTTTCTGCCTATTTGTTGTTCTAATTTCTTAATTTCATCTATTTTTGTGATAGATTTTTTTATTTCAATGTGAAATGATTCAAAACCTATATCAACGCTTTGTATTTTATTTAGTGTAAACTCATATATAGTTATTTTTTTTTTATAAAGCAAGTTGTTAATTATTTAAAAATCAATTTAAATACATAATACATTCACATGGAATATTCAGCTCATAAGAAAATATTGATAGCTTCGGTTTTTGTCATTTTTCTGTCAAGTAATTCAGCTGTAAGACAACATAAGAAGCCTATTGTCAATGAGTTCTTTAAATCTTTTGAGGGAACTTTTACACAAGATACATTAGACAATATAATCAGAGATTCAATTGCAGCGGTAAAAATCGGGAAAGTCATTTTAGGAACGATATATGGCGATAATTACATTGATAAATGTAAACCCTTTTATGCAAAACTGCTTAATAATAATGATACCTGGAAAGTCAGCGGTTCAATGCACAAGCGCTTTACTGTTGGCGGAGAACCGGTAATATTTTTACACAAGAAAGATGCAAGAGTCATCAAGTATTATCACACGAGATAATATTTAAAATAAATTTGGCCAATGATTTCTGTAAATTTTCATCGAAAAGAATGTCTTTAGAAAGAAATGAAGATCAATTGTATTTTTTACATACCGTTCATTCTGCTGATCTGCTCATGCATGGATGGAAAGCTTTTCTTGCAAAAAAAAATTGAAAATATTGCTTTTACAGCCAATTTGTCGGGGTACAGGGCGTTGTTTAATCATGTTGAAATTGATACCATTCGTATTTTGCAGTGTTTTCCTGCTTCAAGCTGTGGAAGCAGAGCATCCGCTACCTATGCACTGGCAGTAAATCTGAAAAGTGATACCGTTCAATACATTGAACTGTGTGGTAAAAAATTATATCAGACTGCCACACTTTATGAATTCAGGAATAATGACTCCATCAGCATAAATCCCGGAAATTTTGAAGTTCAACTGGCAAATAATGAAAGGAAAATATCCTTGAACTATAAAATATACCTTGGGCAATTATTTGAGCTGCATAATTGAATTTGAACTATTTTCGCAGTTCTATAATTCAAAATGAAAGATAAAGTATGGATGATCAGCGGATGCTCTTCAGGATTTGGACGTTCGCTGGCTTTAAAGGTGCTTGAAGCGGGCTATAAAGCTGTGCTTACCGCCCGGAATATTTCTGATTTGCAGGATATTGTTTCTGCTTATCCTCAAACTGCAGTCGCCTGTCAGCTCGATCTGGAAAAGCCTGAGCAAATACAATCGGCTGCCGAAAAAGCAATCAATGCTTTCGGCCGTGTAGATGTTTTGGTTAACAATGCAGGCATAGGTTATTTTTCTTCACTTGAAGAGGCCGATATGGAAATTGTAAGAAAAATGTTTGAAGTCAATTTCTTCGGACTCAGCGAACTTACAGCCTTGATTTTACCGCAGATGAGAAAACAAAAGAGCGGACACATTATTAATGTTTCCTCTATTGGCGGTTTAGTAGGATTTCCTGCTGTCGGTTTTTACAATGCCACTAAGTTTGCCGTCTGCGGATATTCTGAGTCGCTTGCCAAAGAAACTACTCATCTCGGAATCAAAGTCAGCATCGTTTGTCCGAGCGGATTCCGCACAGACTGGGCCGGACGTTCAGCCTTCGAGACACCTGTTGAAATAGAAGATTACAAACCAAGTGCAGGTGCCAACCTGCATGCCATTCGCAGCCGAAGCGGCAAACAGGCAGGCGATCCGGAAAAAGCCGCTCTGGCAATAATTGCCGCCGCCGAATCTGATAATCCGCCTTTGTACCTGATGCTCGGTGCTGCAGCCATCAATGGCGCCCGCAAAAAACTGGAGGATTACAGCCGGGATTTTGATGCATGGGAAGCAGTCAGTTTCGGAGCCGATGCTCCTCCTGCAACAGGTAATGCATAGCCTCTCACCCGATATGGTCTGATGCAATTTTACCGGACATAAGTTTCATCACTTTTAAACTTCTTTTTTAATGTCTGATGATGCCTGCAGAATTTAAGAGTGCAGTGAGCTAATGAGGATAATTCTTGATTTAGAGCGCCTTAATCCGGCGAAATCTTTAAACTTATTCTAAAATGTGATCAGGATCAGTTTTTTTGCAAAATGGGCTTTAAGGCTTGATTTTGCAAAGGTTACAAAACAAATAATGAAGGAATTAAGGGTTTGAAATGTGTTTTATGATTCTAGTCATAACTGCTCAAGTCATAATTATTTGAATTTTGAACCGACATTTAAATTCCAAGTTATGAAAAATCTATTCATTTTATCTGCTGCACTGGTTCTGATCAGTTCATGCGGGGGCGGTAGTAAACCTGCCGAAGAACAGTCGAATCAGCAAACACCTAAAAGCATGCTCGAAACTCAGGATGCCGGTGGCGGAAATCCATCTTACGATCCTAACAGGGGAGAGGGAAAATTTTCTGCCGAAAACGTAACAGTTGCAGCTACACTGGATGCAACTATGGCTGGTAACGGTGAAAAAATCAGTGGTGTTAAATGCGCATCATGTCATAAAATGACTGAGGAAAAACTTGTTGGCCCGGGATGGAAAGGTGTTACTGAACGCAGAAAACCTGAATGGATAATGAATTTTATTACCAATCCTGATCCGATGATTGACAAAGATCCTGCTGTACAGGCACAGTACGAGATATGTCTTGTAAGAATGCCAAATCAGAGTCTAAGTGATGAAGACGCAAGAAATATACTTGAGTTTATGCGCAAAAACGACGGAGTAAAATAACAATTAGCAAAAAAAAATATGAAACAGTTCAGATTATCCACCATAGCCCTGATTGCCATTCTGATGGCCGCGGGCTTTCAGGCATGCAAACCAAAGGGCAGTAAAAGTGCAGTTGGTGCGGATGCCGCCGCCAAGGCCTACGTAGCGCCGGGCGAATATGATACTTATTACAATTTTGTGAGTGGAGGATTCAGCGGACAGTTGAGTGCTTACGGACTGCCGAGCGGCCGTTTGCTCAGAGTAATACCTGTATTTTCTGTCGATCCTGAAAAAGGATGGGGTTACAACGAAGAAACCAAACCAATGCTCAACACTTCACATGGTTTTGTACCATGGGATGACCTTCACCACACTGAACTTTCACAAACCAATGGTGAAATTGACGGCAGATGGGTATTTGGCAATGCCAACAATACACCGCGGATTGCGCGCATCGATCTTAAGACTTTCAGAACTAATGAGATAATTGAGTTGCCAAACAGTGCCGGTAATCACTCGTCACCCTTTATCACAGAAAATACAGAGTATGTGGTTGCAGGTACCAGATTCAGCGTGCCACCAGATGATGTTAATGGCGATGTAGCTATCAGCACTTACAAGGATAATTTTAAAGGTTACCTGAGTTTTGTAAGCGTTGGCAAGACTGATGGCAAAATGGACATTGCCTTCCAGATAGAGTGCCCCGGTGTCAACTTCGACCTGAGTCATGCCGGTAAAGGCAAATCTCACGGTTGGTTTTTCTTCTCATGTTATAATACAGAGCAGGCAAATACTTTGCTGGAAGTAAATGCTTCGCAGAAAGACAAAGACTTTATCATGGCTGTGAACTGGAAAAAAGCAGAAGAATATCTGAAAGCGGGTAAAGCCAGAAAAGTCAATGTCAGATATGCGCACAATGTCTACGACGAAACTACCCATACTGCGACTTCAGAAATTAAAACTGAGGTAATGGTTCTAAGTGCAAAAGAGTTGAAAGATATCTGTTATATGATTCCATGCCCAAAATCTCCTCATGGTTGTGATGTTGATCCAACAGGCGAATACATTGTAGGTAGCGGAAAACTTGCAGCATTAATTCCTGTTTTCAGTTTCGACAAACTGATGAAAGCCATCAGCAATAAAGAGTTTGCAGGCGAGTACGACGGCATCAATGTTGTCAAATACGAATCAGCCTTATACGGCGAGGTTAAAAAACCGGGACTCGGTCCACTGCACACAGAATTTGATGGAAATGGCAATGCCTATACTTCTTTCTTTGTATCTTCAGAAGTGGTTAAATGGAATATCAAGGATCTGAAAGTACTGGACAGGGTTCCTACCTTCTATTCTGTAGGTCACCTTTGCGTACCCGGAGGAGACAGCAAAAAACCTTTCGGAAAATATCTGATTGCCTATAATAAAATCACCAAAGACAGATATCTGCCAACAGGACCTGAACTGTCTCAGAGCGCTCAGCTTTTTGATATCAGCGGCGACAAAATGCAGATGATACTGGACTTCCCGACTATTGGCGAACCTCACTATGCCCAGGCTGTTCCGGCCGAAAAAATCAAGGACAACCAGGTCAAGATTTTCAAGATAGAAGAAAATAAACACCCATATGTAGCTAAAGGAGAAGCTGAATCAAAGGTGATAAGAGAAGGCAACAAGGTTCATGTTTACATGACTTCCATACGCTCGCACTTTTCGCCCGATAATATTGAAGGTGTAAGAATGGGTGATGAGGTGTATTTCCACGTAACTAATCTTGAACAGGATTGGGATGTGCCACATGGATTTGCAGTAAAAGGTGCAATCAATGCAGAATTGCTGATTATGCCGGGCGAAACCCAGACATTGAAATGGATACCCGACAGGGTAGGAATATTCCCGATGTATTGCACAGACTTTTGCAGTGCCTTACACCAGGAGATGCAGGGATATATCAGAGTATCGCCTGCAGGCAGTACCGTTCCTCTGAGTTACAGTACAGGAAAAACTGTAGCTGAAGCCGGCTCTGCAACTAAATAGTTTTATTTTTAAAATTGGATAAAGGAGCAGAGTAGAATGTATTCTGCTCCTTTTTTCTACACAGCAATTACAGTTTTCATTATGTCAAATTCATCAGAAAAAATAAGTATAGTTTCAAGAATATTATTGTTGCTCAGCGGTATTGCATTAATAATTTCGATATATGTGCCAATCTGGTACATTGATCTCGACGCTCCGCAATATCCCGAAGGGCTGAATCTGAAAATTCACGCCGATAAAATTGGCGGTAATGTCGAAATCATCAATGGACTCAATCACTATATCGGGATGAAGACACTACATTCCGAAGACTTTTTCGAATTCACTATTTTGCCGTATATTTTATGGGGATTCGCTGCTTTCTGTATACTGGCAGCTATAGTTGGCAGAAAGAAATTGACAGGTGCATTACTGATTTCATTTATTGTATTCGGCGTGGTGTCTATGGTGGATTTCTGGCGCTGGGAATATGAATACGGCCACGATCTGGATCCCAATGCGGCCATTGTCGTTCCCGGAATGGCCTATCAGCCACCGCTGATAGGGTTCAAACAATTGCTTAATTTCGGAGCTTACTCTATGCCTGATATTGGCGGATGGTTAATGCTTTCAGCAGGTCTTTTGATTTTGTTGTCGGTATACATTGAATTCAGGAAAGGGAAAAAAATGATGAAACAAGTTAATACAGCCGCAGTTGCCCTGGTATTTTTATTTTCGCTAAGTGCCTGTGGACACAAGCCACAGCCGATCCGGCTCAATCAGGACAACTGTACCTATTGTGAAATGACAATTTCTGACAGGAAATTCGGCACTGAACTAATGACAGAAAAGGGCAGAATTTATAAATTCGACGACCTTTCATGCATGCTCAGGTATATGAAGGAAAATAAGACTCAGGCTTATAAAGGAATATATATTTCTGACTTTTTGAGTCCGCACAGTTTGTTGCGGGTTGAAGAAACTACCCTCTTGCAGGGTGATGCAGTATCGAGTCCTATGGGCGGCAATTTTGCCGGTTTCAGCAACAAGGACAGCGCAAGTAATCTGAAGGTAAAACTGAATGCCAAAACTGTAAACTGGGCAGATATAAAACCCTGATCCATGAAGTTGTCAGTTTGTATTTTTATTTGTTTGCTGACAAGCGAATTGTTTTCCGGCACTGTTAAAGTTGGTCGCGGGGAAACCTGCAGGAAAATTTCGGATGCTATATTAAAAGCATCAGCCCATGATACAGTACTGGTTGATTACGGAATTTACAAAGAAGGTAATATATCAGTAAGCAAACCCCTGGTATTAATCGGAATTAATTATCCCGTGCTGGATGGACAGAAAAAATTCGAAGTGATTTCGGTTCGTGCAGACCATGTTGTGATTAAGGGATTCAGAGTACAACATTCCGGTTTCGGCACACTCGAAGATCCTGGTGCAATCAAATTATATGACGCAGAGCATGTTGAAATAGCAAACAATATTCTGGAAGATAATTTTTTTGGCATCTATGTACAATACGGCAAAAACTGCCGGATAATCAATAACAGAATTAAGGCTTATGGCACCGAAGAACAGCAGATAGGCAATGGCATTCATTGCTGGAAGAGCGACAGCCTGCAGATAATTTCGAATACCGTATCCGGGCACAGGGATGGAATTTATTTTGAGTTTGTAACTAACTCTATCATATGGCGCAATTATTCGGCTGATAATATTCGTTATGGCCTTCACTTCATGTTTTCGAACAATGATGCCTATATCACCAATGTGTTCAGGGGCAATGGAGCCGGTGTAGCAGTGATGTTTACCAAAGGCGTCACCATGATCAACAACGTATTCGACAAGAACTGGGGGGATGCTTCATACGGTTTGCTTTTAAAGGAAATATCAGACAGCTATATTCATGGTAACCGTTTTATCAGCAATACCTCGGCAGTTTATATGGAAGGAACCAACAGGATACATTTTGAAGCCAACACTATTGAATCAAACGGATGGGGATTAAAAATGCAGGCGAGTTGTATGGATAATGTCATTACCGGAAATAATTTCAGCGGCAATACCTTTGATGTCAGCACCAATGGCACACTTGTCTTAAACAAATTCAGCAAAAACTATTGGGATAAATATGAGGGATACGACCTTAACAGCGACGGAATAGGCGATGTGCCCTATCATCCCCTCAGTTTGTTTTCGGTAATTGTAGAAAATAATCCTTCAGCAATGCTTTTATTCAGAAGTTTTATGGTGAGCATGCTCGACCGTTCAGAAAAAGTAATGCCCAGTCTTACACCTGATAATTTCAGAGACGATACACCCTTAATGCATTCAATTTCCTTATGATAGAGATCAATCATCTAAACAAGCGATTCGGCAAACTGAAAGTACTCAACGATGTCAACCTGCATTGCAGAGGGGGCGAATGTATAGCCCTTATAGGTCCAAATGGATGCGGTAAAACAACTCTGATTAAAAGTATACTTGGCATGGTGATACCTGATTCGGGCGAAATATTATTCGACGGAAAAGCTGTCAAAAAAGATTTCAGATACCGCGAAAATATCGGTTATATGCCTCAAATAGGCAGATACCCCGACAACATGACTGTTGAGCAGATATTTGAAACTATAAGAGAAATAAGGCAGTATAAAGGAATACCGGACGAAGAACTGATTGAAAAATTTGAACTCGGTTCAATATTGTCCAAACGCATGCGTACCCTTTCGGGAGGCACAACACAAAAGGTAAGTGCAAGTCTCGCATTTCTCTTTAATCCGGGAGTACTAATATTGGACGAACCAACAGCAGGACTGGATCCGCTGGCCTCCGAAATACTGAAAGATAAAATAATTTCGGAAAAGGAAAAAGGCAAACTGGTTCTGATTACTTCACATCTCTTAAGCGAACTCGACGAACTGATAAGTGGAATTATCTATATGCAGGAAGGCAGGGTGCAGTTTCATCTGAGTGTAGAAGAATTGCTGAGCAGCACCGGAGAACATAAAATATCTGCAGCCATTGCCGGCGTGATGCGCGACAGAATTAATAAAGGTAAAGTTATAAAAACGACAGAAATCGCAAAGGAAATAAAATGAACAGAATAGTCAAATTTGTAATGCTGGACATCATTCGCAACAAAATTGTTATTGCATATACCTTATTGCTGGCTGTTTTATCGTGGGGCGTGTTTAGTCTGGAAGACAACAGCTCGAAAGGCATACTTACGCTGCTGAATCTGATTCTGCTCAATGTGCCGCTGGTGTCAATCATTTTCTCGACCATTTATATTTACAACAGTTCCGAATTTATTGAATTGTTGTTAAGTCAGCCGATAAGGCGAAGCAAAATATGGCTGAGTATTTTTGCCGGATTACAGATTTCTCTGATAGCTTCATTTCTGATCGGTGCAGGTATTCCGATATTAATATATGCCGATCCGGGATATTCTTATATCATGGTGCTGGTGGGGGTGATAATTACCGCTGTTTTTATTTCAATTGCTTTTTTCGGTGCTATTAAAACCAGAGACAAGGCTAAGGGAATTGGTGCAGCAATTATGTTATGGCTGTTTTTTGCCTTGTTGTTCGACGGACTGGTTTTGTTTTTGCTGTTTCAGTTTGCCGATTATCCAATCGAGGAGGCCATGATGATTATAAGTGCTTTTAGTCCGATTGATTTAGCGAGGATAATGGTATTGCTGCAGCTTGATATATCGGCAATGATGGGTTATACCGGAGCTGTTTTCAGGGCATTTTTTGGTACCGGTTCCGGAATTGTCATCACTTTCGGAATTCTGATGCTTTGGGTTTTGATCCCATTTCTCTTGTCGCTAAGGAAATTTAAAACAAAAGATCTTTAAACAATGAAAAAAGATATTGAGAACAGAGAAGACATAACCGTGCTTGTCGACCGTTTTTATGATAAAGTAAAAAAAGACAGCAGCATAGGTTATTTTTTCAATGAAGTGGCTAAGGTAGACTGGCCTAAACATCTCAAGATTATGTATGATTTCTGGGAAAACGTTTTGTTTTTCAGCGGTACATACGAAGGCAATCCTATGCAGGTTCACAAAGACCTTCACGCTAAAAGTGCAATGAAAATGCCGCAGTTCCTGCGCTGGAATCAACTATTTACTGAAACGGTCGACGAGTATTTCGAAGGTAAAAATGCCGAGCTTATCAAACAGCGTGCAGTCAGTATTTCGACTGTGATACAGATTAAGTTGTTCAGCTAATGCTGCAGGAACACTAAGAAGCTATAAATTTAATGTGGCAAGGTGTTATTCATGGTTAATGATTTTCTTCGCGGATAAATCCGCTGTTAGATACCAATACACTAAGAACGCAAGGAATGCGCAAAGATCACGGGGATTGTTTGTGGTAAAAGTTTGCAGCAGAATGTGTAAACCACAAAGAATACACGGAGAACACGAAGTGTTTTTTGTAAATTTAACTTCGTGAACTTAGCCCTCCGTGGTTAAAAACATTAAAATTACTTTATGTCGCTTTGGTGTTAACTACAAATACATGGTGCA
>CAZRKA010000079.1:0-14910 GCA_964600345.1 uncultured Chitinophaga sp. | reverse complement strand
AAGATCATGTATGTGAACCACAACTTTTGCGAAACACTGGGCTATAAGCCCGGCGAATTGTTTCAGAAAGATTTTTCAGTGCTCTTTGGCAGCAGCGACGATGAGCTCATGGATAGTTTGAAAGAAAATGCAGAACAGGCTCAGGCCGAATACCTCATGAGGGCTTCGGACGGCAAATATATATGGATGATGATGAGTTGTGCACCTTATACGGACAGAAAGGGCAATGTCATTGGCAGTATATGTATCTGTACCAATATCGACCGCCTTAAAAAAGCCGAAAAGGTGATTGAAGATGAACGCAATAAATTAAAGATGGCAATCGAAGGTGGTAAAATGCTGACCTACGATCTGGATTTTATCAAAAACGAAATACATTACTCCGATAATGCAGAAAATTTGTTTGGCCTGGATAAAAACATACAAAGCATCAAGGTGGCTATTGCGGAAAATGTGCACAAAGACGACCGGCTGAAATTGTTCAGATCCTTGCACAATCTCAAAGAATATGGCATTGTTGAAGAACTTCAGTTCAGATTTGTCAGACCGGGTTCCGATAAAGTACAATATATAGAAAGAAGGGGAGAACTGGTATACGATATCAACGGAAAAATTGTCGGGTTCAGAGGTATACTGCTCGACATTACAAGCTTGAAAGAAGCCGAAATAAAATCGCAGCGAAACGAAGAAAGACTGAAAGCTATTTTTGAAAATGAACCCGAGTGTGTGATGGTGCTCGACCGCAGCGGTAAATTATCAGATATCAATCCCAGTGGATTGCGTATGCTGAATGTGACTGATCCCGAAAATTTAGCAGGGATTTGCATAACCGAAATGATTTTTGAAGAAGACCGCGATGCGTTTACTGATATGCATAAAAAGGTCTTAACTGGAAATTCTGCAAGCGCCGATTTCAGACTGCTTTTCGCAGGTTCACTCAGATGGCTGGAGACCAATGCTGTGCCTTTGAGGAACGAAACCGGTGAAGTAATATCTGTGCTTACTGTTTCGCGCGATATCACCGATTTTAAAGCCAAAACCGACGAGATTATTTCAATAAACAATAAACTTGAACGAAGCGAACAGCGATTGATTGAAGCCCAGGAAATGGCGCATATCGGCAACTGGGAAATTGATTTCTTTACGGGCAAATCGACCTGGTCTGGTGAGGCATCGCGAATATTCGGCATCAAACCTGAAACAGAGAGTGAAGGAATTACCAACTGGTTTTCTTGCGTTCATCCCGAAGACAGAAATGCTGTTGCAGAAGCAGTTGAAAAATCAATGAGCGATTTCAGCCATTTTTCGCTCGAACACAGGATCAAACGCGGCGACGATAGTATCCGTTATGTATACACTGAGGGCAGATACGAGTTCGACGACAAGGGAGATGCCAAAGGTATGGTGGGTGTCATACACGACATCACAGAGCGCAAACAATACGAAATAAACCTTCAGAATCTGCTGCAGATTACCAACGACCAGAACAAGCGCCTTCAGGATTTTGCCTATATTGTATCGCACAAAATCAGATCGCACAGTGCCAATATTTCCGGCATCATTTCACTTATGAGCGAAGAAAAGCACAGCGAAGAGTTCGGAATGCTGAAAAAAAGTGCCGACAGGCTGGCCGAAACCATAGAAACCGTCAATGAGATAATTACCTTTCAGCGGGCAAATTCCTGAAATGAAATAGCTCATGCGACTGAGCTTTTCGTGATTTGACGATTTGGATTAATCTTAATGTTTTTCCAATGAAACTCACTTTGTCACGGTATTTTCATTTTTAATCCTGTTTATACTTCAATGTATCTAAACCGCGTTTTAAACTCAAAACGATTTGAGGATACATGCTTTGTTATGCTTGTTTTTTATAAGTGAATTGTCTTATGCAGGCGATACCATACACCTGCTCTTTGTATATGGTTCAAAGCCGAAAGACAAAACTGAGTCGCGCTGGTTCGGCGGGGTACACGGAGGGCATGTCAGCCTGAGTTATCAAAAAGGCTATATCAGTTTTCTGCCTGCCGGTAAATTCCACATCTTTCCGAAAGACAGTTTTCATTCGGTATTTGAAACAGAAAGCGAAGACAGGTTTGTATTCGACACTACCGGAAGTCGCTACCTGATTGTTTCCATACCGGTAGACAGTGTTACCCGGGTCAGAATGGATTCCATTGCCTTATGCAGAATAGCCAAAGCTCCTTACGACTATGCCTTCTTTGGCATGCGCTGCGCATCAGCGGCATACGAAATGCTGGCGGCGGCGGGCGTATTCCCTGAGTTGAAGCAGGCAAACATGGTAAGAAAATACTTTTATCCCAAACTGCTCAGAAAGGAAATCCTCTCACTGGCCGGTCAGAAAGGGTGGCCCATGTATTACCGTCCGGGGCGCAAAAGCAGGAAGTGGGAGAGGGATTGAATTAAAAGAGAATTCATTTCAGGGCTATTTTGAAAATTTACTCATTCTTTACATGATTTCGCCAGAGGCGGATACATTTTTAGTATGAGATATGCTGAATTGTCAGGCCCTGTATCAGTCTGTTTGAGTCGGAACGATAGAAGGTAAAATTTGAGGTAATCCTGAAACCTAAACTTATAATGTTATAATGTCCACTAATTCAGGTGGCTAAGATATTTTGACCACTTATTCAAAAAAAAATTAAGCAGGCAAAATGACTTATCCGGGGCTGTCAGCCTTCAATTTCAGATACACAGCAGACTCAAAAATAAAATCCAAATTGCGTCGCCGGAAAAAAAATAGTGGATATAATTATCCACTATTAATGATTAATGGTTACATTTGCAGCACAAAATCACGGTATCATGTTTTCGAAAGCATGTGAATACGGCATAAGGGCAACAATCTACATTACGGAACAATCGCTTCATGATACGAAAGTGAGTTTGAAAGATGTTGCAAAAGCGATAGAATCGCCTGAAGCATATACCTCTAAAATTCTTCAGAAACTTGTCCGAAAGCATATCATCCACTCCGACAAGGGGCCGACAGGAGGATTCTCTATAGAGAAAAAAGGATTCGAAAAGATCACTTTGAGTACTATTGTTTCTGCAATTGACGGAAACGCTCTGTACATCGATTGTGGTTTAGGATTAAAAAAGTGCAATGCTAAAAAACCATGCCCGGTTCACAATCAATTCAAACTAATTCGCGAGAACTTAAAAATTATGCTTGAAACAACAACTGTGAAATCATTGGCTTTTGATTTGGGAAAGGGGTTAACATTTTTGAAGCGTTAAAAAAAATTACAATAATAATGGACATTAATATCCGAAATTAAGAAATGGAGAAAGCAAACATATTCAGCGAAGGTGGTATTATCCTCACAATTATTCTGATTGCAATTCCTGTGATTGTGGCATCAATCATTGTGGTTGTAAAAGCATATTCTGTCATCAATCTTTATATTAAAAGAAAGGAACTTGAGAAATTCAATAAATATATAAAGGAATTAACTCAGGAAGAAGTTCAAAAATTGGAGCAAAGAAAAAGGGAACTTGAGTTTTCACTTTCAAATAAAGAATTGGCTGGTGATACAACTCCTGTTGACAATAAAGGATTGATTGAAGGTGTCAGCAATGCAGAAAACATTCGTTTTATTCAACAAAAGAAAAAAAGTCAACCCCGGCCAAACATTGAACCGGAACTGACTAAACTTATTTTGTGGTATATAGGTTGTTCAGTATTTTGGTTATTGTTTGGCACAACCGTTGGCGAATATATTGGGATTAAATTTGTAGCACCCGATGCTGACCATATCAGTTACCTGAGTTTTGGCAGACTCAGACCTGTTCATACAAATGCAGTATTCTGGGGCTGGGCTTCACTTGCTATGATAGGGTTAGCGTATTACGTTATACCGAGAGTAAGCAATGTGCCCATTTCAAGTATCAAAACAGGTTATCGTTCGCTTGTATTGATTAATGCATCGGTTATCACAGGCAGCATTTGCTTAATGTCAGGGATCAATAACGGTGGCGGTGAGTACAGAGAATATATATTTCCTGTAATGGCATTGTTTGGTATAGGCGTATTCATGTCACTACGGAATTTCCTAAAGACTATTTCAAAAAGAACCAGCAAAGAAATTTATGTTTCTAACTGGTATATCATTTCCTCAATGATGTTTTTACTGGTCATTGCATTAGTAGCCTATTTGCCGAATTGGCAAAATGGTTTAGGAGAAACTATTGTTCAGGGCTACTATATGCACCAGGGAGTAGGTATGTGGTTTATGCTTTTCAATCTAGGGTTGATGTATTACTTTTTGCCACAACAATTAAACAAACCAATTTATTCTTATAGTTTAGGTATACTGGCATTTTGGGCACAGATTCTCTTTTATACGCTTATCGGAACTCACCATTTTATTTTCAGCGCCATTCCCTGGTGGTTGCAGACAATAGCTATTGTAGGTAGTGTAGGAATGATAATTCCGGTGGTTGCCGGAACAACAAATTTCCTGATGACTTTTAAAGGTTCATGGAATAAGTTGTCGAGCAGCTACACGCTTCCTTTTTATTTGATAGGTGTTGTATTTTACTTTACAGGTTCATTACAGGGAACAGCAGAAGCATTCCGTTTCACTAACCTGATATGGCATTTTACCGATTTTACTGTAGCACATTCGCACTTAACAATGTATGGTATAATCTCTTTTATGCTATGGGGTTTTATTTACACTATCGTTCCAAGATTAACAGGTAAGGAACCTCCGCAAATTACTGTTGGTGCACATTTTTGGCTGGCATTAATCGGGTTGTTGTTTTATACTTTCCCTTTGATGTATGGTTCAACGCTTAAAGGTTTGATGTGGATAGACGGAAAACCATTTATTGAAAGTGTGGAAATGATGTTCCCTTTCTGGTTATGGCGGGCTATCGGCGGTACTTTAATGTGGTTTTCGCACATTTTGTTTGCCTATAATTTTTATGTAATGGTAAAAAGAAAAAAAGAAATAATAATTCCAACGTCTGCCATAGAGATTTTAAAAGCTAAGAAAGAATTGGAAAATCAAACAACAACGAACTAAAATTTACGCAATGGAATTTTTTGATAATCATAGAAAATTATTTACAACGGCATTGGGATTATTTGTTGGGTTGACTCTTATAGTTGCCATTATCCCTGCAATCAGGAATCAGAATAACAATGCGCCTTTGCCATCTGCAATGCCTTTGAGTGAAGACGCAATGGCAGGAAAGCAGATATATATCGCCAACGGTTGTGTATCATGTCATACCCAACAAGTTCGGAATGTGGACATGGATAAAGTTTGGGGCAGCAGACCCGGAATTGCGGCAGATTATGCCGGTATAACCAGAACCGATTTTTGGCGAAATACAGCGACCCTGATGGGAACGGAAAGAACCGGCCCCGATCTGACAAACATAGGTACGCGGCAACCAAGTTTAGCATGGAATTTACTGCATTTGTATCAACCAAGAGCAGTTCTGGAAAAATCAATTATGCCTGCTTATCCCTGGCTTTTTGAAGTTAAGAATGAAGTAGGCAAAGATGAGATTGAAGTCATAGTTCCCGATGCGTTTCGAAAAGGTATCAAAGGAAAGATTGTGGCTAAAAAAGAAGCGCTCTATTTAGTTGCCTATTTGCAAAGTTTAAAACAAACAACTTTGCCTGATGGAAAAATGCCTATGGATTTTCTTTATAAAAAAGAAGAAAAATCAACTGCAAAAAGTGAAGGTACAATTGTTAATCTTCCCGATGGCCAAAAACTTTATTTACAAAACTGTGCAAGTTGCCATCAGCCCAATGGCGAGGGATTGAAAGGCGCTTTCCCTCCCTTAAAGGGTAGTCCGGTTGTTATAGGAAACAACCTTGAATTATATGTTGATATTATCATGCATGGCTATGATGCAAGTCCTGATTATGCTGTGATGAGTGCCGTTGGGACGAATAATAACTTAACACCCGAAGAAGTAACCGCTATTATCAATTATGAAAAAACAAACTGGGGTAACAATGCTGAAAAAATATCTGTGGAAGATGTTAAGAAAATATTAGATTTCTTAAAACTAACTGCTAATAAATAATACAATGAAATTACAGGCAGGTTTAATTTTATTTTTTTTGTTGTTGACTCAAATGGTTTCCGCTTGTCCTGTTTGCGAAAAACAGCAACCTGAAATTACACGAGGGTTAACGCACGGTGCGGGACCTCAAAGTAATTGGGACTGGGTTATTATTGCCGTTATGACGCTTATCACGGTGTTGACTTTCATATTCTCACTTAAATATTTAATCAAACCAAAAGAAATAAATACCAATCACATTAAACGTTTAATCTTAAAAAGCTAATAAGATGAAGGAAGATAAAAGCAAGGTCATATTGTTTGTTGATGACGATATACAGCCCATAGCAGAAATGTACGCGCCTGTGCAATTTGAGTTGGACACTCGAAAACTGACGGATGGCGAACACATTCTGAAATTAGTCAGCAAATCGTCTACAGGCAGAGAAGGCATCAGAAAAATAAAATTTATTGTGAGAAACGGACCGGCCATTGCCGTAGAAGGATTATCGGAAAATGCGGTGGTTGACGGCACTATACCATTGATGATAAATGCTTATGACAAAGGCAATCAAAAGAAATTTATAATAAAGGGGAGCGAAACACCTCAAAGCATACCAAACTGGTTGTGGATATTAATGATTGCATTTTTTGCCTGGGCAGCATATTACGTGATTACAAATTTCAATCTCTGAAAATGCTACATATGAGAAGCGACATAACAACTTTAGATGATATTAAACTTTTGGTAGACAGCTTTTACGGAAAAGTCCGTGAAGATGAATTGCTTGCTGACATTTTTAACGAAAGAATAAAAGACCGCTGGACAGAGCATTTGGAGAAAATGTATCGTTTTTGGCAAACGGTTTTGCTTGAAGAGCACACTTATTTTGGCAGTCCTTTTTTGCCTCACGCAAAACTACCTGTTGACGCAGAACATTTTGAAAGATGGTTGAAGTTATTTAGGGAAACAGTTAATTCTTTGTTTAAAGGCGAAAAAGCTACCAGAGTTATTTGGCAAGGGGAAAGAATGGCAGAAATGTTTCTTTCCAAAATAATTTATTACAGAAATAATTCTTCAACCCCTTTGTTATGATAACTGTAAAAATATCCTGAACCCAGGGAGCAACATTATTCAGGAAAGGGTTTGATTTTGCTGCCGGCTTTTTGGAAGTCGTTCATTAATTTCGGACACAGGGTATTGTACTCTTCCTTTAATGGTTTCAGCCTAAGTGGATATTGTATATTAGTCAGGTTTTGCGAAAAGACATCATATGCTGCTTTATTTCATAAAATCCAATATCAAGCGATAAGAATGCAATTACAAAGAATGGCATATAATCATGCTGAAAAAATTTACCAAAAACCTTAAATTCATTTTAGAAAAATGAAAAGCAAAATAAGTTTTACAGTTATCAACGGCAGTGACAGACAAATTATTGAAACATATGACGGTGAATACAGAAATTTAATGTTTTTGTTAAAAGATAAAATGTATACGGACTACTTTGGCGAATGTGGAGGAATGGGAAGATGTGCAACCTGTGTTATAAAAATAGAAGGTCTATCCGGCAATTCAATTAACAAAGAAAGAAACGAACCGGTAACTCTTTCCAAAATAGGAATTGAAGATGGAGACACCCGACTTTCGTGCCAGATTTTTATTACCGAAGACATAAATGGAGCATTAATTGAGATTCTTGAATTGTAGATTGTCTTGCTTATTGCAGGAAGTATTATATTAGCGGAAAATATGCTTATCGAAGCGTTCTGACTCGCATAAGTTGTTAAACAGATATCGCATTAAAACAACATACTATGGACCCGTATAAGGAAACCTTTGAAACCTGGAACAGGCTGGCCTCTGTTTATCAGGACAAGTTTATGGATATGGACTTGTACAATGAGTCGTACGATTATATCTGCAGTGCTCTGTCAGGACAAAATGCAAAACTGCTGGATATAGGCTGCGGACCCGGAAATATCAGCAAATACCTCTTGTCCAAAAGACCTGATTTTGACATTTTCGGTATAGACATTGCCGCTAACATGATAGCACTGGCCAGAGTGAATAATCCTACGGCCCGTTTTGAGGTGATGGACATTCGTGATATTCACAAACTGGATGCGAAATTCGACGGAATTGTCTGCGGGTTTTGTTTGCCGTATTTGTCATCTGCAGAATGCAATGAATTGCTTTCCGACTCTTACAGGATGCTTAACGAAAACGGACTAATATATCTTAGTTTCGTGGAAGGGGAGCCCGACAAGTCTGAATATAAAGTTGGAAGCGGAGGCCGGGTCTATTTTCAATACCACCGCTTAAACGACTTAAAGACCCGACTCAGGGAGCTGAATTTTGAAGAAATCAAAATCTTTAAAGTCAATTATAAAACCTCAGAAACAGTATCTGACATCCATACCATTTTAACAGCAAGGAAGTTTACTCATACTAAATAGTTTTCCGCCTGAGGCGGATGCTTTTTAGGATGAGTTATACCGTATTGTTAAGCCATGTATCAGATCCACTTGAGGCGGAACAATACAGGAAAAATTTGAGGTCTTCCTAAAACTTATTTAATACAGGTGTATGAATGCAAAAGACACAGCTTATAATATACATAAAATTAAATTCTATTGACTAAAAGGGTATTTTTGAGACCAGTTCCAAATGTTTCAATACTTTCCCGAGAACGACTTCTATGAATCATTATAGAATTAGTCCGGATAAATGAGTTTTTCATAATTTGTCTAAACAGGATAAGATGGATACTTTTGCATGAAAGCAAAAGTAAAAGGATGGCAGAACACAAGAAATTAAAGACCCTGGCCGCTACTGCAATCTGCGGTAACGATATCACATCTTCATGTTTGTATGTCTCTGCACTCACTACGCTATACGCCGGACAATATGCCTGGATTGCCCTGCTGATTGTAGCTGTTATTTTGTTTTTATACAGAAAAATTTACGGTGAGGTAGTTGGCGCCCTGCCTTTAAACGGAGGTGCTTATAATGTGCTTCTGAATACTACCAGTAAAAGCAATGCGACCATAGCAGCCTGTCTTACAATTTTATCCTATATGGCAACCGCCGTACTTTCAGCAGGAGAAGCAATCCATTATTTGCAGAGCCTGATAAATTCATTGCCACATTTAACAGCAACGCTGGGGTTGCTTACAGTTTTTTTGATTCTGGTATCTTTGGGTATAAGCGAATCTTCGGTGGTAGCAACTGTTATTTTTATATTGCATGTTTTTGCTATGTTTTTGCTTATAGGTTCAGCCTTTGTGTTTGTGTTTAACAACGGTACCGAGTTATTGATGATTAATTTTAATAATCCTTTACCTTCTACTTTCGGGGTAGCAGTTTTTCTTGGTGTATGTACTGCAATGCTCGGGGTGTCGGGATTTGAAAGCTCTGCAAATTTTATTGAAGAACAAGCCCCGGGAGTTTTTAGAAAAACACTTAGAAATATGTGGATTGCCGTTACAGTCATTAACCCTTTAATGGCTTTCAGCATTATCATGGTGCTTCCTCTTGCAGAAGTCGGTCCACATAAGGAAGCTCTTCTTTCTTATATGGGCAGTAAAACCGGAGGACCGGCATTGGCAACATTTATTTCTATCGATGCCGTTTTAGTTTTAAGCGGGGCGGTACTTACTTCATTTGTCGGAGTCAGTGGTCTGATTAAAAGAATGACACTCGACCGTATATTGCCTCAGTTTTTATTAAAGGAAAACAAAAGGGGAAGTCCTTATAGGATTTTATTGTTTTTCTATTTACTGTGTGCTTCGGTATTGTTCATTACAAAGGGAAAGCTCGGTCCGCTGGCAGGCGTTTACACCATCTCATTTCTTTTGGTGATGGTTTATTTTGCCTGGGGAAATTTCCTGTTAAAAATTAAGCGAAGCCGATTGCCACGTCCCGAATATGCGAGTCCGCTGGCAGTTACAATAGCAGCATTTGCCGTATTGTCCGCTTTGTATGGCAATATTCGCATGCATCCCGGATATCTGGTTATTTTTATTCAGTACTTTGTTCCTGCGGTAGTTCTTATGATTGTCCTGCTTAACAGGAATAAAATCCTACAGTATCTGATGGTTGTCATGGATAGTGTATTTGATCTTTTAAAAAGAATGAGCATTTCAGGTCGTTTGTATTTACGTAAATACCTGAATAAATTAACACGTCAGCAATTCGTATATTTTACCAAGGCCGATGATATTTCTGTTCTGAATAAAGTAATCATTTATGTCATCGAAAACGAAATTACCAATAAACTCAAAATTGTTAACATCTATAAAGATGATACAGGGGTTTCGGAGAAATTTCTTTCCGACATAGAAGTACTTGACAGAGCGTATCCTGAACTGGAAATTGATTTTGTAAGGATACCCGGCAGCTTCGGGCCGGAAATAATTCAATCCTTAAGTAAAGAATGGAATATCCCGACTAATTTTATGTTCATATCATCACCGGGTGATAAGTTTGCTCACAAAGTGTCTGATCTTGGCGGTGTAAGGTTGATAATATGAAATTACAGAAAAAAGAACATTTTCCGCAAAGTTCCCTGTATTGTTTCGTCTAAATCGGGTGTGAAACATAACATGACAATACGGTATAACCCCCAGGGTAATTATAGCACAAGGCATAATCCATAATGTATAAGCCTCAGGCGAAAACTTATTTAAACTGGTTTCAAAAAAAGGATTTTAAGTCCAATGGATAAGCCTATGTCTTACTTCCACGCGCAGATAATACCGCCCATCAACATCATGCTCACTATCCAGTAGCCGGCATTGATGGCGATGTATTTGAAGCCGCGGCGTTCGAATAAAGCGTTGGTGCCTATCAAAGGAACAGCGATGAAGAAGCCATAGAGGCAGCCGTGAAAGGCACCGTGTCCGAAGCTTCTGAACTTGTTCTCAAATGCAATGGATGTGCCGTTCAAAAACAGTTCAATCTTAGCGCCTGATTCTCTTGCTTCGGGAAGATCGGCCAGCAAAGACATGAGGCCCGATTGATGTATCACCAGAGGCTGCATTGAAAGGGCAAGCAACAGCGCAAAAAAAGTGGACAGTCCGAAAATGACCGCCATGTTGGCACCCGCTTTCATGTCGTCGGGATTCTCAACGCCGATGGAGCGCATCCAGGCTGTGCCAAAAACTTTGGGATTGTACCAGATAAAACCGACAAGAAGTGGCGCTAAGGCAGCGACCAGAACAGCTAAAAAGTTCATAAATTATTTGTTTTTATTGTGGTTAAGGGATTCAAATAAAGGGATTTATTGCTAAAAATCAAAACATTATCTCCAAACGAAATCAGTTTTTGAGGCACTGCACTCTTTGCTACCCCGCCGGCGGAGGAATTTGCTTATCAGCGAATCACCCTTACCACTCCGTGCGATTTTTCCTTGCTGCCGCAGGCTTCCATCTCAATGAAGAAATAATAGCTGCCAGTAGGAAATTCGAATGCCAGCCAGGGTTTATTTTCTTCGTTGAAGATTTCTATGCCCCAGCGGTTGTATATGATGAGGTGGTAATTATAAGGAGGATTGATTTCCGGAAATGCGTCGTTAATGCCATCCGAATTCGGGGTAAATACATTGCCTGTTCTGAACCAGCCCTTAATGTTTAATTTGTCGACATCTACCGAATCGGCATAAGGGCAGTTGTTTTTATTCAGTCCGTATACCACAAAATTTCCACCATCGTTGATGTGAAGTGTGCTGTCGTGATAATTGTCGTCGGTGACATCCGGATCCGATTTCCAGTTGATGCTCAGAAAATCGCCTATGACATTGAGTCGGGCTTCGGGATGATGCGTCAGCGGATTGCAGATAAGGCTGTCTGAAATCAATGCAACATTTAAATTGTCGAGATTGATATTGACTGTATCGTAGGTGTTACAGTTGCCCAGTTTAACGTTGAGCCAGTATGTGCCGCCGCCCGAAACTTTGATACTACTGTCGGTGCTGCCGTTACTCCACAAATAAATGGCCTGGCGGTAAAAGGTATCGGGTTGAAGCAAAATATTCTTGTTGCGGCAGAGGAAAAAATCAGCGGGCAGTTCAAATTGTATGCGGTCGAATACCGTCACATTCTTTTTAATGGAGTCGACGCAGTTGCCTTTAGCGGCCTTGAGTTTTACAAGGTAAGTGCCTGCAGTCGGATAGCGGTAGTATCCCGTTTGCAACACCGAAGTGTCGGCAAGGGTAGTGGTATCACCGAATTCCCAGAAATAGGTGTCTGCATTTTGCGAGTTATTGGTAAAGAAAACCTCGCGGTTGCAATTGACACTGGGAGTTACAAAAGCAGAAGTAGTTTCGAAAACACAGTTCTGCACGTTAAACTGGTAATCCCGGCGGGTATGTCCTATCAATACGCCATTGCGGAATTCCTTGACCAGTATGCCTACAACAAACTGACCTTCCATGGTAGGTGTCAGTTTTAACAATCCTGTTTCAGCGTTGAGGTTGATGGCAGGAGAAGATGGAATGGCGTTTGGCGGTCCGTAACCGCTTTCGAATGCCACCTGCGAAAAAGGCGGTGCTTCATACTGAACACAACTTGGCCGTGGATTGTTGGTAGTAGCACCCGTATATGGATGGAAGAAGGCATAAGCCAGACTATCGCCGTCTGCATCGGTAGCGGAGTGGTCGAAAATAAGCGGGGTATTGGTGCAAAGAAAATTGGGGGGCAGGTTTTTGAATTCCGGACTTGAATTGAATCCTATTCCGGTGGTATCATTTACTCTGGTCCATATATTCTCACCTGTAGAAAGCGGACTGATTAAATTGACTATTGTATTGTTGCGGCAACACCTCTGAAAGCTGATATAATAGCCGCCTTTGACAGGCGGTAAGGTCATATTAGTGACATATTCGTAGGCATCCACGCAGGCGTCGGGTGATATTTTGATACAGTTGTAATTGGTTTTGGACACCCTTACCGGATTGCCTCTTGCAACACTCTGACATAAATTGCTGAGATATTTACCCGAATCGCCCTCGAAAACGGCGAAGTTCGCAAGCTGGTCCTGAGCAATAGCGGCGGTACTGCCGTTAAAGCAATCGATGTATAACATCAACTTTACGCGGTACTGATTATTACCCAGGTAGGTATAAGTCATTTCTCCGCCCACAATATGGGTGGCAAATGTACTTGTGACAAAGACAAGAGATAAAAACAGTAAAAGTCTTTTCAATCAGTTATTTAGACGTAAATTACGCTAAATTAGTTGCAAGTTACATATAATTAAGGAATATGGCAATCAGGTATCGATATCCCTGTAATGAGCTTTTATAATTTCCCAGCCTCTGTCCGCTTGTAAATGCAACATTTCCAGTCCGTTTTTCACCGTGGCTTCTTTATCCGAAAATTTCTTCATCATGGCTGTTGTTTCAGGATTATAAACCAGGTCATAAAAAAAATGTAAGTCGTTGATGGCTTCATAATTCAGGGGTAGCAGTTCATCACCGCCCTGCTCGGTTTTCATGCCAACGGGCGTACAGTTCACTATCAGACGGTAATTTTGAAGCAGGACATTATGGTATTTGAGTTTTAAGTTCCTGCCGGCGATGTCGAAAGGCATACCGGCACAGCTTAGTGCATAGGCGACTGCTTTCGAAGAGCCCCCGTTCCCAAGTATCAATGCCCTCCCGTTCAGATCCGGCAAGCTGTTTTTCAAACTTGTAATAAAGCCGTAATGATCGGTATTGTGTGCATACAGCTCCGGGTTTTTGCCTTCTGTCCGGTTTATCAGTATCAGATTTGCTGCACCTATGGTCTTAACATCATCAGAGAGGTATTGACAATGTTTTAGCACAGCCTGTTTGTGCGGAATGGTGATGTTGAGGGCTATTAGTTTTTTTTCTAAAGCAGTCAGTCCTGGAATCAAATCGGCATCAATTAGCGGAAAAAGACGGTAATCCCAGTCAGACAAGCCCTCATCTTCAAACTTTTGCCTGAAGTACGCAGGCGAGAAGGAATGCGAAAGCGGATAACCTGTCAGTCCCAGCAGGGGCATGATGTCAAGGAATTATTGTTTTTCGATCTCGTCTATGGTTTCGATCACGGCATCTTTCTTCCCGGCCTTTGCCCTTATAAATTCAACGAGTATAGGAAGTAATGAAATACCGATGATGCCGAAGATAACCAGTTCGAAATTGGTTTGTACGAATTCGTTTTTACCCAGCAGATAACCGAGTATGGTAACACCACCAACCCAGAGAGTTGCACCCAGTACACAGTTAATGATATATTTGCGGTACTGCATGGAACCGGCTCCGGCGACAAAAGGTGCTACTGTTCTGACGATAGGGATGAAGCGTGCAATAATGACGGTTTTTCCGCCGTATTTATCGTAATAGGCTTCTGTTTTTTCTATGTGCTGTCGTTTCAGGAAAAGGATTTTCTCCTTGCTTTTAATCAGTTTGCCAAAGAACTTGCCGATAAAGTAATTGGTATTGTCGCCAAGCAGGGCGGCCAGCATCAGCAGTGGAATCAGAATGGCAATATTAAGGCTTCCTTCTGAAGCTGCCAGTGCACCTGCTGCAAAAAGTAGTGAGTCGCCGGGCAGCAAAGGCATTACGACCAGACCGGTTTCCACAAAGATAATCAGAAATAGTATGCCGTAAATCCAGAACCCGTATTCGCCAATCCAGTCTTTGAGATACACATTGAGGTGAAGTAACACATCAAGTCCCTGTTTGATGATTTCCATGGTGCAAAAATAGGGGAAAGGGAGGAAAGACTAAATTGATCAGAGACTAAAGATTAGAGACTAAAGACTAAAGAGATGTCGATGCCTAAATACGGTTGACCGTTTTAAACTAACTTTTAAATCATTTGCAG
>CAZRKA010000078.1:0-15179 GCA_964600345.1 uncultured Chitinophaga sp. | reverse complement strand
ATGCCAAAACTAAAAGACGACAACGAAGTAAAGAAAATGTTCTACAAAATGGGCGAGGTTTCGTCTATTCTTGGTGTAGCGCCATCGCTGCTGCGATTCTGGGAGAAGGAGTTCGACTGCCTGAGCGACCTTCAAAAAAACCGGAAAGGCGACAGATTATACACAGAAAAGAACATTGAAGACCTGAAAACCATACACTATATAGTCAAAGAGAAGGGCTATACCCTGCAGGGCGCTAATGAGTATATGGAAAGCCATAGAAATGTGCAGGATAAAAACACGGAAATCCTGAAAAGTCTCGAAAAACTGAAGTCTTTTTTGGAAGAAATCAAGCATAACTTGTGAAAAACCATGAGGAATTTTTAGTATTTTTGTATAAATTTGTACTTTAATCAATTACGAAATGGAAATTCAGCAAAACGAAAAAGACAAGAAGAGTAAAACGTATCTCATGATACTGATAGGGGCATTGCTTGCATTGAACATCGGTATTGGTATTAATCTGTGGTTGGGCACTAAAGAAAAGGAACAACTGAAAATTCAGAATGCAACCCTTACCAACGACAAAAATGTTTTACAAAAAGAACTTGATCAGCAGATCGCAGAACTGGAAGCCATGCGTTCGGAAAATCAGAGCCTCAACGAACAGCTGACAGAAAAAGACAACGCCATCGAACAGAAAATCAAACAGATTAAACTTCTGCTCAATAAAGGAAAGCTGTCTGATGCAGAGTTCAAAAAAGCCAAAGAAGAAATCCTCAACCTGAGAGCACAGATTGAAGAGTATAAACTCAAAATAGCTGAGCTGACACAGAAAAACGAGGAACTTACGGCAGAAAATGCAGGACTGACAGAATCACTTACCAGCGAACAGTTAAGAACCGCCGAGCAGGCCAAAATGATAGAAGGCAAAGACAAAACCATCGGTCTGGCTAAAAGACTGCATGCATCTTCTATCTCAGCTTCAGGTGTCAGAGAAAGAAAAATGTTCGGAAAGAAAGAGGTTGAAACCGACAGAGCTTCTAAAGTAGAAGAGATTCGCGTCAGGTTTACGCTCGATAAAAATGCTGTTTCTGATCCGGGCGATAAGGATATATTCGTGAAAATCATCGGACCGGACGGTTCGCCAATCACAGGCAAGATGCAAACCACTAAAGTAGACGGTACAGAAACCCTTTACACCGAGAAAAAAACCATCGATTACCAGAACGAAAAGCAGGATAATGTAGTGTATTGTAAAAAGCAGGGTGCTTTCGGAAAAGGCGAATACACTGTCGAAATTTTCACTGAAGGATATAAGATAGGAACTACCAAGTTTACGCTTAAATAAACGCAAAATATTTATTGAAAAGCCGGCAGCAATGTCGGCTTTTTTTTGCAACTTTGTGACTCATGAAAAGACTTGGCGTTTTTACTTCAGGAGGCGATTCTCCGGGCATGAATGCATGCATACGTGCAGTGGTCAGATCGGCTACATATCACGGTATTGAAGTAAGCGGAATCAGAAGAGGATATCAGGGTATGATAGAAGGTGATATCATACAACTTGAGAATAAGGATGTGGCCAATATCATACAGTATGGCGGCACAATTCTGAAGACCGCCAGAAGTAAGGATTTCATGCAGCCGGAAGGAAGAAAAAGAGCTTTCGATCAACTAAAAAAACACGGCATTGACGCCCTTGTATGCATCGGCGGCGACGGGACTTATACCGGTGCCGGTATTTTTCACGGCGAATACGGTATTCCTTCGGTTGGTGCACCGGGTACCATAGACAACGACCTCTATGGCACCGATTATACCATTGGATTTGACACGGCAGTAAACACTGCCCTGGATGCCATAGACAGAATAAGGGATATCGCCGAATCGTACAACAGGGTATTCTTTATTGAAGTGATGGGAAGGGACAGCGGATTCATCGCGCTCAATTCGGGTATAGCCGGTGGCGCTGAAGGGATACTGCTGCCCGAAATAATGAACGATTTTGAAGGATTGATCAGACATTTTCAGAACAAGTCGAAACGGAAAAAGGAATTCAGCATCATCGTAGTGGCAGAAGGAGAGAATGAGGGCAATGCATTTGTCATTTCAGACAAGTTTAAAACACAGTTTCCCGAATACGATATCAGGGTATCGGTACTCGGACATATACAGCGCGGCGGTAAACCGTCAGCCAACGACAGGATACTTGCGGCAACGCTCGGCAATGCGGCAGTTGAGCAACTGATAGCGGGCAATTCAAATGTTTGTGTAGGAGTCATCAACAAAGAAGTGGTGGTAACGCCGTTTGCAGATGCCATTTCCAAAACTAAGTCAATAGACAAAACACTCTGGAACCTATCCAGAATATTAAGTAACTGATGCTGCTGAAACTGACCATTCACAATTTTGCCATCATCAGGCACATGGTTTTCGAACCGGTTCACGGTCTCAATATCGTTACGGGAGAAACAGGCGCCGGTAAGTCTATCATTCTGGATGCCCTGAATCTTATTCTTGGCAGTCGCGCAGATATCAAAACACAAAGCGAATGGGGCGAAAAATGCATAGTTGAAGGCGAGTTTGCGCTGGATATTGAACAGTATGAAGCGGTGTTTCAGGAACTGGACATCGATTTCGAAGCGCTGACCATCATACGAAGGGAAATCAATACAAACGGGAAGACGAGGACATTTATCAACGACACACCCGTATCGCTGCAGCAGCTGAGGATATTGAGCGATACCCTGGTAAGCATACACTCGCAGCACGAAAACACCGAATTAAATGAACGCGGTTTTCAGTTCGGTTTGCTCGATACCTTTGCCGGCAATAATACGGCCTTAGGCGAATACAGGAATCAATACAAATTATTCCGCAGCAATGAAAAAAAAATAAACGAACTGAAGGCAAGGCAGGACAGTTTGCTGAAGGAAAAGGATTATCTCAATTTTCTGCTCAATGAATTTGAAACTGCTGCATTGAAGGAGAACGAAGAAGACAATCTGGAAGCAGAACTTAAAATACTTGGCAACGCCGAAGTTCTGAATACAACATGCGATCAGTTGGTGAATACTTTAAGTGATTCGGAGCAATCTATGGAATCTGTCTTAACCCAACTCAGAAATAAGTTCAAGGGGATTGCAGATATTCATCCGCTGGCAGCTACAAGTGCTTCCAGACTTCAATCCGTATTGGTAGAGTTAAAAGACATCAGTTCTGATGCAATTGATTTGCGCGAGATGGTGCAGGCAGATCCCGGAAGACTGGAGCTGATTAACGAGAGACTTAGTCTGATACAGAATTTAAAGAGAAAACACGCGGCTGCTACGTTTAATGAATTGTTTGTAATCAACGAAAAGCTGGCCGATCAGTTGTTTGCCATCGGTAATACCGATCAGGAACTTGAAGCGCTTGGATTGAAGAATAAAGACCTGCTCAAATCGCTTAAGTCGATTGCAGATAAACTGCACCTGCAAAGGCTGAAAGCGGCAACAGATTTAAAAAACGAATTGAAACACTTGCTTAAATCTCTGGAGATGCCCAATGCTGAAATTGAATTCAGTCTGAATGAAACAGAAGATATCAATGAATACGGAAGCAGCGATTTGCAGATACGTTTCAGTGCCAACCTGGGTATGCCCTTGCAGGCTTTGAACAAGGTGGCATCGGGTGGTGAGTTAAGCCGTCTGGCTTTGTGTATCCGAAGCATTGAAGCAAAACACAAGAAACTGAATACCCTGGTTTTCGACGAGATAGACACCGGTGTATCAGGCAAGGTGGCCGATACCATAGGCAGAATGTTCAGAGAGATATCAGGCGGACATCAGGTAATAGCCATTACCCATCTGCCGCAGGTTGCGGGATACGGCGCTGCACATTTCATGGTAGGTAAAAAAGAAGAACAGAACACAACAGTATCTTACCTGAAACAACTGGATAAACAGGAAAGGATAGAAGAGCTGGCCAAGATGTTAAGCGGCAACGAATCAACTGCCATCGCCAAGAAAAATGCAAAAGAATTGCTGAAAGTTTAGCTATTGCAGGGGCAATATCTCAGATGGTGTTATAAAGAAAAGTAGTTAAGAAATAAGAGCACTTAATTCATCCTGCTGAGTCCTCTGAAAAACTGAATAGCACCAAACACGATAGCTCCCCAGAAGATATAGCCGGTATTGGCTACAGTGCCAATAATGCCGCCAACACACCAGATGGCTCCCCAAATCATGTCTTTGTTGGCCCCACTGCGGTCGACAGTTTGCGGTACGGATTCTGAAACAGCTCGGGCAACAGCTGCCTTGTCTTCTGCAAAGTTTTCGCATACGGGATCAAAGTCGGCGATATTGCCTGTCAGACCGCATACCAGTCCGTGGGTCTTGTCAAATTTTCTGTTAAGGCATTGCTGGCAAAATTGAAGGTGTTCGCTTCTGGTCATAAAAGAAATAGATAAATTATAGCACAAGTTTAAGGCGCTGACTCAATAAAACAAAATTTTTATCACAGAGAATGTTTCTGAGGCAGGAAAGAATGATAAGCTTAAAGAGGTATTAATGAAAGGGATTGCCGCATGCCTCAATCTGGTTAAAAATCGCGGAACAGCCCCGGATATTTTCTGTACAAATCATTGTCCGGCCTCTGTCTGCCGGTGCGGGTACTTGTATTAATAATTATATTTCCTTCAATAGTGTTCTTACTTCCTCGAATAACTTTGGTGAGCATGATGATGAACAGATTGCCATCCAGCAGCATGTCATGATTGTAAACCACATAATCATCCTTCATTACTTTCAGGTTAACAGTACTGTCTTTGTAATGCAAGGGCAGTTCGAAAATCAGTTTTCCATCAGTGGATGTCCTGCATTCAAGCGTGTCGCCATTCAGTATGATACGGGCATTGAATATTGTACTTTTGTCTTCACTGTCAATCACCTGTAAAGTCGTTTTAAAGAATCCACTGTCTCCCGGAATTTTATTGGTACATATTGGCGTAGAGTAGTCGTTTAAATCTTCATCCACAACTACCACAGAACGAGTGCTGCTGTCGGCGGTTTGTGCCTCACTGATCAAAGACTGGAACATCAGCAGCATGGCGGCGAATGCTCTTTTAAGAAAACTTTGTCTTTCACCGGTTGGCAGCAGATTGCGATCCATCTGATCCCGGTGTATGCGTCCACACACATTTTTGTGTTTCCTGAAGTAAGCCATGATTTCTGCATCTTTCATGGCCGTAAAATCAATTACCTGTTTTGAACAGCTATTGCAAAAGCGGCCGCGATCGGCGGGTAACATGTTTTCCCAACCCTCGCTGCAGGGATTGTCAAGCTGTATGCCGAAGTATTTTCTGAACATGGTATTTGAATTAAAAGTCCCTGAACAGCCCCGGATATTTACGGTATAGGTCTACTGTTTTATCTTCAATTATCATATTACATTTGCGGCTGGTTTTTACTATACCTGCAACACGCAATTCTTCACCATCACCGGTTAAGGATATAAAATAAACCCTTGTATCAAGTAAGATTTTGTGATGATAAGTTCTATATCCTTCCTTGATAACTGTTAACTTCACACTGCTGTCTTTAAAAGCAATAGGGAGCTCCACTATTAAAGTTCCGACATCAGAAGTCAGACATTCGACAGTGTCTCCGTTAATAAAAACTCTTGCATTGTGTATTGGATCTGAAGTATAAGCATCGGACACGTCTAAATGAATAATAAATACATTGCTGTCGCCCGGAATTAGTTTGCTGCATTCTGAGCCATAATTTTGCTTGTCCTGAGCCGACTGCTCAAAAACCGCCTTTGGTTTGACATTATCTGTATGCGCCTCGGCAATGAAAGTTTGAAATAAGAGCATTACTGCCGCAATGGCTTTCCCTAACAAAGTTTGTTTTCTGGAGTATGGTAGTAAATTCCTTTCGAGTTGTTCTTCAGCAAATCTGCCGCATACATTTTTGTGCTTTTTGAAATATGCTACAATATCGGCATCGCTCATGACAGAAAAGTCGACCACCTGTTTTGAACAGCTGTTACAGAATCGACCCCGTTCGGAGGGTGTCATCTTCACCCAGTTCTCGCTGCATGGATTGTCAAGTTGTATGCCGAAGTATTTTCTGAACATAATTGTATGAATTAAAAGTCTCTGAAAAGACCCGGAAAGTGACGCTGAATGTCTATTCTGGAATGAGAGCTTGTGTTTATTGTCCTGGACGATGCTCCTCCAAAGTGCATTTTTGGGGAAGACTTTCTTAAAAGTGGAACTGCGAAGACTTGTGTGTCAGGTAATTTTTCAAGCACATGAATGTGGTAGCCTTCCTTGATGACAGTCAATTTAACGGTACTGTCTTTCATGGCCGTGGGTAGTTCGATTACAATCCAGCCTTCTAAATTCGTCTGGCATTCGACCATATCGCCGTTTATAAGTACCCTTGCATTTTTTATTGGTTCGAATGAGTTAGAATCTATTACAAGAATTTTTATTTTATAAGCACCGCTGTCACCCGGTATCATTTTGCTACACTCAGATTCAAAGTTTTGCTTGCTTTGTGCCTTCTGCTCAATTACAGCCTTTGGTATGGCATTATCTGTCTGCGCCCCGGCAATGAAAGTCTGAAACAAGAGCATTACTGCCGCAATGGCTTTTCCTAACAGGGTTTGTTTTCTGTTGTATGGCAATAAATTCCTTTCGAGTTGTTCTTCAGCAAATCTGCCGCATACATTTTTATGCTTTTTGAAATAAGCTACTATGGCGGCATCGCTCATGGCCGTAAAATCGACCACCTGTTTTGAACAGCTATTGCAGAAACGTCCACTTTCAGACGGGGTCATGTTGTCCCAGTTTTCGCTGCAGGGATTGTCAAGTTGTATGCCGAAGTATTTTCTGAACATGCTATATTGGATTAAAAATCTCTGAACAATCCGGGATACTTGCGGTAAAGGTCTTTAGATTGATCTTTGGTTTTTGTCTTTTCATATTTGGTTGATATAGTAGTAGCAGCACCTGCTGTAAGAGTCATTACCTTATGAGTTACCATGGATATACGGTAAACTCTGGTATCCAGTAAAATTTCATGTTGGTAGTCTATATATCCTTCCTTGGTTATTGTTAATTGCACACTGCTGTCCTTAAAAGCTATGGGCATTTCTACCGTTAATTTCCCGGCAGTGCTTGTCAGGCATTCGATTGTATCTCCGTTAATATATACCCTGGCATTTTGAATTGGTTCTGAAGTATATGAATCAAACAGCACAATTTGAAAAGTAAATACACCACTGTCACCCGGAATCTGTTTACTGCATGAAGGTAGCTGATGATTATTGTAATTAAACGGCTGCTGAATAATTGCCTTCGGTTTGACATTATCCGTCTGCGCTTCGGCAATGAAAGTCTGAAACAAGAGCATTACTGCCGCAATGGCTTTTCCGAACAGGGTTTGTTTTCTGTTGTATAGCAATAAATTTCTGTCGAGTTGTTCTTCAGCAAATCTGCCGCATACATTTTTGTGCTTTTTGAAATATGCTACAATATCGGCATCGCTCATGACAGAAAAGTCGACCACCTGTTTTGAACAGCTATTGCAGAAACGTCCTCTTTCAGACGGGGTCATGTTTTCCCAGTTCTCGCTGCAGGGATTGTCGATTTGTATGCCGAAGTATTTTCTGAACATAGTATTTGAATTAAAAGTCCCTGAACATGCCGGGATTTCTTCTGTAAAACTCCTTTGCAGAATGACTTTGAGGATCACTTTCAATAATGATGGTTTCAGAAGTCATAAGTCCCACAAATGCCCTGACTTTCATTTTATTCAGTGATATTGCAATGATTTTGCTATCCAGTATTGTTTCATGCTGATAATGTTGGTATCCCTTCTTAAATACATTTAAATTGATACTACTGTCTTTTAAAGCTATCGGCAGTTCGATCTCAATCCAGCCGTAAAACCCTGTCTTGCATTCAACGGTATCACCATTTATCAAGATGATTGCATCTTGTATTGCTTGATTGGTTTCGAAATCTTTAACTAAAATTTTAATTTTGAATGCACCGCTGTCCCCGGGAATCAGCTTAGTGCATTCTGATACCCTATGATTGTTGGTCCGGACTGACTCCTGAATAATTGCATGTGGTTTGGCATTCTGTGTTTGTGCTTCAGTCAGGAAAGTTTGAAATAAAAGCACAACTGCCGCGACGGCTTTCCCGAATAGCGTTTGTTTTCTGGTATAGGGAAGCAAATTTCTGTCGAGTTGCTCTTCATTTAATCTGCCGCATACATTCGAGTGTTTCCTGAAGTAAGCCACGATCTCTGCATCTTTCATGGCCGTAAAATCAATTACCTGTTTTGAACAGCTGTAACAGAAACGGCCTCTTTCAAACGGGGTCATGTTTTCCCAGTTCTCGCTGCAGGGATTGTCGATGCGGATGCTCAGGTGTTTTCGGAACATAAGCGATAGAATTGCTTTAAAAAGTCGCCCCGACTTTATTCTTTAGACATCCTTAAAACAGGATTTGCTGCAAATATGAAATTTAAGTGGTTCTGTGAGGTGCAGACTTCAAACTGAAATATCCCGGAAGTCTTACAATCCTTTTTTCTCCTGTCGTTTCAGATAGAGGTAAAGGCTTTCCACTTTAGCTCTGGCCCAGGGTGTTTTTCTGAGAAAACCAAGGCTGGACCTGATACTCGGATTACTTTTGAAACAATTGATATTGATTTCCTGAGCCAGGTAATCCCAACCCCTGGTTTCAACCATCCAGGTAAGGATTGCTTCCAGCGTTAAGCCGTGAAGGGGATTGTTCTTTTGTGTTTCCATCAGCTTCTGATTTTCATTATATTTTCCTGATCAAGTATGAGTCTGTGAAGATAAGAAGAATATAACATGTTAGGAATCCAGCACAGCCAAGCGACAATTCTGTATGCTGAATCAAATTCGCCTGTCATGGCAATCAGCAGTGGCAACCATATTCTTAAAGTGACTGCTGCAAAACAGGCGGCATAACTGTGGCCCATCCATATCCTGTGTTGCAAAAGGTCTTTTTTGAGAATTAAACGGTAAGCATTGCCGCTGCTGAACAACCAGATAATGCCAAGACAAATAAAACCAAAGCTGCTGATAAATCCTCCCGTGGCAAAAAGGGCAATATAGATGCCGGAAATTCCGCTTAGGAGCACGGATACAAGATAAATCCTGCCAATGTTTCTGTGTGTTTTTGGTTTATTGTCTCTGAATTGTTTGTTGAATTGTATCCACCCGGTCAGCAATGCCAGTCCGCCCAGACTGATATGGGTGTAAAAAGCCGGGTTCCAAACTGTATCGGCAAGCAGGGCTTCGGATTTTGTACTCAGGAGTCCGAAACGCCTGTCGATAAACGCATAGATAAGAGGGTATAGTCCTATAAGAAGACATAAACTGACAAATATGAACCTGAGACTTTTTGAGAACATGAATTATATTCTTTCAAGATCTGTTTTGCGCAATTCAGAATCTGCGTCGCCTGTATTAAGGGTAGAGGCAGGCTCAAACAACATCACAGATACTTCTTCCTCTGCCAGCGGGCAATGTTCTATTCCCCTGGGTACAACAATGAATTCGTTTTCATTCACTGTAACGCTGTGGGTTCTGAACTGCATGGTAAAACTGCCCTTCAGTACCAGAAACATCTCGTCTTCATGCTCGTGCGAATGCCAGACGAATTCGCCTTTGAACTTAACAAGTTTCACATGCTGACCATTGAGTTCTGCCGCTATGCCGGGATTCCAGTAACCGTTGACTAAAGCGAGTTTCTCGTTGATATTGACTTTACTGAGTACCATAGTTTATTTTTGAGACCAGTCTCTATTATTGTTTTTCAAAGTAAATGCTTTTCCCTGAGAGTTGAATGAATTCTATTAATTTCGGAAAGATGTCGGGGAACTTAGCGAGTTTAGCGAGCGCTCTCAAGACCAACGGCCACCAGCACAGGGGTTTCGGTGGATTATGGGAGTATAACACCAACATCATTATTATTTCGGTTACGAGTGAAATGTTTCCAAAAGTATTATTAGGGTACTCGATTATCTAATTACCATTAGTATGTCTCGCTACCCCCATGATTATTATATTGTTGGTGTTATCACCAACCTTCCGTAATCATCGCTATATTATTTATTTCGGAAGATGTTGGTGATAACACCAACATCATTTTCATCTGGGTTTCCGATTGAGTTATACTAAGAATTATTCTGCTACTCAATTAGTATAATAACCATTAGAATGGCTCGCCACAAAAATGACTCTCTTATTGTTGGTGTTATCACCAACAATCCGTTAATAGCCTCTTATAATAAAACTAATCGGAATTCTTGCCCTTAACATTACAGGTTTGCCGTCGCGCATGGCGAATAGCCACATACCCTCAGTTTCAAGGATTACTCTGATAGCCTCCTGCACCAAGGCTGCATCGACTTCAGAGCGACTAAACACATCCAGCAGTATACCTTCCTTGCCGAACAGCATATTTACGATAACCTTTCCTTCTTCTTCGTCATTTATTGCTGAGGAAGGATAGTCGAGATTGTCTTCCAGAAAGGTATTCAATCCGTTCATTCCCCCAATAAAGGTAATATCTCTGTTATTCACAGTGTCTTTGAACTTTTTCATGCTGTCCTGCTTATAATCCAGGAAAAAGGAGTCGCGGTAATTGGGTGCAAACGGACGTTTATAGGCAAAACGATTGTCATAGTAAACATCCATGGTTGCAATCATACGGTCAAATCCATCCCAGCGAAAGTGGTAAACAGAGGAGGTATCACCATTACTCTTCAAAACCGCAGTTCGCAGCAGTTTCATATCGCGGTAATAAGAAACATGTACAAAGCCATTCGGATAATGGTCTTTCCAGATTCCATCAAAACGATTCCCTCTTTTGAAAGTATTTTCTCCGGTCAGTTGACCGCTGGTGTCGTAATACCTGAACACGCCCGACTTGTGTCCGTCGACATACTTTCCTTCTGAAGCTGTCTGACCATTGCTGTGGTAAGTAAAGGTCTTCCCTGTGAGGTATCCATTGTGGTAATAGTTGCGTTCTCTTATATTGCCCGCAGTGTCGTAATAAACCTCTTCGCCGTGTAACATGCTTTGGTTGCCGCAGAGCAGGTCTTTTTTAACCCGCAGTCCGGCGGCGTAGTTCCTCCTGATCTTCAGGCGGTCCTTACAATCGTAAAAGTCCAGCCTCACGCCGCTGTCGTTTTTGTATATCAGAGCGTAATTGCAGGCATGCTTATCTACCGAACAAAACGTTTTACGGATGTATATTTTCTTAGGACTGCGTGCAAAACTGTGGTTTAGCAGGAGCATTAAGGTCAGTAGCAAGGATAATCTGTGTCTCATAAACAGACAAAATTAAGGGATGCGGGTCGTATTTTAAAAAACGAAGAATGCAGGGCTTTAAGGACGATTCAGAACGTCTCATCCGCAAACTTTTTCCTGAATACCGGCCTGCAAACCCTGACACCGCTTGTGTGAAACAGGTATAGCAGTGAAATGCGCTGGTAAAATTGTTTACCCGGCTGTAAAAGTGTAATGCTATGACTTAGTATTAAAATCTGGTAATGGGGTATGAATGACAAAGAAGCCTCATGGAAAATAGCTTCTGAAATATCGTTGAGTAAGTGTATCTAATTTGTCAGTAAAGGAGTATCACCTTTTGACTTAAAAACAGAAAAGGGCTGGCACCAGATGCGTCTTGCACTGATTGAATTGTCAAACAAACAAAATAGGTGCCTTCCTGTACCATTTCTCCCATAAAATAACCATCCCATCCTCTCAGAGCATCACCTTCAAAAACCATTTCGCCCCAACGGTTGAAAATTTGCATTTTAGCTTCTGCAATCTGACTTCCATATAATATGAATATGTCATTCAATCCGTCATTGTTGGGAGAAAATGCTTCAGGCAGGAATATTTTCATTTTACATCCATTCACCGGTGAAAAACCCGCTTCACTGATGCAGGAATTACTGCCTTTTACTTTTACGGACACAGGGTTGCTCTTGTAAATTATAAGTTCACTTCCAGTGCTTCCGTCGCTCCAGGTAATTCCTGGAAAAGTATCAGCATTTAACTGCAATTTCGTATAAACACCATTTTCAAAGCATGGAGTATCTCTTTGAAGAATACGGAAATCAGGAGCCTTTAGTTCAATTATTTCTATGGAATCAATACTTGTACAGACAGAATTGTCCAGCACTACTATATAAATTCCGGGTTTTGTAAATACCCTGCAAGTATCTGTATTTCCATCGTTCCATCCTGCACGTATCTGACTTTGATTGAGATTCAGGCAAACTCTTATATCCAGAGGCTCGCAACCTTTTATTTTACCGGGGACTAAAGATTTCGGCAGGTCAATAACCGATACCGTAATACTGTCTCTTAAACTAAATCCAAACGAGTCAATCTCAGCTTTTATAAGGTATTTTCCCAACAAAGGAAATTTGATGCTTAAGCTGTCTGCGTAACCCTGAAATTGACCATTAACTGACCATCTTTTTATTTTTCCGGGCTTGTTGGTTTTTACATTTAATTCCTGAAATATACAGACTACTTTATCGGCAGATAAAATCAAGGGATCCGGCAATAATTTGATTACCCACCAATCAGTTTCTCCATTGTTAGACAATAAATCTTTGTCAGAAGAATAACTACTGCCACAAGCCAGATAAGCACCATCTTGGCTTTGTAGTACACAAAAACCATGATCTGATTTACTGCCGCCTATTGCTTTGCTCCATTCTATGTTTCCGTAATTAGTAAACTTTAAAAACCAGATATCGCGTTCACCTTTTGATTCCATTACCTGACCATCTCTGGATGCAGCATTCCCAATCACAATAAATCCATTGTCTTCACATTGACTCACACTAAATGACCAGTCGTAGGAACTACCGCCAATTTTCCTGTCCCATAGTAAACCTCCTGCAGAATTTAATTTTAATACCCAGATATCCCATCCATAGTTATTTAATTGATAGAACTCTCCTGAAATGATAAAACCACCTTCTTTACATTCTCTGACGCAACGTCCGGATTCATAGCCTGCCTGACCATATTTTCTTTGCCATACGATATTCCCTGATGTATTTATCTTTAAGACCCATATGTCTGACTCTCCGTAATGTACGGTTAGGTCACCGTCGTCCGAACTTGAATACCCGCATAAAATGAATCCATTGTCCTTACAAATATCTAAACTTAAACCTGCCTCGCTTCTTGATCCGCCATAGGTTTTCTGCCATACGATATTACCATTGACATCCAGTTTTAAAAGCCAGATGTTTTCATGTCCTTTGTTGGCATTTACATCTCCGTCTTTGGATTCTGTTGTTCCTATTACCACGTATCCGCCATCCGGTAATTCCCTGATTTCTGCAGCCCGGTCCATTTTGCTTCCACCATACGTGCGCGACCATATTAAGTTTCCAGCTGTATCTGTTTTAAGTACCCATAAATCATGTGTGCCATTGTTTTTTAACAGGTCTCCATCCGAAGATGTACTGCTGCCACAAATTATAAAACCTTTATCCTGACAAACTTTAACATCCCCAAAATAATCTTCACCGGAACCCCCATACGTTTTATGCCAAATCTTTTTACCTATCCGGTTAATGAGTATCAAACAGGCGTCTGAACCACCCTTGTTGGAAGTAAGATCTTTATCATCTGAACTGGTGGAACCACAAACGATGATTCTGCCATCGTTGAGTTCAGACATTTTAGATGCAGATTCTATATTGCTTCCGCCAAAAGAAAAACTCCAATCCACCGGAGGAGCCTGTGCTCTGATTATTACGGCAGAACAGTTAAGAATCAAGAGAGCAAATAAATGTGTTATGTTCAAAATAGTACAATTAGCTTATAAACTCAAACAAAACTGATCATTAAAAATTAATGCAATATAATGCTTATAATATCTATCTACAAAACTTATTAAAACGTCTCATCCGCAAACTTTTTCCTGAATACCGGCCTGCAAACCCTGACACCGCTTGTGTGAAACAGGTATAGCAGTGAAATGCGCTGGTAAAATTGCGGCCCTGCATGCCGGGAATTGAGCAGGTATTCGCTGCCAATGCGCAATTGAAAGCCGGCAAGGTTGTACCCGGCAGCGACAGACAGATAAGCCGCTTCGGCTTTGTAAGCTAACTGATGCCTGTAAAACAAGGCGCACATCAATTTCCTGCTTTTGAATTGTAATCCACCCTGCATTTGTATTTCAGCTTCCTGTGCACTGAAGACAGTTTTTGCACTGACGCGGTAGTGCTTTTGTTGATAGAAACGGTAAACGGCATGGGCATTGATCAGTACGGGTTTCCTTTGCGGGTTGTTCTCTGATAATGACCAGTCGGGCCGATGGATGTTCATCACTGATAAACCGGCATCTATATTTGCCGTCTCCATGATGCTTCCGAATCCGAATTTGAAGTAGTTTTTGTTTCTGTGCAAACCAACTCCATCGCTCAATTCGCTTCTGTAAACCGGGTCGACTTGCTCCATGCGCTCCGGGAATTCAAGGTATCTGAATCTAATCTCAGCATCCATTTGTTTGGATTCGAGGCCGGCTATCAAACCATATCTTAAAGTGATGTTTTTATTGAGCGGCATGATGTAAGCATAGAGGGCAGAAACAGAACGCAGAACCAGAAGGCCTTTGCCCGGACGGCTTTCCTGAACCAGTAGGCCGACACTGCTGCTCAGATTCCAGTGAAAGGCATCGTACGACAAAAAGGAATGTGCGCCGTTGATCAGGTCGCCGCCCTGATACCCTGCAATCAGGCGGTTGTAATTGGTGTTTCTGTATAATGCATCACCGCAGAATGCCGGATTTAACTGAACCGGAGAAGAAGTGCCGAGGCGGTATTGTATATCCTGCGAACGGCTTTCAAAGCAGATGAGACAGAGCCATATCGCCGTGATAGTTTTCATTTGTCAATCAAAGATAAGGAAATAAGCGAATTACTTTTTATAGAAGATAATCAGGGCACTGATGAAAACAACGGCAAAGGCAAAAATCTGAAAAACCATAAACAGGGCAGAAAGAAAACCTTCATTGAAGAGACCGGCGTATTTAAAGGCAATCAGGAAATAATAAAAGAGCGCAAAAACCAGGAGGATAGTACTTATTACTTTAAGGCCTTTATTGCCATAGATTTTATATAAAAAAG